>NZ_JAVRCB010000058.1:0-46107 GCF_034530955.1 Nostoc sp. DedQUE05 | reverse complement strand
GTCTTTGATACTCGCCGATGAGTCTTTGATACTCGCGGACGAGTCTTTGATACTCACCGATGAGTCTTTGATACTCGCCGATGAGTCTTTGATACTCGCCGATGAGTCTTTGATACTCGCGGACGAGTCTTTGATACTCTTTTACTTTTTTAGCCCTTGTTTACGCGACTTCTCCAGCCCGAAAAATCTGTTCAGCAGTTAAATTCAACTCTGGGAACGCTGGCGACTGAATATGGTCATTTCCCCTAAATTGTCTAACCTGATACTCACCTTCAATTAGTTGGTAAATCGAGATAGTTGGTTGTTTAGGATTGCCAATAAACCGCCTACCACCTAAACCTAGATAATCTACAATCCAATATTCAGGAATACCCAAAGATTCGTAATCTTCTAACTTCAAAGCATAATCATCACTCCAGTTGGTTGAAACAACTTCTACAACCAACTTGACGGAACTACCCCGCGTAATGATAGATTCTTTTTGACAACGAGGCTCATCCATAACAGCTTGTCTATCAAGAACGATTACATCTGGTTCATAACCTGAATCAGTGTTAATTGACTTGATAAGGCATTCTTTAGGGATAAACCAAGGGATGGACAAACGAGTGATTTCAATAAACAAAGAACCATTGATAAACCCGGCTATCTCTGAGTGTTTCCCTGTTGGCTTAGGCATTTCAACAATTACCCCATCATGTAGTTCATAATGCCTGTCTGAAGATTCGGGATACCAGGCGATAAATTCATCAAATGTTACTTGTTTGGCTAAGGCTTGAGTCATACTTTGCCCTCTTTATGTCAAATTTGACCCCTCTCCAAACCTCTCCCCGACACGGAGAGAGGCTTAATCAGCGAACTGAGGTTAAACTTTCGCCGCCGCAGCACTTGGTAAACTCACTTTCAATCGCTTAAACATCGCTTCTCGTGCTTGTGTAGCGAGGCTATCGTCAAAAGGTTTTAAGGTAATTTCCTGTTGATACTTTAGCCGCAGCGCTGTTTGAATTAACCAATCTGCAACAAAAGGATTTTTCGGTAACAAAGGGCCGTGAGAATAAGTAGCGATCGCATTCTGATAAAATGCTCCTTCTGTCCCATCTTCACCATTATTTCCCAAACCGTATACCACACGTCCCAAAGCTTCCACTTTTCCCAGCTTGGTACGTCCGCCGTGATTTTCAAAGCCTACCAAATAAGGTGTGCTACCCGTCATCTCTTTTAAATCTTGCGCCAGACGTGAGGCTGTCACTTCAATTACCAAGTTGCCAATACAGCGCTTAGTATTTTCACCAGGATGCACAGAAACTAAATCGAGTATTCCCAAACCTTCAATCCGTTGCCCCAAACCTGGTTCATAATAATGTCCGAGTAATTGGGGGGAACCACAAGTAAATACTCCTGGTGTGCCATTTTCGATTTTCTCGCGCATTGCGTCAGCTTTTGCACCTTGCAAATCACGCATGACTATTTCTTGCTGACGGTCTTGTGCGCCACCACCCACGATTACATCTACAGTTTTAATATCTGCGGCTGTGGAATTTTGATCCAGGGGTAACACTTTAACATCGTATCCCCGCCACTCGGCGCGACGTTCTATAGTAATTACATTACCGCGATCGCCATAAGTACTCATCAGCGTCGGGTACAACCAACCAATTGTTAATTCCAAATTTTGAGAACTCACATTCATAATTCGTAATTCGTAATTCGTAATTCGTAATTGGATTAGGTGTTGGGAACTGGGTAATGGGAAAAATTTCTCTCATTCCCACTACCAAATTTACAGAATTTTCCGACCAGTCAGAACTTCTCGCACTTCTAGCATGGCTGAGTAGGTAGGTAAAATATGCAGAGTTTCATTCTCTGGTGTATGCTCTAATGCAGTAGCGATCGCTTGTCGCAAATCTTCTTCGACTATTAAATTTAAGTTACTCTCAGGGTGCTTTTGGCTGTAACGTAAACGTAGTGCCATATCGTAGACGCGATCGCCACTCACTACTAAAGTCCCGCCGCGTTCGACTAGTTTCTCGGTATCCACGTCCCAAATCCAGGATACATCAGTGCCATCGGGCGTGCGATCGTTCAATACCAGCAGTGTGGTTTTATCTGTGCTTTGAGTAACTACGCGAATGGTTTCATTGGTTCCTACAGGATTTTTTGATAACAATATTCGCACTCGTTTACCGTTAATTACTAAATCTTCAGCCCGACCAAAAGCAGCTTGGAAGTTGTTAATAGTATCTCTGATTGTTGCTTCATCAATTCCTAATTCAATAGCCGCAGTTGCAGCCGCCAAAGTATTATATTTATTGTACAAACCAACCAGAATTTGCGACCATTCACTACTTTCCAAAGTCGGTTTACTTTTACTAAAACCACACTTGGGACAAGTAAAATCTCCCAAATGAGACAAATAAACACCCTTGTAATCTAGGGAATGTCCACATTTTGGACAATAAATAGAATCAACAGCATGAGGAATTGCTTCTAAATAATGTTCTGGTTCATTCAAGCCAAAGAATAACACCCGTTGAGGTAGCTGTTGACCGAGGTTAGATAAAGTTGGGTCATCAGCATTAGGAATTACCACCGTTTCTACTGGTAGGGTAGAAATAACTTTTGTCCAACGCTTACTAATTGTATCTACTTCGCCGTACCTATCGAGTTGGTCGCGGAACAAGTTTAAACAGAGAATGATTCGCGGCTGGAGTGGCGCTAATACTTTCGGTACAATATTTTCGTCAACTTCTAAAATGGCGTAATCAGTATTTAGCGTACCTAGTAAGTTGGTGCTTTCCAACAGCGCTGTCATCAGGCCATTTTCTAGATTTGCACCTGTAGAATTATGAGTGACACGAAAACCCTTGCGTTCTAGGATTGTGCATAAAAGCAGCGCTGTAGTGGTTTTGCCGTTAGTACCAGCAATTAAAATCACTCCGTTTTTAACTTGCTGACTCAATAATTGTAAAAGTCTGGGTTCAATGCGACGAGCAATCGAGCCTGGTAATACACTAGCAGCACCCAGACGGAGCGATCGCACTATAAAGGTCACACTCTTTGCCACTGACACCGCGAAACCCAATCGCAGTCTATCTATGAATTGTATTTTGTTTGCCACATCTGTACCCTAGTCTTCTGGCGGTTGTTAATTAAAAGTGCAAATTTAATCTTGTGAGTTTAGCGAATCCTGGCTAAAAAAGCCAGTATTCGCAATTTTAGATTTTGGATTGTTGCGCTACTTTACCTCTGTTTTGACTTCTGCGTAGCGATACCAGCCACTTGCGAGAGATAATCTCAGTAGGCGTTATCTTAAAAAATAGTGCGTGGGCGTAATTACATATCCAGCCCAGTTGGTCAAATTCAGCACAAACTCACAACAAGTAGTAGCTTGCAAGGTTCCTTTTGATGAATAGCACAAAGTTTCTTTTTTTACATAAACAAATTACTGGCTGGCAAAGGTGGTTGTCCAAATGCCTGTTGTTGCTTGTAAGTCTTTTCATTATAAATATGCAACCTGCATCTGCTGGTCTGAATAATGATTTATATGATGGCAACATCTTTGTCGTTTATGCTGGCAATGGTTCATTGGTTCCTCCCAGACAGACACTAGCACAGACTTTAGCGGAACATAAACCCGTATTTTTGGCTTTTTATCTGGATGATAGTAGCGATTCCAAAAGATATGCCATTTCCATTTCACGGGTACAGGAATTCTACGGTCGGGTAGCAGAGATTATGCCGATTAATGTAGATACTATCCCGCAGAAAGAGACCTACGACCCAACTGAACCAGGATATTACTATGCTGGAAGCGTTCCTCAAGTAGTGGTGTTAAATAAGTCAGGTGAAGTAGTTTTGAATAAAAAGGGTCAAGTACCTTTTGAAGATATAGACGATGAATTTCGTAAAATCTTTGATTTATTACCACGCACTGAAACAGCACAGCTAAAGCGGCGAGCTTTTAACGAGTTTAGTAGTGAGTTAGCTAAGTAACCTATGGGGTAGACCAAATTGGTCTGCCCTAATTTTTAGTTATATCTGTTACTACATTGCCGCCGATGTCAAAGCATAATGATTAGAAAGTTAATCTATAGTCTATAAGTCCGTAACAACTGACTAATGACTAATGACTAATGACCAATGACCAATGACTAAATAGAGTGTATTCTGATGTCAAAGGTTTACACCACTCAGGAACTAATTCAAATTTTGGCAGCCGAACGCCAAGCTTGCCTGAAAGGAAAACGCTTAAAGTTAGAAATAAAAGTCTCTGGCAATCCTGTAATTGACCAGTTTATCAGAACTGATGGGTTGCAACAGTTTACTGCCTATCAAGATTTCAAAACTGCAATTCACGACTATCAGAGAGAAAATCGAGTTTCTGGTATTATTTGGCGGGAAATGACAGTTAAAGGAAAAAACTTGCATTATCCCGAAATAGATAGTGAGTTAATTGCCCTCAATGGTGACTTAGAGATATTAAAAGCCGCTAAAAATTCCATCGTAGAATTTTGGTATGAAGTCTCTATGGGGATGGATTTATATTTGAGTTTCAATAATAGTAAACAATACCAACAAATTGTCACCTCTGATGTAGAGAGAATTGTTCAGAGAACAGAGTGGGCAAGTTTATGTAAGTGGGAAAATTCTAGCTTTTTGGAAATGATTTTGCAGCTAGGATGGGGTAAACCAGAAGAAGCTTATTATAAACGAGGAAGACCGCGATCGGGTAGTGAATATATTCATGCAGTCAATCCCGGAAATCGCCCTATTGGTTGATTGATGTGTTGGGTAGGAATACTAAAACCCATGACAAAATGACGGACAGAATTGCGACATAATTGTGTTTACTTTGCTTTCTCAATAAGGCACTCTATCTGTAACAGAAATTTTACCTGTACAGATAAGTAGTAACAAGAAAGTACGTAATGTAATCAAGCGACTGGAAGCTGATGGTTGGTATCTTGATAGAACTAAAGGTAGTCATCGACAGTTCAAACATCCTGATAAACCCGGTGTGGTTACAGTTCCAGGTAAATTGTCTAACGACTTAGCCCCTGGTACTCTCAGTAGTATTTGGAGGCAAGCACAGTTATAGCAAGGGACTGGGGACTGGTGACTGGGGATTGGGGGAAAAGTCTTGTTGTGTCTAAGTTTTATCATCTGTTAATGTCCTAACCACCAAGGCTTGTGCTATATAAGGAGAACCGCAATGCAGTATGTAGTGGTGATTGAAAAGGCTGAAGGTAATTACTCTGCTTATGTCCCTGATTTACCAGGTTGTGTCGCTGTGGGTGAAACTTTAGAAGAAGTCAAGCAGATGATTGCAGAAGCTATTGAATTTCATATTGAAGGGATGCTAGAAGATGGTTTACCTATTCCTAAACCTACAAGCATCGCTCATGAGGTTGAAGTTGCAAACTATAGCAAAATCTAATTATAGAAAACTACTAAATTAGTACCAAATAATCTTTCTAATATTTTGTCAAATTAGTTTTGAGAGTTTGTAGTAAGGACTTTAGTGCTTAGAAAACAAGGACTAAAGTCCTTACTACGAACTTGTAAACAAACAATGCTTATCGACCTTGAACTATGGACTCTTGACTAGAGTTTTCAAGTTCTGGAAGTTCTACTCTAGCGGGTTTCCAACCACCTGCCCAAGCAAGGCATAGATGACGGAAGCGATCGCCCCGCACCTCAAAATTTGGGTACTGGTCGAAACTCGCACAAGCCGGAGATAGCAACACCACAGGCGCTTGATACTGCTTGGCTAATTCTGCCGACTTGGGAATTGCCCTGTCCATAGTTTCCACAATATGGTAGTTATGATACCCCACCTCTCGGAGACGTTTGGCAAATGCAGGTGCAGCCGAACCAATCAATAACACAGCAGCAGCTTTGGTTTGAATTTGTGCTAGCCAAGCAGTATCATCACCTGCTTTAGCTTCTCCACCAGCAATTAAAATCGCTGGACTGTTAACAGATGCTAAACCTACTTCAGCCGCATCGTAATTAGTAGCTTTGCTATCGTTAATGAAATCAATACCTTCCCATGTGCAGATATGCTCCAAACGATGGGCAACACCAGGAAATTCCCGAACTGCAAGTGCGATCGCATCACGATTAATTCCCGCTAATCTTGCTGTTGCTACTGCCATCAACAGATTTTGCTGGTTATGTTCTCCCACCATTCGCAAACTAGATACTTTCACAATCGGTTCTGGAGCCGAGGTTGCAGTCAATTTTTCCACAACCCAGCCGTCTTCGATGTAAAAGCCTTTTTCGCTAATCAGAAAATCTTTTCCTCTGACACTTGTCCAATAGGCATCAGGCCAAGCACTTAAACCTAACTGGCTCAAGTACGCATCATCGCCATTGAACACTTGCAACTCGGACTGACGCAATAGCTTGGCTTTGATGTTGTAATAGTTCTCTAAAGTCTTATGGCGACTAAGATGATCCGGTGTAAAAGTCGTCCAAACACCGATCCGGGGAGCAAGAGAACTCGAAGATTCTATTTGATAGCTGCTAACTTCCGCAATCACCCAATCAACATGATTTTGAATTTTAGATTTTGGATTTTGGATTGAAGTTACCCCACCTCTTTCCCGATCCCTCTGTCCCCTGTCCCCTGTCCCCTGTCCCCTATTAGATAGGGCAACTTCACAAGCGGCGTAGCCAATATTACCGCAGGCGGGTGCATTTAATTCTGCTGCTTGGAAAATGGCAGCAATTAAAGCTGTGGTAGTAGTTTTGCCATTAGTGCCAGTAATTCCTACCCAAGGTAGTGATTGTAAATTTCGCCATGCGAGTTCCATTTCGCCAATGGTTTCAATACCTAATTGGCGTGCCTCAACTAATACGGGAATATCCCAAGGCACGCCAGGACTAACGACTATTAATTGCGGTAAATTAGCACCATTCAATTCTAGGGATTGTCCTAGTTTAACGGTTATTTGCTCGGCAGCGAGTTCTTGTTGTTGTTCTAGGAGGGTTTCGGAGGTGTTGCGATCGCTCAGCTCTACCTCCCAACCTTCCCGTTTCAACAATCTCGCCGCAGCAACACCGGACTTTCCCAATCCAATAACATGAGCTTTGGACATAGATTGCAGCAGAGTCCCTGGTTAAGCACTCCCTATAGTAGCCTTTCTTGGCAAAAATTACACAAGTTTTTGTTGACCTACGCTACAGATTTTTGACGATCGCACCGAAGTCAGCTAAAACACGGGCATGATTGCGAACTAATCCGAGCAGATGTAACCGATTACGCTTGATTTCTGGATCGGAGTCCATAACTAAAACGCTATCTGGCCCATCAAAGAAGTTACTAACTGCTGGAGCAATTTTTGTGAGTGCTGCTACTAATAGTTGATAATTTCGTGTCTGCTGTGCTGCTTGAGTTTGTGGTACTGATTCGATTAGTGCATTATACAAAGCGTCTTCAGAGGGCTTTTGGAATAATTCTTGACGAACTACGGTTGTCGGTTCTAGCTGTTTTGTATCCAAATCACCTTGAGCGGCTAATCGTGTGGAACGGTTAACGGTTTCGTAGATGTTATCTAAGGTACTGTCGTTGCGGATTTGTTGTAAGTACAAGGCGCGATCGCGGACATCCAATAAATCTTTTAACGTTCGTTCTGTGTATTCTGGATCGTTTTCTCCTAAAACTGCATTTACTAAGTCGTAATCAATCTGTTTTTCTTCTTGTAATAAAGTGCGGATGCGTTGCAAGAAAAACTCTTGTAACGCTGTGGTTAATGATGCCTGGTCTTTATGATATTTTGCTGCAAAGTCTATCGATATTTGCTTCAACAAATCATCTAAATTTATTGGCAAATTATCAAACCAAACAATTTTAACTACAGCATTAGCCGCACGGCGTAAGGCGAAGGGATCGGATGAACCGGAAGGAATTAAACCTAAACCAAAGATACTCACTAAAGTATCTAATCTATCTGCCAAACCAACAATTTTACCCGTGAGTGTTTCCGGTAAAACATCACCGGCTCCCTTTGGCAAATAATGTTGATAAATTGCCTTTGCTACTTCGGCATCTTCATCACTGGCTAAGGCATATTTTTCTCCCATAATGCCTTGCAATTCGGGGAATTCATACACCATTTGAGTGACTAAATCTGCTTTACATAATAAAGCAGCACGTTGGATTCTTTGGCTTTGACTTTCCGCTAATTCTAATTGGCTGCTAATTTGCTCGGCGATTTTAACTATTCTATCTACCTTGGCACGCACCGAACCCAATTCTTCTTGGAAGGTGACTTTTTCCAATTGCGGTAAAAAGCTTTCTAATGGTTTAGTTAAATCAGCTTCGTAGAAAAATCTCCCATCAGCTAATCTGGCACGAATTACCCTTTCATTTCCGACGGCAACAATATCTGATTTTTTGGGATCGGCGTTAGAAATGGTGATGAAGTTGGGCAATAATTCTTGCTCAAAACTCCCTGGTTTGAATACAGGAAAATAACGTTGATGAGTAACCATGACTTCAGTAATTACCTCAGTTGGTAATTCCAAAAATTCTGGTTCAAATTTACCAACAACTGCGGAAGGATATTCTACAAGGTTGGTTACTTCCGCTAACAAATTGGGGTAAATTACTGTATACCCGCCTAAATTCTCTGCAACTGCATTTACTTGCTCTTTAATCAGATTTACCCGTTCTTCTGGGTCAACGGTGACAAATGCAGATTTGAGGGCGGTAACATAATCAGTAGCCTGGGCAATTGTCACAGGTTCGGGATGCAAAACCCGATGACCTTGAGAAATGCGATCGCTCTGGATCGTTTTAGAACCATTCACTAATTCTAAAGGCAATACCGTCTCATTTAACAAAGCTACCAACCAACGAATCGGTCGGGAAAACCTGGCATCCCCATTTCCCCAACGCATCAACCGCTTACCTTCCAAACCCCAAATCCACTGGGGAACAAGTTCTGTCAAAATTTCCGCCACAGGACGACCGGGAATTCTTTTTTGCACAAATACAAATTCCCCTTTGTCAGTGGGGCGAACTGACAGCGCATCCAGTTCCACACCTTGCTTTTTGGCAAAGCCTGCTGCTGCTGCTGTCGGCTGACCATCTTTAAAGGCGGCTTGGGCGGGGGGCCCTTTAATTTCTTCTTCTCGGTCTGGTTGCTGCGATGGTAGACCTGTAATCAATACCGCCAGCCGCCGGGGAGTACCGTACACCTGGACATCGCCCTTGAGGCTGTTTGCTTCCAGGCTTTGGGGAATGCGTTCCTGCCATTGCACTAAAGCATCACTGAGAAAACTTGCAGGTAGTTCTTCTGTACCAACTTCTAATAGAAACCCAGGCATATAACACTGTTTTCAACTTTGCGTAGCTCAACTTTATCAGTTATTCTCAGGCGATCGCTCGTGATTTTTAGCTGAATCGGTCATCGAAGAGAATAAAGGGAAAACCCCATAGTTAACAATTCTAAATTCAACCAACATTAAAGATATTTTGTCTGCGGCACGCTATGCAAATAGACGAGGATTTTAACCCTTACTGTTAGAAGACCCCCCAGACTAACTGGGCTACGTAAAAACGCAGGGATTTCAAACCCTTTAATTTCGATAAATGAGGAATGGAAGTTAAGCTACGGTAGATTGCATACAAAGGAGCGTAGACGCAGAAGAGTTTGTCGTCAGACATCACTATAGACTTGACATTTTATGCAAAACTTTATAAACCAAGTGCTTCTCTTCATAGATTCATTACATTACATACCGTATTTTATGCGGTATTTACGGATATATATTTCTATCGTAAGCTTAGTCTTGATTGATGCATTGATATATGCATCATGAGAATCAATTTTGGAGTTATGACCATGAAAAATATTCTCGCCCAAATTACTGCGATCGCAGCAACCAGTGTTGCGATCGCTACTAGTGCTAACAACCCAGTCCAAGCTATTGAATTAAACTTTAATTGGCAAGGTAATGCTGGTTACTCAGCAACAGGTTCATTTAGCTACGACGAAACTACAGCACCAACAATCATTTCAGAACTTGGTAGTGGAGCCACCAACTTTTTACAATCTTTGAATGTCTCCTTCTTAGACCCATCTAAAAATCTTCTGGGAACCTATAACACTGTAAGTGGTGGAGTATCAGAATCTAACTTCTTCGCTTTCAATTTTAATACTTCCACTCAGACATTATTTGGCCCCTTTGATGTCGCCGGAGGAACGGGTGTAATTGGAGAATATTTCTTTCAAGGAACGGTTGGCGACTCTTTGCAATTACGTCAGGATGTCGATCAACAAGGAACGTCAACAATACTAGATCAAAATTCTGGCTTTATTCAAGTATCCAAAGTTCCAGAGCCTGCTTCTTTGTTGGGTTTGCTAGCATTTGCTGGTTTGGGTATAGCTTCAACTCTAAAGAAAAAGCAAGCCTTTTACTAGAAATTAGGGCTTTCTAGTCAGAGCTTGCCAAATTTACTGAATCTCTATTCTAGCCCTACTAGTTCAGTTAACTAGTAGGGTTATCATATAACCTCATTAGAAATATGCGTGAAATTAATTTTACTTTTACCTTAGCATTTATTACTCAGCACTCAACACTGTTTTAATCAGCGCCTTTGAACTACTCAAAAAGTGGGATTCTCCTCAATTAATACAATACTGGTGACTTGGTTAAAAATACTTCATGTGCCAGTTGAAAAGGCGGAATGAGGGTTATATGCATAACAGTGAATATAATGTTACAATTCCTCCAGTGTAAATTTAGGCATTGGTTCGTAAATAAAGAGACCAGCTCTTGTCATAATCATCAGAAAATAAAGTCTATATTTATCAATAATCTTACCTGTTTATACAAAGTCATATTTTGATTTTTAAGTGTTTTATGCCTGACAAAAATTATCTTTTGAAAACTATAAAGAAAATTTATAAGCAATGTTTAACACCTTTTTTTTAATTAAACAATTTAACCAGTCAAAATACAGCATTTGTAAATAAATGAGGTAAGAAAAAACAGAGAGAAAAACCAGATATAAACAGTTTCTACCTCTGCTTCCTGCCTCTAAACCTATAGCTTTATGCAAAAGAAAACGTTGTAAGCAATAAAAATAGCAGCCCCTACTGGCTATTAATAAGTAATTTGCTCGTCTCATGCTGTATTCACAAAATTCACAAATAGTTCATGCATATTCTGATTTATTCCTACAACTATCATCCAGAGCCAATTGGAATTGCTCCGTTAATGACTGAATTGGCAGAAGGGTTAGTAAAGCGAGGTCATAAAGTGCGAGTGATTACGGGAATGCCCAACTATCCTCAGCGCGAAATTTACGATGGGTATCAAAATAAATGGTATCTTACGGAACAAAAAAATGGCGTCACAATTGCGCGAAGTTACGTGCGAATTAAGTCTAAACCTAACCTCGTAGATCGCCTGTTACTGGAGTTGAGCTTTGTTTTCACAAGCTTACCCCAAGCCTTTAAAGGTGGGCGACCAGATGTGATTATCTTAACAGTCCCACCGCTACTAGGTACGTTGCCAGCAACAACATTGGGCTGGTTATACAACTGCCCAGTAGTTCTAAATGTGCAAGATATTTTACCAGAAGCTGCTGTGCGTATCGGGCTATTAAAAAACAAGTGGATGATCCGAACTCTTGCAGCTTTAGAGAAATTTGCATATCGGACTGCACACACTATTAGTGTAATCGCTGATGGGTTTCGTGAGAATTTAGTAAATAAGGGAGTACCTGTTAATAAAATCGTTTGTATTCCCAATTGGGTAAATGTAAATTTCATTCGCCCATTACCGAAACAGAGCAACTCTTGGATATCTAACCACCAATTAGATGGGAAATTTGTAGTACTTTATTCAGGCAACATTGCTCTAACGCAAGGTTTAGAGACAGTAATCGAAGCAGCCGTTTGTTTACGTCATATCAAAGATATTGTCTTTGTCATTGTTGGCGAATCAAGAGCATTGCAAAGATTGCAGGAATATTGTTTATCAAAGGGAGCAGATAATGTTTTGCTACTACCATTACAGCCGCGAGAAAAACTACCTGAAATGCTAGCGGCTTCTGATGTTGGGCTAATTGTGCAAAAGCACAATGTGATTTCGTTCAATATGCCTTCAAAAATACCGCTTTTGTTGGCGAGTGGTCGCCCAATTGTGGGTTCAGTTCCCGCCACTGGTACTGCTGCTAAAGCCATCGAACTCAGTGGTGGTGGGATAGTTGTTGAACCAGAATCGCCCCAAGCAATGGCTGCTGCGGTGCGTAATTTATATGCTAATCCGGCTCTAATGACGAAGCTAGGTAACACAGGAAGACAATTTGCCGAAGAAAACTATTCTTTAGAGCAAGCGCTCGATCGGTATGAGTGGCTTTTTTCTCATATTGTTACCAACCGAAAATCAACTGTGGGGATTTTACCAAAATTCGATTCTAAGAAATCAGTTGTGGATGGTTGAAGGGGATTGAGGATTTCTCACTCGTTAGCTACACAAATAAAACCCCGATTGGAATAAATTAAATCACCCATTCGGGTGATTTAAAGATCAACCGGTCAGGTGAACTAACTGTAGGAAGTTGAGACTGCTCAAAAATAGGAATCTAGAGAACACTAATTGATTGCACGTCGTTCTCGGTGAGGATAACTTGATGATTAATAAAGCTGAATTAATCAGCGTAGGCGTAGCCCGCTGTACCTATAGGGGGAAGCAAGCTAGGCGTTGGCAAAGCCTCTCGTAAAGAAGTGTCTTCTAGAGAAGGCATCGCCCCAGACTTTTTTCTTCCCTAAGATCAGTATTCAGTACTACTCAAGAGGGATAAACTCATCTATAAATAATACTAATCTCGTTTGCTATGTGGTTATAATGCAAGCAAGCGCTTGCAAACACTCATAGAAAACATTACCATCAAGTACGGCACAAACTTATGCACCCTTGATCTAATCAGCAACTAAGGTATTTGCAACGACAGGTTTAATCACAGCGACAACGCAAGAAATTACTCGTGTTGCTGCGGTCAATGAGGTAACTTTATTTCGTCATTTCCATAACTACAAAAGCAACTACTAACTTGCTCTAATTACCAAAACGATGCCTTCTCTACGAGACGCACTCGCGTTCGGCGGGCTACGCCTACGCTTTACAGGCAGAAGCTTTAGCTGCAACAACATCAAGCGTGCTTTAGCTTAGAGAGAAAGCACTGTGTTTATACTGACTACCAAAAAACTATAAATTACACTTTAAGAAATTGAACGGAGTTAAGTAATGTACAAATCAACCATAATGTGCTGAACAAAATTCCTTGATTTTAGGTGCTAGACATCGTGAGCGATCGCCCAAATACCCAAACATATTTTTCACCAACATAGAGAAAAAAGGGCTAAAAAACTATTCCAAATAATGCATTTTTAGCGAAAAGTAGATTGCCCAAGTCTAAATCCACAAGACGAGAAAACGAAGATGTCCCATTCTGAGTTCCCTGACTCTCCCTTACCCATTGAAATAGAACAGCCTGCTGTTACTGATTCTAGTCAAGAGTCGCAACAATTGCCAGAGCGATCGCCTAAGCCACCTCAAAAACGTCGTTGGCCGCTACTATTAGGAATCGTTTTATTAATTGCAGGTGTAGGTTTTGGTTGGCGCTGGTGGCAAACTAGTAATGCTAGCAATGCACCTGCGGCTGGGGCAAATGCCGGTCAACCTAGAGCAGTTCCAGTCAAGCTAGCGACAGTGAAAACTGAAACCGTTCAAGACAGTTCGGAGTTTATTGGCTCCTTAGAAGCTCCACGTTCAGTAATCATCAAGCCACAGGTTGAAGGGCGAATTACCGAGATTTTCATCCAAGAGGGCAACCGCGTTCAACAAGGACAAGTCATTATCAGTCTGCAAAGTGATAATGTCCAAGCTCAATTATTACAAGCTAGAGGCACACTGCAAGAAGCCCAAGCAAAGCTTGCTGAACTTCAAGCGGGTACGCGACAAGAAGAAATTGCCCAAGCCAGAGCGCAGTTAGCTCAAGCCCAAGCTCGCTTTAGAGATGCTCAATCGGGATCGCAACCAGAAGAAATTGCTCAGGCTGAGGCTCAAATTCAGTCAGCTAAATCTGATGTGGAACTAGCACAGTCACGCGCCAAACGATATGCACAATTGAGAAAAGAGGGCGCAGTTTCCCAAGATACCTTAGAAGGATATGTCAAAGAACAGCAAAGTGCTGAAGCTGCTCTAGTCGTAGCCCAGAAACGCCTAGACCAACTCCGCCAAAGCAGAAGATCGAGTATCAACGAGCTAGGTGGTGCTTTGGAACAACAAAAACAAAACTTAAGGCAACTAGAAAATGGTTCCCGCCCAGAAGAAATTGCCCAAGCGCGATCGCAAGTAACTCAAGCAGCTGCCCAAGTTCAAGCGGCCCAAGTCCAATTGCAATACACAAAAGTTCTAGCACCTTTCACTGGCATTGTTGGTGATATTCCAGCAAAAGTGGGAGATTATGTGCAAAAAGCCGATCAACTCACTACACTAACTAGAAACGACTCTTTAGAACTGAATATTTCCGTTCCCGTAGCCGAAGCCAGAAAGTTGCGCTTGGGTTTACCTGTGCAAATGCTGGATGTCCAAGACAAACCCATAGCAAGGGGTAAGATCAGTTTTATCTCCCCAAATGCTAGTTCCGATTCGCAGACAGTTTTGGTAAAAGCCAACTTTGGCAATTCGAGAAATCGACTGCTTAATCTTCAATCAGTGCAAACCAAAGTGATCTGGACCGAACGTCCGGGAATCTTAATTCCAGTTACAGCAGTATCTCGCTTGGGTGGAGAGACTTTTGTATTTGTAGCTGAAGCGCCAACAGAAAAGAACGCTGAACCAACAGAAAAAAAAGCTGAAGCACCAGCAGAAAAGAAAGCTGGAGCGCCATCTTTAGTTGCTCAACAAAAACCTGTGAAATTGGGAGTTATTGAGGGGAATAATTATCAAGTTATCGAAGGACTAAAAGCTGGAGACAAAATTGTTGTTTCCGGTATTCTCAACCTAACTAATGGCGCTCCCATTACTCCTGAAAAAGAAGTTGGTAGCCAGAAGCCTTAGCTGAAGAGGGACAGGGGGCAGGAGAGCAGGGGAGCAGGGGAGCAGGGGAGCAGGGGGCAGAGGAGCGGGGAGATGAGGGAGATGAGGGGACAAGGAGATAAACAAAACTCTTAACTCCTAACTCTTAACTCTTAACTCTTAACTCCTAACTCAGCACTCCTAACGCCCAATGCCCAATTCCCAATGTCCCATGCCAAATACCAAATACCCAAAGCCCAATTTTTAAACTATGTTTGTTGACTTCTTTATTAAGCGGCCAATTTTTGCGTCGGTATGTGCGATCGTCATCCTTTTAACAGGATTAATTAGTATTCCCTCACTACCGATCGCTAGATTCCCAGAAATTAGTCCCACCCAAATCACTGTAACTTCCAACTATAGCGGAGCTAGTGCAGAAGTCGTAGAAAGCGGAGTGACAAATATCTTAGAAAGGCAAATCAACGGGGTTGAGGGACTAAGATATCTCACTTCTAGCAGCAGTAACGATGGTACTAGTACCATTACAGCCACCTTCGATTCATCGCGTGATAAAGATATTGCAGCTGTGGATGTGCAAAATCGTGTATCTGTTGCCCAACCACAACTACCAGACTCGGTGCAACGCACAGGAGTACGAGTATCAAAGGAATCTAGTAACATCCTCTTAGCGATTGGTTTATTTGCTGAAAATAAAGAGTACGACAATACATTCTTAAGTAACTATGCCGACCTTTACTTAGCAGATGCCTTAAAAAGAGTCAAAGGTGTGAGCAACGTTCAAATTTTTGGCGAACGCCGCTATGCAATGCGCCTGTGGTTAGATCCAACTCGCCTTGCCAATCGGGGGCTAACAACTCAAGATGTAGCGAATGCTTTATCTGAACAAAACTTGCAAGTTGGTGCAGGGAGAATTGGACAAGAACCTGCTCCTGAAGGACAAAGGTATCAACTTGATGTGCGTGCTGCTAGCCGATTAGCAGAACCATCAGAATTTGAAGAAATTGTCCTCAAAACTGGAGATGATAACACATTAGTCAAGCTCAAAGATGTCGGTAGAGCAGAACTGGGTGCAGAAAACTACAGTTCATTTCTAAGATTTCGTGGTAACGATGCTGTCGGTTTAGGGATTTATCAGATTCCTGGTAGTAATGCCTTGGATGTAGCCAAGGGAGTCAAAGCCGAAATTGCGCGATTGGCTCCAAGTTTTCCCCCAGGCATGAAATATCAGGTAGCTTTTGACACAACCATGTTTGTCGAAGAGTCGATGGCAGAAGTGCTTAAGAGCCTGATTGAATCGGTGGTGCTAGTTGTAATTGTAATTTTTGTGTTTTTGCAAGACTGGCGAACTACCTTAATTCCGGCAATTACTATTCCGCTTTCCTTCATTGGGATATTTGGCTTCGTCAAAGTTTTTAACTTTTCAATTAATAGTTTGACTTTGTTTGGTCTGACTTTAGCATCAGGGATGGTGGTAGATGATGCGATCATTGTAGTAGAGCAAATCAGCCGCTTTATTCAGGATAGAGGTATAAATCCTCGCCGAGCCGCTAGTGAATCAATGGCGGAACTATTTGGCGCGGTGATTGCCACTTCACTAGTGTTGATGGCGGTATTTGTACCAGTGGCGTTCTTTCCGGGAACCACAGGCGCACTTTATCGGCAATTTGCGCTGACGATCGCTTTCTCCATTGCGATTTCGACTTTTTTGGCTTTGACTCTGATACCTTCTTTGTGTGGGGTGTTGTTGCGTCAAGGACAAAGACCTTCAGGCTGGCTAGGTTGGATTTTTGGCCAGATAAATCGCTTTCTTGACTGGGTACAGCATAGTTATAAGCGATCGCTTACCTTTCTAGCACGCATCAAAGGTATTGTAATTGGGTTGTTTATTGTTTCCTTGGGAATGACTGCTTGGCTGTACATGACAGTACCGACAGCTTTTCTACCCGATGAAGACGAAGGTTACTTTATCACAATTATCCAAGGGCCGCAAGGCGTATCGCTGCAATATACCAGCGATGTGATTGCACAGGTAGAAAAAGAAATTCTGCAAATTCCAGAAGTACTGGGGACTTTTGCGATCGGAGGATTTGGTTTTAGTGGTAGCACCGCCAATAGCGGCATCATCTTTACCACTTTAAAATCATGGGATGAGCGCTCAAAACCCGATCAATCGGTAAAGGCGATTATTGGCAGTTTGCAAGGGAAGTTGATGGCAATCCCAGAAGCCAGAGTGTTTCCTGTGAATCCGCCAGCAATTCAGGGTTTAGGCAACTTTGGCGGCTTCGTCTTTCAACTGCAAGACCGCAGAGGTAACAGTGGCTTAGAAAATTTGGTGCAATCGATGGGTAAGTTGCTAGGTAAAGCTAATCAAACACCAGGATTACAAGCTGTATTTAGTACCTTTGCCGCAGATACACCACAATTGCTTGTGGAAGTAAACCGCAATAAAGCCAAATCATTGCAAGTTTCCATAGATGATGTCTTCAGTACATTACAAACTGCTTTGGGATCGCAATATGTCAATGATTTCAATCTCCAGCAGCGCAATTATCGGGTGTATCTCCAGGCAGATCAACAGTATCGTTCCAACCCAAAAGATATTGGTAAACTATACGTTCGTTCTAAAAAGAATCAAATGATTCCTTTGAGTAACTTAGTTACAGTTACTCCGACTGTGGGAGCGCAAACGATAAATCACTACAATCTGTTCCGCTCAATTGAAATTAATGGTGCTGCCGCCCCTGGCTCTAGCTCTGGAGACGCAATTAAAGCAATGGAACAAGTTGCTAAAGAAGTTTTACCAGCAGGTTATGGCTACGAATGGTCAGGAACTGCATTAGAAGAAATAGATTCTGGTGGTTTAGCACCCCTGATCTTTGGATTAGGATTGGTATTTGTATTTTTGGTACTAGCTGCTCAATACGAAAACTACATTGACCCCTTTATCATTCTGTTATCAGTTCCCTTAGCTATTTTTGGAGCGCTTGTAGCTCAATCGTTACGGGGCTTTTCTAATGATGTTTACTGTCAAATTGGTCTAGTAATGTTGATTGGTTTAGCTAGTAAAAACGCTATTTTAATTGTGGAGTTTGCTAACCAATTGCGAGATCAAGGTCTTTCAATGACTAAAGCTGTAATTGAAGCTTCACAAGAACGGTTACGTCCAATTTTGATGACTGCTTTTGCTACTCTTCTAGGAATTTTTCCCTTGGCTAATTCCACGGGTGCCGGCGCAGGAAGTCGCCAATCTTTGGGAACAGCAGTATTTGGTGGGATGTTAATCGCTACTTTCTTGAGTTTGTTTGTCGTCCCAATTTTGTATATCGTCATTAAGACGATAACAGAGCGATTTATCAAACCAAATCGGCATCAAGAAATAACAGTTGAAGCTGCGTCATTGAATGGTAACACTGCTATATATTCAACAAAATCTGAGGATTGAGTATTTCTCGTTATCGATTGAAGCAAATCAATTTAGAGTTAAATTAGCGGCTGATGTCCTTGTATTAAGTTTATATACAACTAGCGATCGCTAAATAAATCTAGATATCTGCTATAGCACACCTTATTCTGAAGATGAATGGAACCTCCTACAAATCACACAAATTAAACAGCTAGAGAAAAAATTGAATTTGTAGACCGATTGCAAAAATTCCACAACGCCCTCAAAACCATGTGGGCATAATGACAAACCAGAATGTACAGTACAAATGTACGCTGAAATCAAGACAATGGTAACAATAGCAGTCAATCCCTATCTCGATGGCAATTTTGCTCCAGTTCATGAAGAAATCACCACCGACAAATTGCCAGTTATCGGTGAATTACCCCTTGACCTATCAGGGATGTTTGTGCGGAATGGCCCTAACCCTCAATGGACACCTATCGGTCAATATCATTGGTTTGATGGGGATGGGATGTTGCATGGTGTGCAAATTAGTAACGGCATAGCCACTTATCGTAACCGCTACATCCAAACTTTCGGATGGAAAAAAGAACGAGAAGCGGGTAAGGCTATCTGGAGTGGATTGTTAGAACCTCCACAAATGGATAACCCCCACGGTCGCTACAAAAATACTGCCAATACTGCCTTAGTGTGGCACGCTGGTCAAATGTTGGCGCTGAACGAGGGGGGTAAACCTCATGCCATCAAGCTGCCTGAATTAGAAACCATTGGCGAATATAGCTACAATGGCAAGCTGGTTTCTGCCTTCACAGCCCATCCCAAAGTAGACCCAGTTACAGGGGAAATGATCTTCTTTGGCTATTCTCTGTTTGCGCCACCGTATCTGCAATATAGTGTGGTCTCAGCACAAGGCGAACTGTTGCGGACGGTGCCAATTGAACTGCCAATAGGCGTGATGATGCACGATTTTGCCATCACTGAAAACTACACAATTTTCATGGATTTGCCGCTGACTTTTAACCTAGAGCGATCGCAACGGGGAGAACCCGTAATGATGTTTGAGCGCGATCGCCCCAGTCGCTTTGGCATTGTACCACGTCACGGCGACAACAGTAATATCCGCTGGTTTGAAAGTCCTGCTTGCTACGTCTTCCATACCCTCAACGCTTACGAAGAGGGAGACGAAGTAGTGCTAATTGCCTGTCGTATGAGTTCTACAACTGTTTTAAGTTCTGATGATTCGCAACCCGACCCAAACGCAAATATTCCCCGTTTGCATCGCTGGCGATTTAACCTCAATACTGGTTCAGTACGTGAAGAAATGTTGGATGATGTAGCTTCCGAATTTCCCCGCGTCAACGAAAATCGATTGGGGCGACAAAACCGATATGGCTACACTAACAAAGCAGCAAATAGTCCCGTACCTTTATTTGATGGTATCATTAAATACGACTTCAGCAATGGAAAATCCCAAATACATGAATTTGGGCAGGGGCGCTATAACGGTGAAACTGTGTTTGCGCCGCGTCCTGGTGCAAC
Source organism: Nostoc sp. DedQUE05 (assembly GCF_034530955.1). Lineage (NCBI taxonomy): Bacteria > Bacillati > Cyanobacteriota > Cyanophyceae > Nostocales > Nostocaceae > Nostoc > Nostoc sp. DedQUE05. Next base: position 26,099 of record NZ_JAVRCB010000058.1, on the reverse strand, counting down.
GGCTGAGGATGATGGTTGGCTGATGACTTTCGTCCATGATGAGGGTTCAGATACTTCAGAATTAGTAGTAGTGAATGCCCAAGATATAACGGCTGAACCTGTAGCGCGGGTGAGAATTCCTCAGCGAGTGCCTTATGGCTTTCATGGCGCTTGGTTTGCTGCAAAATAGCTAAATGGGCGGTTAGAAACCTTGTTTACACAGACAAAACCCGCTTAGGCGGGTTTCAAATTCTTTGAGTCAGCGCAGGCGGACTTGGCTTGTGTAACCACGATTTCTAATCGCCAGGTTATCCCTAATACCTTGGATTAAGAGTTATTGGTGTAAATAATTGGTCTTTCAAGACGCGATAAATCGGGTTTTGGGCTTATATGAACTCCCTCGCAAATTATTTTTCCCTATATCCGCCAGCGTAGTCAATCACGCAGATTGTTCTGTATGATTTGTGAGTTCCATAAGCAACACCAGAGACTTTAAAAGCACCATTAAAAATGTTTTTTCGATGGCCGCGATCGCTCACACCATCATCAATAATTAACTGCATGACGATATCTTGAGCGCTGTTTGGCCCATAACTGATATTTTCACCTGCGGTTGTTTGCCATTTACCATAGCGGTTGATGCGAGTAAAAGGGTTGCTACCATCACTACCATCATGACCTATAGCACCTTTTGGGCCTTGGTCTTTTACGTGATCTTTTGCTCCTAAAGACATACCCTTAGATGCACTCAAGGCTCCTACAGGACGTGCTGATTTGAGAAATGCGATCGCTTCATCAACTGCTTTGACTCCTTCTTGAGTTCGTAGATAAGTATTATTAGAAATTTTGACTCGGTTCCCCTCAAAGCGCTTCCTATAGTTTTCCAGAACCGGGAGGTATGCTTTAGGATTTGTTCTTACCTTATTTGTTTCAACAATTACCTGTTGTTCCAATGGTGAAAGGTAACTCGCCTTTGCTAATAAAGTTGGACTAGTTTGTTTAACTACTGCTGGGTTAGAGTTGGCTACAGACGGGTTAGATTGAAGTAGTTGATTTGAGCACCCCAATATCAAGGTAATTGGCAAAAATACCCAAAAATTCATGCGACGCATCGATTACCTCACAATTTTTCTATGGATTAATTTAGTGAATTAGAAGAAATAAGAATTTTCAACGCACAGATAAGTCTGTATACGCTTCTGCCGTTAGAAACGATATCAGGGCTTAAGTAAATTTGCTAAAGAAAGCGCAGATTAACGCGCTAATAATATTGATAAAGTTGCGATTGCCTTTGTTCCTAAAGTGTTACAATCCATCACTTAACACCTGTTGTAACATTGAAAACACTAAAACGTAAATAATAACAAAAATTTTTTTACACTTTCAAAAACCAGCGTTGCCGATACATCAGAAAACCAACAGCCCACCACAAGAACACGGTGACTAAGGCAAATAACAGGGAACCATTCAGCACACCCGCCCAAGATGCGAAAAAATTCTGGTAAATCCAATTGTAGGTACTGGGAGCGTCTTTGCCAGTGCCAATAGTGGTTTTGACTAAAATTTTAATTAACAAAACCGAGGCAACGAAAAGAGCGATCGCATTTAAGCCCATAATTTCAAAAGGTTTACTCCAGCGACGCATCAGCCGTACTTCGATAAGTTCATAACAAGCTGCTAGTAATAATAACGCCCAGCCTGTTGTAAATACTACATAAGAACTTGTCCACAGCTTTTTGTTAATTGGGAATGTCCACCCCCATGCCCAACCGATAATTAAGCAACCGACTCCAAATAATCCTAAACCGATACTTGTACGTGAATGTACAGGTTGACTGCGTATCCATTGACCTGTAAAGTAGCCAGCGAGGACGCTTACTATCGCGGGAATAGTACTAAAAAGTCCTTCTGGATCTCCCATAAAGTTGAAACCATCACCTTTATATAAATGTGCTTTGGGAATAATCAGGCGATCGACATAAGCACCGAAATTACCTGCTCGCGTCAAAACTCCCGCACCATGCTCTGGTACTGCTACATACATCATCGTTAGCCAGTAGCCAATGAGTAGCACTGCTGCTAGTATCCATTGGCCTTTGCGGGGAAGGTTGAGAACAGCTAGGGAAGCCAGCAGATAGGTAAGGCTGATGCGCTGCAACACTCCCATAATGCGGATACTACTCAAATCAAAAGTCCAAATACCTTGATTCCAAAAGCCATTTAGTAGTAATCCCAAGGCAAAGAGAATAGCGGCGCGGCGCAATATCCGCCAGTAAACAGCTGAGGTTGGTTTATTGCCTTCGCTGTATTTTGACAGCGAGAAAGTCATCGCTACACCGACAATGAAGAGAAAGAAAGGAAATACCAAATCCGTTGGTGTGCAGCCGTGCCAATCGGCGTGAGCTAAGGGAGGATATACATCATCTGCGACACCCGCCATATTAACGAGAATCATTCCAGCGATGGTAATGCCGCGAAAAACATCCAGTGAAGTCAGGCGCATAAGCGGAATTTTATGTTAGATGAGTATCTAAAGTACTCCGCTTGATGCGGGTAAGCAAGCAAAATTTATAGGTCTACTTACCAAATATAGTTTTTCATCAAGGTTCCTGCCCATACTATTTTGTATGAAAGAAGTACGCGATCGCACCCAGACCACAGTTTTAGTTTAGCTATTCAAAAAGGATTGGTAGTACTAGAACTGTTAATAAAGCTAGATATACTCAAATTTCAATCAATCTATCTATCGTTATTTAAGTGAAAATGCAGTTGTATTGTCAATAGACTTAGTATAAATTGCTATAAACAAAAGCTGTGACTAAAAAACAGCTAACTTTATTCAAGGCGTACTTGCTTATATAACAACTAAAAATATTGCAGTTTTGTCTCATTAGATAAAAGGTTTAATTACCGATTTCATTTGGGAATGAAAGCGAATGCAGAGTCATTCACTTTCTATTTTGTTATGCACGCTAAATATTACTAAGCTAAAACTATTAAATTATATTTAAGGAATAATTATGATAAAAGTACCAGAAAATCATCACCCTAAAAGCATAAATAAGTCTACTATCAAATTAATAGATGGAAGCACAAATATTGTTTTTATAGATCCAAAAGTTATAGATTACCAAAGCTTAATGGCTGGTATCACACTCGGCAGTGAAGTTGTTATTCTTGATGCCAATAGAGACGGTTTAGCACAAATTACCGAGTTTCTAGCAAAACGTGAATCCAATTCAGTTCAATCAATTCACATTGTTTCCCACGGAAGTGTGGGGAGTTTGCAGCTAGGGTCAATCAACTTCAACCTTAGCAATCTGGATAGCTACAAAAATCAGTTACAAAAGTGGACAAGTGCTTTAACTGATAAAGCTGACATTCTACTTTATGGCTGTGATGTAGCTAGTGGTGAAGGCACAAAATTTGTACAGCAGATTAGCCAATTTACTGGAGCAGACGTTGCCGCTTCTACTAACAAAACCGGAAGTGCAGCTTTAGGTGGCGACTGGGATTTAGAGGTGAAGACAGGGAAAATTGAGGCTTCTCTGGCATTTAAACCTGAAGTAATACAGGCTTACCAATCGATTTTGCCAGCTAGTTTTACTGGCACATACTCTCAAAACTTCAACACATTAGCTAGTTCTGGAACATCTATTACTTGGACTAATGATTCAACCATTTTGGGCTGGTATGCCACAAGAACAAATTACATCACTGGTACTGGCAGTAATAACACAGGTGGATTGTACAGTTTTGGTAGTGCTAATAATGCAGAACGGGCACTTGGTTCTGTAGCTTCTGGTACTACAGGGACTATTTATTATGGGTTGCGCCTCCAAAACAACACAGGTTCAACAATTACTAACTTGCAAGTAGGTTACACGGGTGAGCAATGGCGTAATGGTGGTAATACATCGCCGCAACAGCTGAAATTTAGTTATCAAACTGGGTCAACTCTCACAAGTTTGACAACAGGAACATGGACACCTGTCACATCGCTAGATTTCACCGGACCAATTGCAACTGCAACCGCAGGTGCCATAGATGGCAATCAAAGTGTCAATCGAATTGTCATAGCACCTGTAATATTTAACCTACCTACCCCAATTGCTAACGGTGAAGAGATCATATTGCGTTGGGAAGACATAGATGATGGAAGCAACGATCATGGTTTAGCGATTGACGATGTATCTGTCAAACTAAATAACACTACTTATGTAGTAACTAACACCAATGATAGCGGTGCTGGCTCGTTGAGGCAAGCTATTATCAATGCCAATAACGATCCAGGGATTGAGACAATCATCTTTGATACGACTGGGATATTTGGTGATGTTACCCCCGACACTATTACCCTCACTTCTGGGGAATTAAATGTTACCGAAGGAGTCATAATTCAAGGAACTGGAGCTAATAAACTCGTCATTAGTGGTAACAATGCTTCCCGTATTTTTAATGCCACTGCATCCCTCTTAATTGATGGGTTACATATAGCTGGGGGAAATGCAGGAAATAACAATGGTGGCGGCATTTACAGTACCAATAGTGTCACAGTCAGCAATAGCATCATTTCTGGCAACACCGCCAACAGTAGCGGCGGTGGCATTTATAGCACTAGTGTCACGGTCAGCAATAGCATCATTTCTGGCAACACCGCTAACAGTAACGGTGGTGGTATCTACAGTACCACTAGTGCGACAGTCAGCAATAGTACTCTTTCTGGCAACACCGCCAGCAACAGGGGCGGCGGCATCTACAGTAGCAATACCACTATTAGCAATAGTACTTTTTCCGGCAACACTGCCAACGATAACGGCGGTGGTATTTTCAGCAGTACTCTTCTCACCATAAGCAATAGCACTATTTCTAGCAATACAGCAAAAAATTCTGGTGGTGGCATCTACACCAGCAATGCCACGGTGAGTAATAGCACTATTTTTGAGAACACTGCTGATAGTGATAACAATGGCACAGGTAATGGTGGCGGCATTTTTAGGTCTGGCGGTACGGTAAGCATCAGCAATAGCATCATTGCTGGCAATATTGACCGAGGTAATCAAGGGCCAGATATCTCTGGGATCAACTTCAATGGTAATGCTTACAACCTGATTGGCAATCTTGCTGGTAAATCATCCGGGACTCTAGGCACGGGTACAGATATTATTAATCCCAATCCCGGACTCAAACCGCTAGGAGATTACGGTGGTTCTACACAAACTCATGCTCTATACTTTAGCAGCCCTGCCAGGAATGGTGGCGATCCCGCTTACAGTGGTGGCTTAACTACGGATCAGCGCGGCACGGATTTTAACCGAATTGAAAGCGGGAGAATTGACATTGGAGCATTTGAATATGTGCTTCCAAAAGTCAACTTTGGTGCTGCTACGTACAATACAACAGAAGATAGTACCGCCACTACAGTAACTATTTCTGTTACCTTAGATGCCTCTCCTGAAACCGCTGTTACAGTTCCTATTGTCGTCAAAAACAATAGTACGGCTACTAATGGCAATGATTACACTTTTTCCCCCGCTACCATCTCCTTTACTGCTGGGGCAACAGGCGCAAATTTAACAAAGTTAATTACTTTTACTATTAACCCAGACGATTTACCTGAAAATGCAGAAACAGTTGTACTCAACTTTGGCACGCTAACAGGAGCTGATTTGGGGACAATAACTGAAACTACTCTAAATATTGCTGCTAATGATGCAATTCAATATGCAATTTCCACTCCCACCTCAACTTTAACTGAAGGTAATAGCGGTACTCAAGCTGTTACCTTCACAGTTACTCGTAGTGGTGGTATTGGCGTGGCTAGTACTGTAAATTATGCTTTTAACGGTGCAGCAACTTTTGGCAGTGACTATAACAATATTCAAGTTACGGGTGGAGGAACTGCTACATCTGGAACTTTAAGCTTCGCTGTTGGGGAAACCACAAAGACAATTACAGCTAATGTTTTGGGTGACAACACATTTGAACTCAATGAAGACATTACTGTTATTCTGAGTAACCCCAGCCTCATAACTGGAGCGCCAAATTCTACAATTACTAACAGTTCGGCTACAGTAAACATCATCAACGATGATAGCCAACCAACTATCAACATCTCAGATGTCTCAGTTACTGAAGGCAACACAGGTACAACAACTAATGCTAACTTTACGATCGGTCTTTCTAATCCTAGTTATCAGCAGATTACTGTAAATTACAACACCACTGATGGCACTGCTAATGCTGCTGACTCTGATTACAACTCTGTTTCTGGAACTATTACTTTCAATCCTGGCGAAACCAGTAAAACTCTTAGCATTGGTGTTGTAGGCGATAACAAATTTGAAACTGACGAGACATTTTCTGTCAATCTTTTGGGTGCAACAAATGCCGCGATCGCAGATAGCTTAGGAGTTGGTACTATTATCAACGATGATAATCAACCAACTATCAGTATCTCAGATATCTCAGTCTCTGAAGGCAATACAGGCACAACAACTAATGCCAACTTTGTTGTCACTCTCTCCAATGCCAGTTATCAGCAGATTACTGTAAATTACAACACGAGTGATGGCACTGCTCAAGTTGCTGACTCTGATTACAACTCTGCTTCTGGAACTATTACTTTCAATCCTGGCGAAACTAGCAAAGTTATTAGCATTGGTGTCATCGGTGATAACAAAGCTGAAACCAACGAAACATTTTCTGTAAATCTTTTGGGTGCAGCAAATGCCGCGATCGCAGATAGTTTAGCAGTTGCTACCATCATTGATGATGACAACCAACCAACTATCAGTATCTCAGATGTCTCAGTTACCGAAGGCAATACAGGCACAACAACTAATGCTAACTTTACTATCAGTCTTTCTAATCCTAGTTCTCAACAGATTACTGTAAATTACAACACGAGTGATGGCACTGCTCAAGTTTCTGACTCTGATTACAATTCTGATTCAGGAACAATTATTTTCGCTCCTGGTGAAACTAGCAAAACTCTTAGCATTGGTGTTTTAGGCGATAACCAAAGTGAAGCCAACGAGACATTTTCTGTCAATCTTTTGGGTGCAACAAATGCCGCGATCGCAGATAGTTTAGGAGTTGGTACTATTCTCAACGATGATAATCAACCAACTATCAGCATCTCGGATATCTCTGTTACTGAAGGCAACACAGGTGCAACAACTAACGCTAACTTCACTATCAGTCTTTCTAATCCTAGTTCTCAACAGATTACTGTAAATTACAACACGAGTGATGGCACTGCTAATGCTGCTGACTCTGATTACAATTCGGCTTTAGGGACGATTACTTTCAATCCTGGCGAAACTAGTAAAACTCTTAGTATTGGTGTTGTAGGCGATAACAAATTTGAAACTGACGAGACATTTTCTGTCAATCTTTTGGGTGCAACAAATGCCGCGATCGCAGATAGCTTAGGAGTTGGTACTATTATCAACGATGATAATCAACCAACTATCAGTATCTCAGATATCTCAGTCTCTGAAGGCAATACAGGCACAACAACTAATGCCAACTTTGTTGTCACTCTCTCCAATGCCAGTTATCAGCAGATTACTGTAAATTACAACACGAGTGATGGCACTGCTCAAGTTTCTGACTCTGATTACAATTCTGATTCAGGAACAATTATTTTCGCTCCTGGTGAAACTAGCAAAACTCTTAGCATTGGTGTTTTAGGCGATAACCAAAGTGAAGCCAACGAGACATTTTCTGTCAATCTTTTGGGTGCAACAAATGCCGCGATCGCAGATAGTTTAGGAGTGGCTACCATCATTGATGATGACAACCCAACAACTGTCAGTATCTCCGATGTCTCAATTGCTGAAGGTAACACAGGCACAACAACTAATGCTAACTTTATCGTCACTCTCTCCGCAGCGAGTTTACAGCAGGTTACTGTAAATTACAACACTAGTGATGGCACTGCTAAAGTTTCTGACTCTGATTACAACCCTGCTTCCGGGACAATCGTTTTCAATCCTGGCGAAACTACCAAAACTCTTGCTATTGGTGTCATAGGTGATAACAAAGCTGAAACTAACGAGACATTTTCCGTCAATCTCTTCGGTGCTACAAACACCATGATTACTGATAGCTTGGGAGTGGCTACTATCATAAATGATGACCAACCTCCAGCCATTAGCATTGCAGATGTATCAGTCAAAGAAGGCACAACAGGGATGACAACTAATGCTAATTTTGTCGTCACTCTCTCGAATGAATTCTATCAACCGATAGCCGTAAATTACAGTACGAGTGATGGTACCGCTAAAGAATCTGATTCGGATTACAATTTTGGTTTAGGGACAATTGTTTTCAACCCTGGCGAAACTAGCAAAGTTATTAGTATTGGCGTCAGAGGTGATAATAAAGTTGAGTCCAATGAAACATTTTTTGTCAATATCTATGGTGCAGCAAATGCCATATTTAATAATCACCAAGGAGTTGGCACAATCAAGAATGATGACTAATCGTTATTAGACTTCTTGCAAAAGTCGGGGTAAAGGGGAAGGGGAAAAGGGTAAAGAAACTCAAAATCCTTTCCCTTTAACATGAGTCCCTTTTCCCTCTCTTGCAAAAATATATTTTGCAAGAGGTCTATTGAACAGAACATTAGCGATCGCTGCAATTACCCCAGCCCAGAGTAGCCGTTGGTAAAATACTTGTGCTAAAAATTACAGGTTTTTGATTTATCCAACCAAGTTTTTGGAAATTAAGGTATTAAATGTAACTAAAATTTCACGTAGTTAAAGTTCGACTAGCATTTTAAAATACAGGATTAAGCCATTATCAAAAAAATTTATCCGAAAATCAAATATTCAGTAAAATTACGTATGCGGATCGAAGTCTTCTCAATGAATAGTAGAATTAGCCCATACAGGAGAAGACTGTGACGCTCTTAAATGAAGCTCAAGTAGAGCAACTAAAGGAAATAACCACACGCTTGCGACAAGTAAGACAAGAAAAATCTATTCGCATAGAAGAAATAGCCTCTCAGACAATGCTTCGAGTAGGTATTTTGCAAGCGTTAGAAGAAGATCGATTTGAAGAATTGCCTGAGCCGATTTTTCTGCAAGGATTCATCCGTCGTTATGGAGATGCTTTAGGGCTGGATGGAAATGCTTTATCGTACAGCCTTATAACCAATGTTGTCTGTAAAGACTCTAAAAATGCTCGCCACTCAGACAATAAACAAAATACATACATACCTCTTGTTCTGACCTATATTTTATTATTGGTTGGTGCATCTGCTGGTCTTCTTCATATACTTAATCCACAACTGACAGCTGAATCTCTGACTCCAGAAAATAATAATCAACAGTCAATAGTCAGTAATCAGACTAACAAATGACCAAAAACGAGGGAGTGGAAAGACGCGATTAATCGCGTCTGTACCGAGTAAAGGAAAAGAATTAATAACCAATGACAAATGACCAATGACAAATGACAATTTTCAAGATATTTGGGGTTTACGCAGATGCCAAGTAGTAGATTGTTCATAAGCGTAAGCTACCTGAAACAGTTGGTCTTCTCGCAGCACATTGCCAATTAGCTGCAATCCTATCGGTAGCCCTTGGTCATCAAAACCACATGGCAAACTCAAACTGGGTAAACCAGCAAGATTTACAGGAATAGTCATCAAGTCATTTAAATACATACTCAAGGGGTCAGTAGTTTTTTCCCCTGCTTTAAATGCTGTAGTGGGAGATGTGGGACAAACTAACACATCAACCGCGCCAAAAGCCTTTTCAAAGTCTTGCTTAATCAAAGTACGGACTTTTTGCGCTTTCAGATAGTAAGCGTCATAATAGCCAGCCGAAAGAGCGTAAGTGCCAATCATAATTCGGCGTTTGACTTCTGTACCAAAACCAGCGGCACGGGTACGAGTGTACATTGATAACAGATTATCTGCATCAGGAGCGCGATACCCATATTTAACGCCATCGTAACGAGCTAGGTTTGCTGATGCTTCTGATGGGGCGATGATGTAGTAGGTGGGTAAGCCATAGCGAAAGCGGGGACAGGAAATTATATGAATTTCGGCTCCCAAACTTTGTAGTTGATCTACTGCTTTGGTAACAGCTTGTTCCACTACAGAGTCTAAACCTTCACCAAAAGTTTCTTTAATGATACCAATTCTTAGCTGACCTCTGGGTTTGAAGTTTGGTTTTAAGCTAGCAGCATAGTTGGGAATGGGAACTTTCAGGCTGGTAGAGTCTTTGGGATCGTAACCTGCGATCGCACCTAATAATATTGCCGCATCTTCTACCGTATTTCCAAATGGCCCAATTTGATCCAAAGACGAAGCGTAAGCCACCAAGCCATAACGGGAAACCAAACCATAAGTAGGTTTCATTCCCACCACACCGCAGAAAGACGCAGGTTGGCGAATCGAACCGCCAGTATCAGAACCGAGAGCAACTACACATTCTTGAGCCGCCACAGCCGCCGCCGACCCTCCAGAAGAACCACCTGGAACTCGTGACAAGTCCCAAGGATTAGCCGTGACTTGATAGGCAGAGTTTTCAGTGGAACTACCCATTGCAAACTCATCCAAGTTGGTTTTGCCTACCATTACCGCCCCAGCATCTGCCAGTTTTTGCGTCGCCGTTGATTCATAAGGCGGCACAAAATTTTCCAAAATCCGGGAGGCGCAGGTGGTAGGAATCCCCTTGGTACACATATTGTCCTTGATACCCACAGGAATACCCGCTAGCAGCCCAATTTCTTCTCCTGCGGCAATTTTGGCATCCACAGCACCTGCCTGCTCTAATGCTCGATTTGCCGTCACACATAAAAAGCTGTGCAATTTCGGCTCTAACGCTTGAATGCGCTCTAAAGCTTCTTGGGTAATTTCAACGGCAGAACGTTCTTTTTTAACTAGCTGTTGGTGCAACTCGCGGATGGATGCCATGATTGCTCTCTTTGTGACTCAAATCATTGATTCTAGTACATATTGGTCAAAATTGGGTATTGGTTATTGGACTTTGGGCATTGCTTATTCTCCTCTGCTTGCCATTCCCCATTCATCTGACTAAGCGGATTAATATGTATTGAAATGTGTTTAATAGGTTTTTTTAAATAGCAAATACATGGCTATCAACCGTCTACTGAATAGTTTGTCAAAGTTTTTATATATTGGCTACTTTTGTGTAAGAGTACAGCAGTGTTTTCTAATGATATAATTTTGTATTACAACCTTATTAATACTACAAACTTCATATTTTTATTCAATTCCACAAAATTTTTCGAGGTAAGGTAGGATGATAAAAATAGCCACACGTAAATATTTAGGCAAACAAAATGTTTATGACATTGGGGTGGAGCGTGACCATAATTTTACCATAAAAAATGGCTTAATAGCTGCTAATTGTTTCAATAAATCCCATTCGACAGCCTATGGTTATGTAACATATCAAACAGCATATTTAAAAGCTAATTACCCATTGGAATATATGGCGGCACTGTTAACAGCTAACAGTGGTGATACCGATAAGGTACAGAGATACATTACTAACTGTACAAATATGGGGATATCCATAGATCCACCAGATATTAATCGTTCTGGTGTTGATTTTACGCCAACGGCAGGCAAGATTCTGTTTGGATTTTCGGCGGTGCGTAACGTGGGACAAAATGCGATCGCTTCTATTTTGTCAGCGAGAAATGAGACAGGAGAGTTTAAATCACTCGCAGATTTTTGCGATCGCGTGGATTTGCGTGCTGTTAATCGCCGCACTCTGGAGTCGCTGATTTACTGTGGAGCCTTTGACAAAATTGAATCCAACCGCCAACAGTTAATTAACGACTCAGAATTAGTGTATGATTGGGCACAATCTCGTGCGAAAGATAGAGCTAGCGGTCAAGGGAATCTATTTGATTTATTGGGCGACGGCTTTTCTTCGACTCAGAATAAAAGAGCAAATAATGCCTTTGAAACTGCTCCAAAATCTAAACCTGTGACAGATTTACCCCCACAGAAAAAGTTGCAGATGGAGAAAGAATTATTAGGCTTTTATGTATCAGATCATCCACTGAAATCCTTACGGCAGATAGCACCACTTTTGACTCCAATTAACCTTTCGCAACTAGGAGAACAAAGGGAAGATACACGGCTTTGTGCAGTTGTCATGTTGAATAACGTCAAAAAAGTGGTGACGAAAAAAGGCGATCAGATGGCGATCTTGCAAGTAGAAGACCTAACTACACAATTAGAAGCTGTAGTTTTTCCGAAAACTTATGAACGCATTAGTTCCCTACTCCAAGTTGATACTAGATTGATTATTTGGGGAAAAGTAGACCGACGTGACGAGCAAACTCAATTTATTCTTGAAGATGCAGAACCAGTGGAAACAGTACAAATGGTAATGGTGGAATTAAATCCCCAGCAAGCAGGTAATATGGAAGATTTACATCGCTTGAAAACGATTTTACAAGACCATTCAGTAGACAAAGAAAAGGCAAAAATGCCAGTGATTGGAATTATTCAAACTGAAACTTCTCGTAAACTTGTTCGCTTAGGTTGGCAATTTTGCGTACAAGATTCTCGAATAACTGTTCAAGCTTTGCAAAATGCCAGTTTTCCTGCTCATATAAAATCACTGACTGGTAGCTGACACCAGAAGTAAAAAATCCACCAATACTGAAAAGCAGCTTAAAAATTAGTTTTATTGAACTGTCAACAGTAAATTGTCTTAAGTATTGAGGATTTTCATCGGTTTTTTTAGTTACTTATGCGGATGATAATTTCCTTGAGAGAGTGGTATCTTTTGATGCTAATACCCTTAAGGCTGCGACTGGGGGAAGGAGTTAGAACTTGATGATCGTCAACGAGCTACATAGATTTGTTTCATACTGTAAAAAAATTCAACCCCAAACTCACGATGACATTCAAAAATTTTTTGAAGGAGTAATCTTGTTTCCTTATGATAAGGAACTTCTATTGCAAGCTTATTTATTTCTGAATATTAAAGAATTGTTTCCCTCGTGCGCTGAATTGCTGTTGTTTGAAAAATCTCCAATTTCAGATTATACAGATTTAGGAAAGTGTGATTTTGTCTTCCTGACCTTTAAAGGTAGTCTGTTTTTAATTGAAACTAAGTTTATTGATACAGAAGCAACTGGAGCAACGGAACGAAAAAGGCGAAATAAGCATAGAAACAAGGTATTTGAGCAAGTTATTACTTTAAAAGGTCGATTTAGCGAATATTGGAATATGAGGCTAGATCAATTAGAGTGCGGGGTTTTCACAACAGATGCAGAAGTTGCTTGGCGAGGAAATGGTGTGAATGTCACATCTAAATCAATATCTATAGATAAGCTCGAACAATGGCGAAGAAGTTATCACAGTAGTGGAAAAATTTTATCTCATCAAGATGGATCAAAGTTTGAGGAAAAGGTGAATTTGAAAGGTTGATACAAGACCCAAATTATAGTTATTACAGTGAATGGTGTATGGGGCATAAAAGTAATTAACAATGCCACATACACCAACCCAGAGAAATTATCTGGGTTTTCCTTCCCATCAATCTTTACTGCCAAACATAGATAAGGACAAACAAAATAATCCAGATAACATCGACGAAGTGCCAAAACAATGAAGTTGCATTGACGCCGAAGTGACCTGTATCGTAGTTGCCAGGGATGAAAGAACGTACCAAAATTATCAACTGCAACAGGATACCAGTGAATACGTGCAAGCCGTGGAAGCCTGTAAGTAGATAGAATGTTCCACCAAATACCCCGGAGGTGAAACCAAAGGCGAGGCCGTTCCATTCAATCGCTTGGCCAACTAAAAAGTAAGTTCCCATTGCCATTGTTGCCAAGAGGAACAGGCGAAATTTCACTAAGTCGTGGCGTTGAAGGGCGCGTTCTGCTAAGTAAATGACAAAGCTACTAGCGACAAGAATTACTGTGTTGATTGCCGGTTCTTTTACTTCTAGTCCAGAAACACCAGCCGGTAGCCAGTTAGGGGTTGTTGTTTTGTAGATGGCATATCCAGCGAAAAAACTTAAGAAAATGACGCTTTCTGACAGTAGGAAGACAATGAAGCCAAACATTTTGTTGCCTTCTTCGTCGTGACTGTGTTCTGCGCTTGTATGGTGCAATTCTTCGGTATTGATATAGCTGTCCATTTTGCTTTTTGAGGGGGAATTTGAAACGCAAAGTAACGCAAAGGGAAACGCAGAGGGACGCGGAGGGTTTTTGCGTCTTACCGATAGTTTGCGTTTATTCTGGGAGGTTGGCTGTTAAGGGTTCTGATTTGCCGTAGCCGTAGGGTTCGGAGATGATGATGGGAGTTTCTTCAAAGTTTTCTACTGGGGGGGGTGAAGAAACTAACCACTCTAGTCCAATTGCTCTCCAAGGGTTAGCGGGTGCTTTCTCGCCTTGCATCCAAGAAATCACCATGTTGAATATGAAGGGTAAGGTGGACATTCCTAAGAGAAATCCGCCCAGGCTAGCGATGACATTCCAGAATTGATACTCTGGGGCGTAGGAAGCAACTCGGCGTAACATCCCTTGCAATCCTAAGGGGTGCATGGGTAAAAAGTTGAGGTTGGTGCCGATAAATGCTAACCAGAAGTGGATTTTACCCCAGCTTTCAGAGTACATCCGCCCAGTCATTTTGGGGAACCAGTGATAGATGGCTGCAAATAAGCCCATCGTCACGGTGCCGTAGAGGACGTAGTGGAAGTGTCCCACCACAAAGTAGGTATTGTTAACGTGGACATCAACGGGCACGGAAGAAAGCATGATGCCTGTGATGCCGGCGAAGACAAACATGACTAATCCACCCAAGGCAAACAGCATGGGGGTAGTTAGCCGCAGTTTACCGCCCCAAATAGTTGCTACCCAAGCAAATACTTTAATTCCCGTGGGTACAGACACACACATTGTTGTCAGCATGAAAATCAACCGCATCCAGCCTGATGTACCACTGACGTACATGTGATGTACCCAAACAATGCCGCTTACTCCTGCAATCAAGATGGATGAAATAGCGACTACTTTGTAACCAAATAGAGGTTTACGTGAATAAACTGGGAAGATTTCTGAGAAAATCGCAAAGACGGGCAGAATGATCACGTAAACGGCGGGGTGGGAGTAGAACCAGAAGTAATGCTGGAACATGACTGGATTCCCACCCTTGCTAGGGTCAAAAAAGCTTGTACCAACTGTGAGGTCAAGTAGCAGCATTACTGCACCTGCTGTCAATGCAGGTAGTCCGAATAGTTGGATAATCTGGGCGCTAAATACTCCCCAGACAAACAAGGGCATCCGAAAGAAGCCCATTCCTGGGGCCCGCATCTTCACGATTGTGGTGACAAAGTTTACTGCGCCCATAATTGAGGATACGCCGGATATTGCCACCGCTAAAAGCCAGAGAACTTGACCATTAATCAAGTTACCTGTGGGATTCTGGAGACTGACTGGCGGGTAAGACCACCAACCGGCTTGGGCTGGGCCACCAGGGACGAAGAAGCTAGCCATCATGATAATTCCGACTACTGGCACCATCCAGAAGGCGACGGCGTTAAGGCGGGGAAATGCCATATCTCGCGCCCCAATCATCAGGGGTACTAAATAGTTGGCAAAACCAACGAGTGAGGGAAATGTCCACAAGAACAGCATCACGGTGCCGTGCATGGTGAACATACCGTTGTAGACTGTGCGATCGACTAAATCTGATTCGGGTGTCATCAGTTCTCCCCGCATCACCATCGCAAAGATACCGCCGACGAGAAAGAAGAAGAATGAGGTAACGAGATACTGGATACCAATTACCTTGTGGTCGGTACTAAAGCTGAAGTATTCTTTCCAGCTACTCGGAGATTCGTGGTTAGGCTTCTCATCAGGGAGAAGAATACCTTCAATAGGAACATTAGTCATGGTTACTTTCCTTTCAACCAGGTGAATTGACTAGAGGAGGTGCAGCAGGTGGAACTGTAACCCAACCAGTTTGGACTGATTGATTGGATGTTTGGGCATACTCAGAAGCTGCCTGATTTTTTGCTACGGATGGCTTTTGGGTTGCAGCTTGTGCTAGCCATTGTTGATAATCTTCAGGAGATTCGACAACTACATTCGCCTGCATCGTCGCAAAGTATGTACCGCTATATTGGGAATCGGTTAATCGGTATTTGCCGGGGCGGATGGGAGTAAATTCAAAGTCGATCGGATGGTTGGGAATAATATCCTGCTTGAGGCGAAATGCAGGTATATAAAAGCCGTGGAGAACGTCTTGTGATTTCAGCGCTAAACGTATCCGGCGATCGCTAGGTAAATGCAATTCGGTACTGGTAATATCTTTTTCTGGGTAATGAAAAACCCACGCCCATTGTTTAGCTAGTACGTCGATTTTTTCTACAGGTTCCGCTAAAGTGTTAGCTGGTACATCTTTTGGTTCTGCATGAGCCGATTGCATTGCTAGCGGGTTATGCAGGTGAACTAATTCCGATGGGCCTTGAATCCCCATTTGTTCATAAACTTGGTAGCTGTAACCCGCAATCCAAAACACCAAAAGAATTGGGATTGCTGTCCAGACAACTTCTAAGGTGACATTGCCATGAATTGGAGGGCCGTCAGTGAAGTCATCTTTGACTGCCCGATGGAAGATCACAGAATACATCAGAGTACTTGTTACTCCCAAGAAGATAAAGGCACCGAGGGTTACTAAGAAGCTAATCAAATCATCAATTAGTAGGGATTCGGCTGCTGCTTGGGGGGGAAGCCAGGAGTAAGCCTGCTTCCCGATCCAGAGACTGGTGGAAGTCACTGCGATCGCGCCTGTAAGCAGCGTCAAAATATTTAAAATCTTCTGGATTTTCATGGTCATTGGTCATTGGTCATTAGTTATTGGTCATTAGTCATTGGTCATTGGTCATTGGTCATTAGTAACTTTAAACAAATGACAAAGGACAATTGACAAATGACTATTTGAGTATTGTGTTGAGGTCTTGGTGCGATCGCAGCAAACTATCTGCGGTATTGTGTACGCCAAATTCGGTGGCTAGTTGCGCTCCTAGTGTGCCGTGGATGTACATAATGAACATGATTCCTATGCCTGCGAACAGATAGATCCATTGCACTTCTCTATCTGTATGTTTATATTCTTGTCTGCCCCAAACGAAGTGCTGCCATGCTCTCCAGATGGTCATGCTAACAATCAGCGCTAATAAGAACACACCACCCACACCATGCCAAAGCATAGTCTCCATTGCCTGCAATCCCCAGGCACTCTTCATATCAGCTGGTGGTGTTGCCAACAGCATTTCGTAAAAGCCTGCTCCCACTGTGAAAAATGTGATGATGCTGGCAGCTAACATGTTGTACCAGCCAACAGCAAATAAGTTGTCACGTTCGACAGTAATTGCCAAAAATTTGAAGACCCATTTTTCAAAGGGGAACAGAACACCAGCAATATCGAAGGTCATCGCAATGATGAACAAACCTATTGTCAGATGCACTAAGTTGGGATGAATGGGAATTGTGTAAGGTAATCCGTTTGCACCTAAAGAACCGTTCAATTGGTCAATTAATTCTGAGTTCATCGCAACACACCATCCTTTACTGCTTCCACAACTGGTACGGTATGCAATCCATATACCCAAACAAGCTCATCGCCGAGATATACTTGTAAGCCAACTATTAGGGTTAAAACTAGTCCGGCTCCCAAATAATAAATCGGTACTTTTTTAGGATTGCGGGCACGAATTACATAGCGCCAAGCTGTAATCACTGTGATAATTCCTGAAAGCGACCAACCAATTAGCGTATGCAAATTCAGCACCGATTTCGCTAGGCTGTAAGGCTGTGCTAATCCCGCTTCAAACTGACCAAAGATAATCGCAACGAAGATGGCGATCGTGGCAACTAACATATTCCACCAACTCACCTCAAAAAGACCGGATTTACCAGTAAAATAGCCAATTACATCGCAGAAGAAGGAAAACAACACCATCGCAATTACGAAGTGGACAACGATGGGATGAATCGTATCTGGATAGGGCAAATTGTGGTCGTTCAAAGATGTCAAATACTCAAGCATTGTCTTCTCCTGGACATATCTACCGCACTTTGGTCAATAAATTTTGGATTTTTGAATTGGCGATCGCGCAGTCTTAGCGAGCGTCTTTTAGATTTATTCCGTCCCAGACGAGATATAAACTAGAAGACCCTAATCAAAAATCTAAAATCGCTAGTCAAGCTTCAATAATTTATGGATACTCACTAACATCACCACAAGTATCCATCCATAATTGACCGAATTCTGTTCAATATCTGCGCGGTGCAATACGCTTAATCATGTCTTAGCTTTTTGTAGCCAAATTTGGTTAAATTGCCTACATGGAATAATTTTTGTTTTGATTCATTTCCTTATACCAATAGTCTGCAACAGCAATTCTTGATGTAGCTAAATCAAATCGCTGTCGTTTGTTGATTTGCTTAACCTATCCTTTAGCTTAAGTAAATTTTTATGAATTGTCAAAACAATAAATATTAAACTTTTAAAGGTTAGTTTTTTAACAAACAAACATTTTCATAATGTATTTACTTTTGCATTTTTTTAAATACAAAAAAGCCGAAAAATCATATTTGTCTGTAAGTTATTTCACAATAGTAAAATATTTGTTTGTGATGTAAATAACAAAAATATTTGAATCACTCAAAAAAACCTTTAAAAAGACAAAAGTAAGGAATCATGATTAAGCCAGAACTCAGAAATACAGTTTATTGCAATAGGTTCGCTTTTTTGCTCTGAGATTATTTTCATAATTCTTTCATTTTTATCTTACTTCTGCTAAAGTGAAACAAAAGTGAGAAGATTATGAAATTGCTATAATGAGATTTAATATCAATAACTTTCAGATGCAACTACCGCAGCACGGGCAAAAATTGGCTTTAGGGTCTGGGCTGCTATTGTGGCTATGTTTGAGTGGGTGTAGCCCGTCAATTTCCAATTCTCAACCACAGTTAAGTCCAAACCCAGGCACAACTAACACCAACCTAGATAAAAAAGGTAAAAAAGTAGTTCTTACCACCTTTACAGTCATTGCAGATATGGCGCAAAACGTGGCAGGAGACAAGGCGATTGTTGAATCTTTGACCAAACCAGGGGCAGAAATTCATGGTTACGAACCAACTCCTAGTGATTTGGTGAGGGCGCAAAAAGCAGACCTAATTTTGAATAATGGTCTGAATTTAGAGCGTTGGGCACAGAAATTGTATAACAGTGTCCCTAATGTCCCTCACGTTACCTTAAGTGAGGGAATTAAGCCTGTTGAAATTGCGGAGGATGCTTACAAAGGGAAACCTAATCCCCATGCTTGGATGTCACCAGAAAATGCCTTAATTTACGTAGAGAATATTCGTAAAGCATTGGTTAATTTGGACTCAGCGAATGCAGAGACTTATAACACCAATGCCAAAGCATACAGCCAAAAGATTAACGAAGTTGATCAGAAACTGCGAAAAGCCGTGTCGGTAGTTCCAGCAGACAAGCGCTACATGGTAAGCTGTGAAGGCGCTTTCTCATACGTCACCCGCGATTATGGCTTGAAAGAAGCTTATCTTTGGGCAGTTAACTCTGAACAACAAGCTACTCCCAAACAGCTAGAGAAAGTCATTGATCTAGTTAAAAAAAATAAAATACCTGTAGTTTTCTGTGAAAGTACAGTTAACGATGGAGCGCAACGTCAGGTAGCGAGAGAATCAGGAGCAAGGTTTGGTGGAGTGTTTTATGTTGATTCCCTGTCTCCAGCCAACGGGCCAGCACCAACTTATCTCAAGTTGCTAGAAGGTAATATTAATACTCTAACTCAGGGATTAGAGCAAAAATGAGCAAGTATGCAAGAATAAATCTAACTATTGTAAATAAGCTTGTAGTAACGAATTTAGTCCGATTTTGTTCTCTGGAAAACGTTACGTCTTTGGAAAGAGGGCTGAAGCCGCTCACTACAAACTATTAATTAATTTTAGAGGTGATTTTTAATGAAATCCATTAGTATTGATGTCGAAAATTTGACAGTAGCTTACCACGGCAAAGTAGCTTTACATGGTGCTTCTTTGCAAATTCAAGCAGGTTCAATCAGTGGTTTAGTAGGGATGAATGGTAGTGGTAAATCAACCCTATTTAAAGCGATTATGGGTTTTTTGAAGCCAGTTACAGGAAGGGTTTTGATTAATGGTTTACCGATAAAGACTGTACAGAAAAAAAGCTTGGTCGCTTATGTACCACAGTCAGAAGAGGTGGACTGGAATTTTCCAGTAAGTGTCCATGATGTGGTGATGATGGGACGCTACGGATACATGAATATACTGCGAATTCCATCGGCGAACGATCGAAGAGTGGTAAGGGAGAGTTTAGAGAGGGTACAAATGTGGTCGATGCGCGATCGCCAAATTGGAGAACTCTCTGGCGGACAGAAAAAACGTGCCTTTCTCGCCCGTGCTTTGGCACAACAGGGAACAGTTTTACTATTAGATGAACCTTTCACCGGGGTAGATATCAAAACAGAAAAAGCGATGATTGACTTATTGCTGGAATTGCGAGAGGAAGGTCATACAATTTTGATTTCTACCCATGACTTAGCATCTATCACTACTTTCTGCGACCAAGTAGTACTCATTAACCGTACAATTTTAGCTTATGGTGATACATCGGAAGTTTTCACAGAAGAGAATCTCTCACGGACTTTTGGCGGTTCTCTTGGAGATTTGTCTCTCAACAAAAGTCAGCTAATCCGTGGAAATCAAGGTGAATCTGATTGATTGAGAATTTTTAGTTGATATTGCTTGGATTAAAGTTATAAAAATATGAATACTCTCGCATTCTTAGACTGGTTCACTACACCCCTACAGCATGAATTTATGGTGAAGGCAATTTGTGTAAGTGCCTTAGTTGGGGTAGTCTGTTCTGTTTTATCTTGTTTTATGACCCTCAAAGGTTGGGCATTAATGGGGGATGCTGTTTCCCATGCAGTAATGCCTGGGGTAGTAATTGCTTATGTCTTAAATATCCCTTTTGCTGTGGGTGCTTTTGTTTTTGGAGTGGGTTCAGTTATTGCGATCGGTTATATCAAAGCGAAAACGAGAATTAAAGAAGATACTGTCATTGGACTTGTATTTACAGGATTTTTTGCTCTTGGTTTGGTACTAGTTTCCAAAACTCCAAGCAGCGTAGACTTGACCCACATATTGTTTGGAAATGTCTTAGGTATTTCTAATGAAGACATTATTCAAACTGTGATTATTAGTGTAATTACTTTAGTAACAATAGCTGTTTTACGCAAAGACTTACTATTATTTTGTTTTGACCCCACTCATGCACGTTCCATCGGCTTGAACACAGGAGTACTGCACTATATTTTACTATCATTACTTTCGCTAACTGCTGTCGCCGGACTCCAAACAGTGGGAATTATTCTGGTTGTCGCTATGTTAGTTACTCCGGGAGCAACGGCTTATTTGTTAACAGACCGTTTCGACCACATGATACTAATTGCAATGGCATCGGGCGTATTTTCTAGTGTCATGGGGACTTACATCAGCTATCATATCGATGGTGCAACTGGGGGTTGTATAGTGGTGTTACAAACCTTGTTGTTTATCATAGCAATGATTTTTGCACCTAAACATGGGTTACTGGTAAGAGCAAAGAAGCAAGAAAACACTGACTGATTCAGTATGAAATACCCTTTGCTATTTACGTAACCCCCATTCTACAGGTGTGAGGGCGAAATAAGTGTCGTTTAAAATTGTGGTAATTGGTACTTCTTTAGGCGGATTATCAGCATTGAAAATCGTCTTGGGTAATTTACCCGCAGACTTTCCTGTACCGATCGCGATCGTGCAACACCGTCATAAAGAGTCTAGCAACACACTCCAGGATTTATTACAAGAATCCACTTTGTTGAAAATTCGCGAAGTGGAAGACAAGGACGAAATACTACCGGGATATATCTACATAGCCCCAGCAGATTATCATTTACTGGTTGAACTAGGTCACTTTGCTCTTTCGACTGATGAGCCTGTTTCTTATGCTAGACCATCTATTGATGTGCTATTTGAGTCGGCAGCCGATGTCTACACAGAAGAAGTTATTGGTGTAATATTGACAGGAGCGAACCAAGATGGTATGCAAGGTCTTAAGAAAATAAAAGCGCGGGGAGGAATTACTATTGTACAAGAACCTGCCACAGCTGAAAGCGACATTATGCCAGAGGCAGCAATTTCTGCTATTGAAGTAGACTGGATTTTGACACTCTCAAACATTGCTTCCCAGATGGTCAAGCTTTGTCAATTATCACCGAAATAAACCGATGCAGATGGAACGCAAAGTCAACATCCTCCTAGTAGATGATAAACTAGAAAATTTGCTGGCACTAGAGGCAATCCTAGAAAAATTAGGAGAGAATCTCGTGAGAGCTACTTCCGGGGAAGAAGCTTTGAGGTGTCTACTGCATCAAGACTTTGCGGTGATTTTGCTGGATGTGCAAATGCCTGGGATGGATGGCTTTGAAACTGCTACCTTAATTCGTAATCGGGGGCGATCGCGTCACACTCCAATTATCTTTCTCACCGCCTTTAGTACCAGCGACCAAATGCTGTTTAAAGGTTATGCCTTGGGTGCTGTTGATTATCTGCTCAAACCACTAGACCCCAATATTTTGACTTCTAAAGTCACCGTATTTGTAGAACTATTTAAGAAAACAGAAGCCATTAAGCAACAAACAGCGCAATTGGTAGCTGTAAATACCGAACTCAGGCAAAGTGAAGAACGATTCCGATCGCTAAGTACCTGCTCACCCGTTGGTATTTTTGAAACTGATACCGAAGGTGACTGTAAATATACTAATCCCCGATATCAGATAATTTGTGGCTTGAAAGCCGCAGAGAGTTTAGAGAAGAGATGGCTGGAATCTGTTCATCCAGAAGATAGAGAACGAGCGATCGCTAGTTGGTCTGCTTACATTTGTGAAGGTCGGGAATACTCAGAAGAATTTCGCTTTCAAGCTGCTCATGGTAATATTCGTTGGGTTCAAGTTCGCTCATCACCGATGCTTTCCAGTCAAGGAGACTTATTGGGTTATGTAGGCACTCTTGAAGATATTACCGAACGCAAGCAAGCAGAAGAAGTCCGCGCTCAAGTGATTCGCGAACAAACGGCAAGACAGGAAGCAGAAGCTGCAAATCGGATGAAAGATGAGTTTCTAGCTGTTCTCTCCCACGAACTGCGCACGCCTCTAACCTCAATGCTCGGCTGGTCAAAAATCCTCCGCACCAAGAAACTTGACGAAAAAGCCACTTCTCGCGCCTTGGAGGCGATCGAACGCAACGCCATATCTCAGATGCAACTAATTGAGGATATTTTGGATGTATCCCGGATTATCCGCGGTCAGTTGCGGTTAAACGTATCGGCAGTGAATCTAATCTCGGTGATGGAAGCAGCTTTAGAGGCAGTGCGTCCCCTAGCAGAGCCAAAAGAGATTCAATTAAATACTCTGCTGGATACTTCCATAGGATCAGTCTATGGCGATCCAGCCCGTTTACAGCAAATTGTCTGGAACCTACTAACTAATGCAATAAAATTTACCCCTAAAGGTGGCAGGGTAGAGGTTAGGCTATCAAAGCATTTTGGATTTTCGATTTCAGACTTTGGTGTGGGCGCTACTTCCACAACCATCAGTACAAGCCAGTCGAACAATTTGAGATTTGAATCTGATAGTGAAAATTTAGACTCTGCAAATACTGATGAAAGCAATAATCTAAAATCCAAAATCCAAAATCTAAAATCTCAGTACGCCCAAATTGAAGTTATCGATACGGGCGTTGGTATCAGTTCCGAGTTTTTACCCAAAGTATTTGAGCGTTTTCGCCAAGCAGACAGTACCACAACGCGATCGCACAATGGATTAGGACTAGGATTAGCGATCGTCCGTCATCTAGTGGAACTGCACAAAGGTGCGATCTTTGCCGAAAGTTTAGGTACTGGACAAGGAGCAACCTTTACTGTAAGACTACCACTTCTACAAGATAATAAGGGTAGTAGGGTGAGTAGAGAAGCTACAGGAGAAATTTCTTCCCCTGTGGCATCGACGCCCCTTGCTGGATTAAAAGTTTTAGTTGTAGATGATGAAGCAGATACCCGTAACTTTCTCAGTTTTATGTTTGAGGAGTATGGGGCTTTTGCCAGTGCGGTAGCATCAGTTGATGAAGCCCTAGTAGTAGTTGAACAAGCAAAACCAGATATCCTGATTAGCGACATCGGTATGTCAGAGCAAGATGGTTATACACTGATTAGGAAACTGCGCTCTTTAGAACCAGAAAAAGGTGGACGTATCCCCGCGATCGCTTTAACAGCATACACGCGAGAGGAAGACCGCTTGAAAGCCCTAAAAGCTGGGTTTCAGCAGCATTTATCTAAGCCAATTGACCCCAATAAGTTGATTTCTGCGGTTGCCAATATATTACAACTGCCTTTGGAAGTTCCAGTGAGTTGATTTGGAATTGGGGAGGGGAAGCAGGGGAGGCAGGGGAGAAATCAATTCAAAATTCACGCATTCAAAATTCAAAATTCAAACATTGTAGAACTTCTGCCTCCTGCCTCCTCTTTCCCAATGTTCAATGCCCGATGCCCAATGCCCAATGCCCAATGCCCAATTAAGACGAAGTTAGGGCATGTTTTTTCAGTTCGTCTAGAGAAACTACTTCCAAAGCTCTAGCATGGGTTGCTGAAAGTATTACGGGTGGAGCAACACCAGCTTCGAGAGCTTCTTGCCAGCGAGAAGCACACAAACACCAGCGATCGCCAGGTTTCAATCCAGGAAAATTAAAATCAGGAACAGGTGTGCTGAGGTCGTTCCCTTGTGATTTGGTAAACTCCAGGAATTCTGATGTTACTTGGGCACATATGACATGGGAGCCGAAATCTTGACCACCTGTCCGACAAAAGCCGTCGCGGTAAAACCCAGTCACGGGAGAAGTACAGCAAACCTCTAGGTTTCCATCGATTACATTTTTAGCGTCTGTCATCGTTAATTCGTTGTACTTGATTTTTCCACTTAATATAAGCTTATATTTATTGTCAATTTTCTGGTTGAATAAAAATCGCGATCGCTAATTAATTCCCAAAAGCAGAGAATGCTAAAATTATTTACTCAAAATCGTTAAAAATAAATTTTTCAGCAGAATATTTAAGAGCGATCGCTCTCAGTTAAAATAAAAACCCCTGGCTAATTACCAGGGGTAATGCAAGTCAGTACTTTCGCATGGAATGTATCCTACTCAAATACCATAGCAACCCTCTAATTTACAGATATGCCATTTTGCCAAACAAAAAAAGCCCTCAGTGGTAAGCTGAGGGTTAATTTTTTAGAATAGCGGTAATATACAAACTTATTATTCCCAGAAAAGTAAGCAAATAATACTTGTAGTCGTTTTTTATTGGTGTAATAGAGGAGCCAGTCTTTACAAATCGAAGTGGCTTCTGACGATCAGAATTTCTTGTTCCCTTTTCTACGAAAGGCTATGCGAACAGAGGGTTACTTGCGAATCTGACTTTTCACGGTATCTGGAAAACCTCTCTTCTATTTCTCTCTTTTTTCAGGAGAGAGACTTTGAATTTTCCCCCTTCCCTATGAGGGAAGGGGGTTAGGGGGTTAGGTCAATCGTTGGCTTTTCCACATAACGTGAAAAGTCAGACTTGCGAATGGCACGCTGGTTAAGATACAACCCTTGCCCTAACTGGTTAAGAGCTTCCAAGCTGGGAAACCATTCTCGGAGGCTCCACCTCCATAGCTTGACAAGAGGCAGAGCCTCGCAAAACTCATTCCCAGCCTGGAGGCTGGGAACGACGATACAATAAGTCTTTGAGCTTTACAAGCGTGCCATTCCGCTATATATAAAGATAACTTTGGCGTATTCTTGCCTCGTTGTTTGGTTTTAAATAAGCAAAACTGATAACTCATATCAGATTTACTGTAGTAATAAAACTTGATTAATTTTTGTAAAGCAGTGTAAAGTAGTTTCACAGGCAAAGAGAAAACCGCCTGATTCATAAATAACCGCAATCATAAAACAATGACAACAACCATCCA
>NZ_JAVRCB010000057.1:5185-47946 GCF_034530955.1 Nostoc sp. DedQUE05 | reverse complement strand
AAGTATAGAGAAATACCCGTGTTTCCATGATTCATCCCGCATTTATGCAACGCCTGCTTTATAAAGCGAGCGATGGAGAGTTTTACGCTTGGCTAATTCTTTACCTTTACGACCGAGTTGCTCGCGTAGTTGTTGGTCTTTGCACAACCGATTGAAAGCTTGAAAAACTTCATAACCAGAATTGGGATTAACGAGTATCCCATTTTCTTCATGCTGAACTGTATCTAGAACACCACCTAAACGAGGGGCAATTATCGGCTTACCGAAGTAACTTGCTTCTAAATAAGCCATACCAAAACCTTCCATATTATTAGGTTTAGTATCTGATAAAGTCAGCATGGCAAATATGTCGCAAGCTGCATAATAACCTGCTAATTCTCGCTCTGGCACATATCCGGCAAAGTGGACGCGCTTATCTACTCGCAAACGATGCGCTAGAGATTTCAGTTCTGACTCAGTTGGCCCTTGCCCGCAGAGTATATAGTGGACATCAACCCCAAAAGTTAGCAATATTGGGATGTTATCAATTACTCGGTCGAAACCTTTATGTTTTACTAGTCTGCCGATGGAGAGAATCACTATTGCTGAATCAGGAATGTTGTATGCCTGACGCACGCGAACCCGTAAATCATCAAGGCTACTGGGACTGGCTACATTATTACCAAATTTTTCTGGTCTGATTACGGGGTTAATGACGTGGGTAGGAGTATTTAATCGGAAAGCAGTTCTGAGGTAATCTCTTGTATAAGAACTGTTACAAACAATGCCTTCGGCTCTATGAAGTGTTAATTTAAATAGCGATCGCAGCACGGGATTGTGTAAAGTGCAAAGAAGATCGTTGCCGTGCAGATAGATAAAAAAGCGAATAGGTAACAAATAGCTCAATAGCAACAGTGAAGGAAAATCATAGCCGTGGCCCCACTCTATATAACGATAGTGATAGCGAAAATAGAGTTTAATTGCTAGGACAAATGAGCAGACGATATTGACCAAAGGTTTGAGGATATTTCCCACATAGCCACTACGCCAATATTTAGGATAATACCAGCGATACACAGGAAACTGTTGACTCTTATCAAATACTCGATCTCCCGAGCAACTAGCTGCCAGTACAATTATTCGTTCTGGATCTTGCAGACAACGATTGTAGATATATTCCCCAATTACAGCTTCTTTCGGCAGAAAGATCCGGGATATGACTAGGATATCTGGGTATGCAGCTTTATCTCTGATTTCGGCTGTTAGTTGAGAAATATGTTCCATAATAAAATTGATGACTATATTTCAAATAGTTTTTAATATTTACAATTAGAATTACTTTCAAAGCCATCATTATTATTTTATTTCTTTTAAAACGAATTTGGTAGACAAATTTGAAGCCTATTTTAGAAGATTAGCCAAAAAGATTGTTTTTTTGTTGTGTTGATTTTATTTTTGTTGCAAATTTCTCATTCTTTGAGAGTTTCTGTGCATAATGAACAAAAAATCAAAGCTAACACTTGTAGCGAAAATGCTCAGTAAACATCTGCTGTGAAAATTCCGAAATTTAGCTACGTTCAATAAAATATCCTAAACACTTAAAGTAGATGTGCCAAAATGCCAAAATTTTTATAGCTACTTAGTTGCAACATTATGTCTATTGTGAAAAATTATAAGGATTACAGACACTTATTATCTTTCTACGTACACGTAAATTATCAGCCTCTAAATGTATTAATGAGTGCTGTTGGTGGGAGCTAGGCGTTTTGCCCGTGCTAAATATTGAGTAATAATAGGACTTACGCAAGTCACAAAAAAATCGGATTTGTAGTTTGTAGTAAGCGGCTCTAGCCCTTATTTTGAAGACTTTAGTCCTCTCTGCGAGACGCTACGCGAACACTACGAACTGAAAATAAGATGATATGCCAGTTGCGTAAATCCTGTAATAAGTTCAGAAGTAGTACTACTTATTCAGTGAAGGATTAAAAAATTAGTCAAAATAATCACTAAAAATTAAAATCATCTGTATAATTCAAAACTGTAGTCTGAAACTAGTCCGAGGCATAGCAAACCATTGCCCGTAGACGTAGCGCATCATAGACATCGCAATTTCTGTGAGGATAAACATGTCTTCCGGTACGGTTCCCCAGTCGAGAAATCCCCCCTGCGATCGCTACTTACCCAAGATAAGACGCGGTAAATTGAATATGTAGCCTCGAAAAGGTAATACTACGTGAATGCTACAAACTTGCTTGTTACGGGCTAGCGTTAGCAACATCCTGCAAGACTGCTCCCACCATCGGGAGAAATGATAAATAATAATTTCGTTTTTCAAGCGATTGTCTTATGCGTAAAAAACTACAACAAACCATCAAACCGCTGTTAAAAACCTTCTTAGCCCTAAGCTTGGTGTTAGCTTTGGCTCTTGGTCACGCTGACGGCGCGTTAGCAGCCCGCAGTGGGGGTCGTATCGGTGGTGGCTCCTTTAGAGCGCCTTCTAGCCGCACCTATACACCGCGCACCTATGCACCTCCTGGCGGAGGCGGATACTATCCTGGGGGTGGTTACGGTGGTGGCTTTGGTGGTGGCTTTGGCTTTCCCTTCCTACTTCCCTTCTGGGGTATTGGCGGAGGATTTGGTGGTCTGTTTAGCATCTTAATTTTCTTTGCGATCGCTAATTTCTTATTGCAAACTTTCCGCCGCGTCTCTAGCGGTGAAACACCAGAAGCAGATTACAGCAGTAACTCTCCTGTTTCTGTAACTCGTTTGCAAGTAGGTTTGTTAGCTCAAGCGCGTGAATTGCAAAATGAACTCAACCACATTGCTGAAACTGCTGATACTAACACCCCCGAAGGTAGAGCAGAAATTCTCCAAGAAGCCAGTCTAGCTTTACTCCGCCATCCAGAATACTTTGTATATGCAGGCGGTGGCACTCAACAAGCCAGTTTAAATTCAGCTGAAAGTCAGTTTAATCGGCTGTCACTGGCAGAACGCAGCAAGTTTAGCGAAGAAACTCTTTCTAATGTCAACAACCAGCTAAGAGCAGCTGGAGCTAAAGATGCTTTACCTCCAGCTGGCGAACTCGACAACCCCACCCGCCTATTTACCGAAGGCCCTGGCGAATACATTGTTGTCACCTTGCTGGCGGCGACACTAGGTAAGTTTGACATCCCCACAGCTATCAATAGTGCTGATGATTTGCGTCAAGCTTTACGGCAAATTGGTAGTATCCCTAGCGACAAGCTTCTAGCAATTGAAGTTCTTTGGACTCCTCAAGCTGAAAATGATACCCTCACATCTGATGATGTGTTAGCAAATTATCCAGATTTGAGACTTGTTTAATTTCTGAAAAATTTTGCATCTATCTTAGTGCAACGAATAAGTTCCCCTTAAGAACAATAACTAGAAAACCGCTTGTCAATGACAAGCGGTTTTTTGTAGAGTTTATATCATTTACAGATAATTAGTTATGATTCCCACAGCCATTTCACCCCACCCACCCCTAAGAGTTTGCAAAGAGGGGATTAAAGGGTGGGGTTTTGGGAGGTTAATAAGTAATTAAGCGGACATCATAGATATATTGAAGTATGATTTTAGAAACATTTTGGTAGTATTATCAAAATGAATTATACGCAAAGTGTTATCTTATGCCTAGTGTTGAAGCCGACGAAAACCGAGAGCATCGCATTAAAACAGAGATTGTTGTAGATGCTGAAGACAAAGAAGACCGAGCTATGGGTTGGTACTACTACCTTGAAGAGACTTTGAATTTTCCCTTTATGGCTACATGGACTAAGAAGGGACGCAAATCAGGTGCTGTCGAGGAGAAACAAGTGGAAGTACTGGGAATGGCCCCAGATGATGAGTGCTTGAAAGATATGTATGTAGAAGTGGCTTATATTAATGGTAAGGATGATGATGTATATTCTGCAAAATTATCTGAAATAGCAGCCATTGATGCTGACAGTGAAACTCAAGACGCGATCGCAGACTGGCTCTATTGGATTGCTAGAGGTTATAAATTTTAAACCTAGGATAAATACCGAATGACGCGGCAAGGATTGCCAGCAGCGACAACATTCTCAGGTATATCTTTGACACCTACACTACCAGCACCAATGGTTGTGTTATCACCAATAGTTACGCCTGGACAAATAATTGCATTGCCACCAATCCAGACATTATTACCAATGTTAATTGGGGCAGCTAATTCTCTATCAGAAAGACGAATTTCTGGATCTATAGGATGATAAGCAGTATAAATTTGCACATAAGGAGCGCACAAAACATTTTCACCAATGTGAACTGTATTACAGTCTAAAATTACACAGCCATAGTTCATATACAATTTGTCACCAGCAAAAATATTACTGCCATAGTCACAGTGAAAGGGTGGCACAATTGCTACTTTTTGACCGATTTTTCCAAATAATTCTTGCAAAATTTGCTGCCGTTGCTCTTGCTGTTCTTCGGTTGTAGAATTGTACTTTCGCAACAGACGACTGGCTAGGTTCTTTTCGGCAGCCAATTCTGGATCTTCGGCCAGATATAATTCGCCTGCGAGCATTTTCTGTTTTTCGGTTTTTTCCATGACAGAATTATGGGGCTTCTCGGTTGTGTATGATAACCTTAGTAGCCGCTAGAGTATCATATTCCATCCTTAACTAAATATGGCATAAGTAGCTTTTCCCTGCCGTTTAGCTTGGTACATCGCAATATCAGCATCCCGCAGTAGAGTTGCAGGCTCCTCATAATTACTAAAATTCCAAGTAATACCAATGCTAGCTGTAGCAGATAATTGATATCCATTCAGGTTAACTGGCAATCTTAAGGAGTCTTGAATACGTTTGGCAACATTGGTAGCATCGGTAATGTCTTTGATATCCTCCAAAAGAACAGTAAACTCATCACCACCAAATCGTGCTACAGTATCGCCACTACGTAAGCATGACTCTAAACGTCTAGCGATCGCTACTAAAAAATCATCCCCTATTCCATGCCCAAAGCGATCGTTAATCTCTTTGAAGCCATCTAAATCTAAAAATAAAACTGCAAAATAATAGTCGCTTCTGCGTTTGCTACGTTCAATAGTTTGTCTGAGCCGATCTAAAAATAAAACACGATTAGGTAATTCTGTTAGCCCATCATAAAATGCATTGCGGATCAGTTGTGCCTCTGTCTGCTTACGTTTAGTGATGTCTTGAAACACTAAAACCGCGCCAGTAATATTGCCATCTCGATCGCGGATAGGTGCAACATTATCTCCAATCGCTATTTCTTTACCATCTTTGGTAATCAATGTACAGTTTTCTGGTAAATTGAAAATTTCACCTGCTTCGATTACATAAGTAGCTAAATTTTCAATTTTTTCTCCTACATCTTTATTAACTAAGTTAACGACTTCTATTAAATCTTTCCCCAACGCTTCACTTTGCTTCCAACCAGTGATTAGTTCTGCTATGGGATTCATCATTTCAATACAACCATTTGCATAGGTAACAATCACCGCACAGCCCATACTATTAATAATTGCCATCAACCTCTGTTTTTCTTCGTATAATATTTTTTTGCTCTGATGTTTGTACAGTGTCATTTCAATCACAAAATGTAAATCACTTTCAATAAATGGTTTGGCTATGTAACTAAAAGGCTCACTTAGCTGATTTTTATGTAATCTTTTATATTCCGAATACTCCGTTAGATATACTACAGGCACATGAAAGTGATTCTGAATAATATCAGCTACGTGGAAACCGTCTATTTCTCCAGCTAGACAGATATCAATTAATACTAAATGTGGATGATTTTCTGCTACCTTTTTTATTGCCTCCTCACCAGACTCAGTTATTTCTGATACTAAATAACCTAATTTTTGTAAACTTTTTCTAATATTTGAGGCTAGATTTTTTTCATCCTCAACAATTAAGATTTTGCGGGCGAACATGTTACGATAACCTGTTTGCTAAAGTTCAGATTCTTGTTGTCAGTGTCAACTCAAGTCAAAAGTGCTTATCTTCTCATAAACAATCTCTAACTATCCTGTATTCTTACTTGATATTAATACTGACTAATGAGTAAATAGCATCATATTATTAATCTCCAGAAATTTATAGAAATCCTATTTGATTTACAAACTACCCTTTGAGGCAGGAAACAGGGAACTTTTAACAGGGAACATATTTGTTTGGATCTCATTTAGGATTGCTATATATGATTATCAAAGCTAATTTTGATTAATTTATGTAGCTAATATGATGCTACTAACAGCAAATCAAAATTAGAATGCAATTATCAAGCACTCAAAAACTGATTTTAAAATGTATACAATAATTCTATTGGGAAAGTATAAATACTAAGTATAATATCTATATACAAATTAATCAAGAAAAATTTTTCATAAAATCACAGGATATTACTTTAATATAATTAAAAAAATCTAGAGTGTTTTGGATATAATATATTAATCTACATTAATTTAATTATTAATAATAATTAATTTTAATCTTTGATTAAAAAGTTTGATGCTGCTTTACCTAAAAATAGCTTTTATATCATATCAGAGGAGTTCTAGATGAGAGTTTAAGCTATCTGAAATATTTAATGAGCAGTCAACTCGTATTACTTAGAAATATTCATCTAACAACCATAATTAAAAAAATCTCAGTATTATTGTATTGTAATAGCATGGTAAGCCTAAATATGTGCAATATAAAAATAGTTATGTGTCTGACATATCAATAGCTGAGATATTTTTAATGCACTATTTTAGCCTTGCCACGCCACTAAGCGTATTTTAAAAATAAAATACTAGCCCTACAGCTTCTGGTTAATACTTAATCACAATTCCTCTCCTCTAAAAATATGTAAGTTAAATGTTTATCAGCCGTTCGCGGTATTTTTTAGTTTTTTGTTAATCAATAGGTACTGGTGCCAATGGCAGGAAAGATTCTTATTGTGAGACACTTCCAAGCTCCACGTAAACCCCCTGTTCTTTGCTGGCTGATAGATATTGCAAAAAAACACATTTTGTGAATTAAAGGTTGGACTTGATTTTAGTCAGTTCAATGCTAATTCTGCCACCAAAGTCTGGAATAGGTGCGGCAGGTTTGCTGAGAGTGACTTGGACTTTTGTTACACGATCGCACTCTTGGAGGATAGAATCTGCGATCGTTGTTACCAATTTCTCCACCAAAACAAATTTAGACGTTTTGATCAGATGTTGTGTCAAGCTAATGACGCTGCGATAATCTAAAGTGTCTTCGATCGCGTCAGTCTTGGCCGCTGTGGAGATATCCAACCATAACCTCACATCCACCTCAAACCATTGTCCTAGCACCTGTTCTTCTGGTAGATACCCAGTGTAGCCATAGCCGCGAATTCCCGTTAAATGAATGCAGTCCATAAAAGTTTGAGAGCAAATTGTGCATTTTGTAGAAAGTTCAGCAAGTTTGCTTGGAGATTTTCTTTCCCAGAAACTCGCGTGGCGGTGATGGAACTCAACACCGCATTGATGGATTTTAAATTGAATTTCCCTAGACAAAATCTAAAATTTAAGATTGTTTTATAGCTATGTTTGATTTAATGCCGATCGCTTATACGAATGTTAATCAACTTTGGGCTTATATTTTAACAGAGACCTTAAAGCGGTTGGGATTGACTTGTGCTATTATTTGCCCTGGATCGCGCTCTACACCCTTAGCGATCGCCTTTGCTCAACAAGCACTTGAGATTGAAGCGATTTCCATTCTTGATGAACGTTCCGCCGCCTTTTTTGCTTTGGGACAAGCTAAAGCAACCGAACGTCCTGTGGTAATTGTTTGCACCTCTGGTACAGCAGGGGCAAATTTTTATTCAGCAGTCATTGAAGCCTCGTATAGTCGCGTCCCATTGTTGATATTAACTACCGATAGACCCCCAGAATTGCGAGATTGTCACTCTGGGCAAACTGTAGATCAATTGAGATTATATGGAAACTACCCAAATTGGCAAACAGAGTTAGCTTTACCCTGCGCCGATCTGGGAATGCTAGCTTACCTGCGACAAACAGTAATTCATAGCTGGGAAAGAGCGCAAACTCCTACAAAGGGGCCAGTACATTTGAATATTCCCTTTCGCGATCCCTTAGCACCTGTTCCTGATGGAACCGACTTGAGTTATTTGCGATCGCAGTTAGAATCAGAAGACTTTTTCGCAAGAATAGCAAACCCATGCCCCATGCCCTATGCCCTATTCCCCATTCCCAAAGAATGGAAAGAATGCGATCGCGGCATTATTATCGCAGGTGTTGCTCAACCACAGCAACCAGAGGAATATTGTAGAGCGATCGCGCACCTTTCCCAAACTCTCAAATGGCCTGTGCTAGCAGAGGGACTCTCCCCAGTCAGAAATTATGCCGAACTCAACCCTTATTTGATTTCCACTTATGACCTGATTTTGCGAAATCAGCAACTAGCAAAGCAGCTAGCGCCGGAAATGGTGATTCAGGTGGGTGAAATGCCTACGAGTAAAGAACTACGTAACTGGATAGATGCAACTCAACCGCGACGCTGGGTAATTGACCCTAGCGACCAAAACCTCGACCCTTTGCACGGGAGAACGACGCATTTACGGATATCTGTAGAAGACATAAAGGCAGAGGAGAGAAGTTTATCTTTATCCTCAGACTATGGAAAGCAATGGTGTGATGCGGAAACTAAGGTTAGGTTAGTTGTTGACCAGACGATGGAGAAAATAGATGAAGTCATTGAAAGTAAAGCAGCTTGGTTAATTTCTCAGATTTTACCGCCCGGAACGCCACTGTTTATTGCCAATAGTATGCCTGTGCGGGATGTGGAATATTTCTGGAAACCAAATAATTTAGGAGTGCGATCGTACTTTAACCGGGGTGCAAATGGCATAGATGGCACTTTATCCACAGCTTTAGGAATTGCCCATCGCCAGCAAAGTAGTGTGATGTTAACCGGAGATTTAGCCCTGTTACATGACACCAATGGTTTTTTAATCCGCAATAAATTTCTCGGACATCTCACGATTGTGTTAATCAACAACAATGGCGGTGGGATTTTTGAAATGTTACCCATTGCCAAGTTTGATCCACCGTTTGAAGAGTTTTTTGGCACTCCCCAGGATATTGATTTTGCTCAGTTGTGCGCTACTTATAATGTGCAACATGAATTCATTACTTCTTGGGAGCAGTTGCAGCAAAGATTAAACCCGCTCCCAGCTACAGGAATTCGGGTTTTGGAGTTGCAGACAAATCGCAAAGCTGATGCCAAGTGGCGACAGGAAAACTTGAGGAGATTTGCCGCATATATTTAATATTTAAGTATCTCGTTAGATATTGCTAAATAGCAGTATGAGATATACCGATTAGGTCAAACAATTGATCATTCTAAATGTTAAATTGATTCTTGGCATCATAGACTTTGAGGTTTTCGGTATTTGGTGCTGCCAATATTCTTGTGTTTTACCTTTCATAATCAAAAGGCTACCATGAGTTAAAACCAGCTCTACTTTTTTTAATTTATTATCGAATTTATGTCTAAGTTGGAATTTTCTTTGACCTCCAAAACTAATAGAATAAATAATTGGATATTTCCCTAATTCCGGCTCATCATCAGAATGCCAAGAAACACTGTCTTTGCCATCACGGTAAAGATTGAGAAGAACACTATTAAAAGAGAGTTGGGCTATCTCTTCAACTCTCTTCTTTATTAATAACAACACTGGTGTCCAAGATATTGGATTCATTTTAATTTTTGAATATGTATAACATTTCCCAGCGTCACCATACCATGCAGTCAGTCTGGGTAAGTTTATCTCTTTGCCATAGCATTTTATTTTGTCTTGTTGCCAATTAACTTCTGTGAATAATCTTTGGAGTATTTCATTACTTTCCTCCACTGTAAAATAGCTAGGATAAAATATAATTTCTGCGTCAGGTACAGAAAGTTGTTCTACCTGCAAGTGTGGAGTATGTGCAGATTGCTGCCAAAGGTTCAGGCTTAATTGAGTATCGGTATCATATTTCATTCAATAAATGAAATCTTTATTCTAGGTTATTGCTTAACGCCAATACTGTATACAACATTCCAAGTCAAACGCGGCTTTCTACTTTCTTGAATAGCATCATATATTTGACCTAAATTGCTTGGCTCTTCATTAACTAGTCTATCACAACGTGACTCCATGAAGGGAGAAAGAGTTAAACCTGATTCTTTAGCAATATTTTTAATACGTTGTTCCCACATAGGGCCACGTCTTTCTATAAAAATAAACCTTGCTCCAGTAGGTGCAAATTTTACAACTTGAGTTAAAAATGAGCGTAATAAAGGATTGTCATTAAATATTTCAGACAATAAAAAATTTAATACATATATATCTTGACCCCATACACTTCCAAGATAAGGTAATTGATCCAAATCGGTAACATCACAAGGTAAAAGATTACCTGATGGGATTATTGGCCATTTCGAGCGATTAGTACCATATAGATTTTTGAATGACTCATTAACTTGCTCTCTTATGCCGTACCATGAGCTTGCCCATTCTTTAACCTTGTCGAGTAGTTGAAAATCTACACTAACAGAAATTCCAAGTTTTTGTGTCTCAAAAAACTTTGCCATTGCCATTAACTCTGTACCAGGGCCAGCACCGAAGGCACAAATTTTCAACTCATGACGCTCTTTGGCAATTCCTAAAACATAATTAAGCAAATCTTTATTTGATTCTATAACGTACTGAAAGGTACTAGCATTAGCAGCCGCAACAATATATAAATACGCAAGTCGGCAAGCAGGTTCTTCATAGTTCAGGTCAGGAACTCTGTCTGAGTACCACTCTGTTTGGTTACGTTCAGCTTCATCTAAAATAAGTTGATAGACTTCATCTATAGATATTTCTAACTGATTTGAAATAAAAGCTATTTCTTTATTTAGTATAGGGTTCAGTAACTCAAAAAAAGTAATTGCCATGTAAAAGATCCTATTAAAGTAGGATATCATATTCTTTTTTTTACATATAGATAAAAACCGTATAAATACTGATTTCAATAATTATGATGAATTTCTGCGTAGCTGGAAACAAAGCAGGGAATAGTCGTTTTAACAGTCAGAGGACAAGCGATCGCACTTTTTGTTCCACCGCTTCGTATGCTTCTTCACTTGGGGAAACTTTATTTGTAGCCATCATTATTTTACGGAGTGCGATCGCTCTTCTCCTCTGCACCTCCGGGTAAAACTTACCCGCTTACTTCACCTTGTAACCATCCTTCCAAATCAGCAAGAGTAGAGAAATCCAACAAAGCATCACCTAAAGCTTCCAACTGTTCCACCGATAACCCTTGAATCTGGCGCTGAAGCGACTCAGGAAACTCACCCACCCGTCGGTTTAATAGTCTTAAGATGAGCGATCGCGCTTCTTCCTCTCGTCCTTCTTCCTTCGCTTCCCGAATCGCCCGTGGTTCTTCCAAATTCAGTCCCAACATCGTTGCAATCTCCTCTCGACTAAGCTTAGAAAACTTGTAGACAATAATCGTCGTCACTAAATCAATTATCGCTTGCTCCGACTGTTGCCGTGCTTGCTCTAACAAAAACCGCGCCCCTTCCATTGCTTCTGTTTCAGAAGTAACATTCGTCAGCAACATCAAACCCAATCCCAAAGGTTGTTCTCGCAAATCCCCCAACTCATCCAGATAGACCCGCCTGACTTGGCCACTTTCCAACAAAGCGCGGTGAATTGTTGAGTTAGAAGGTTCTAGGCTGCGAGAAGCAAAAATTATTACACCAAACCAGTCATCGTAACGAATAGAGTTACGGTAGAGAAACAAAAACAATTCGCTGAAGAAGCGGTGATATAAGTCTTCGTCCTTCTGAAACTGCACTTTTGCAAAAAATACGGTTTTGGAAACTGCATCAGCCGGAGGTAAAAATACTCCATCAATCCGAAACGCCGTTTCTTTCACTTCAACTGATTCAAACTGGTAATTTTCTGCTTCTGGAGGTGGTTCATCTACTAATTCAAACAGCAAACCCGGAAATTGCTTAAATAATTTATAGAAAATGGTGTCGCGCCGCATTTTTATTCCTCAACACCCAGACAATTACCAGATTGTAAAGGCTTGAGACACCAATTTTAGCGTAGGCGTAGCCTACCGCAGGTATCGCTTGTCCCTACGTCCGCGATAAAATTCTTGAAGCAACAGCGCACTCCATACCAATGCAAATTAACTGGCAAACTGCCAAAACCTACGAAGATATTCTGTATCAAAAAACTGATGGCATTGCGAAAATCACCATCAACCGTCCCCATAAACGCAATGCTTTTCGTCCTGAAACCGTCTTTGAACTGTACGACGCTTTCTGTAATGCTCGTGAAGATACTACTATTGGTGTTGTTCTATTTACTGGTTATGGCCCCCACACTGATGGTAAATATGCCTTCTGTTCTGGTGGCGATCAAAGCGTGCGGGGACATGCGGGTTATGTGGATGATACTGGCATCCCTCGCTTGAATGTGCTGGACTTACAACGGCTGATTCGTTCGATGCCGAAAGTGGTGATTGCTTTAGTGGCTGGATATGCGATCGGTGGTGGACACGTCCTACACTTAATTTGCGACCTTACCATCGCTGCCGATAATGCCATTTTCGGACAGACGGGCCCGAAAGTCGGCAGTTTTGACGGTGGTTTTGGAGCCAGCTATCTTGCCCGCATCGTGGGACAAAAAAAAGCTAGAGAAATTTGGTTTCTCTGCCGTCAATATGATGCACAACAAGCTTTAGAAATGGGTTTAATTAATTGCGTCGTTCCAGTGGAACAACTAGAAACCGAAGGGATTCAATGGGCGCAAGAGATTTTAGAAAAAAGTCCGATCGCAATTCGATGTCTCAAAGCCGCCTTTAACGCTGATTGTGACGGACAAGCTGGTTTACAAGAACTTGCTGGCAACGCCACCCTACTTTATTACATGACAGAAGAAGGATCTGAGGGAAAACAAGCCTTTCTCGAAAAGCGTCCACCAGATTTTCGCTCTTTTCCTTGGCTACCTTAGAATTGCAAAAATCGCCCCCCTTAAATGAGGTGCGATTTTTGTAGATATCAACTTTTACAGCACTAAAAATCTTAAAAACAAATCTTATTTTAAGCAGACTACAAACTCAGTCCAGTAATAATGGATGACTAAATAACCACTGCTTTAGTTTTTACCTGTTCAGATATGGAGGCAGCTATTTCCTCTAGAGGGGCAAGAGCAGCATTATCGAAATCTGAAGCTAAAGATTGACAAGATGTTAAAACTGGAGATGCATCTGGTAAACCCCAAGCATCTTCTAAGGTTTCCCAAGAAGGTGCAAAAGGTGGAAGCGCCAAAGAGCAAGCTTTCCAAGTCGCTTTAACTGGTGCGCCCAACTGCTGGCACGTTCCACCACGGCGACCTTCTGGCTGGTAATGACGACAATATCTACAGGCAGATGCTAAAACTTTAATGGGTTTCATTCGGATTCATCTTTAGTGTTGTTTCTGGCTGAATTTCATCTTTATATTCTGCTTCTATATATAAAGACAGAGAAAAGCCAAAAAGTCATTATTTTCCATAGGTTTCAGCGATCCCAAGTAAAAAATAAACTTCAGGATATTTTTATAATCTTGTTATATATTTAAATAATTCCTAAAGCAGTTACATATACGTATCGTCTAAAACTTATTAGGGATCAAGAGTAAAAGTAAAGCTTTTGATTTATTCAACCTTTTAAATTCCTCCTTAAGCCATCCTTAAGGCATAGAATTTCACATAAATAGTCTGCTTTACATACCACATTTGGCATATTTTAGCGGCAAATTATACTTTTTCTCAAGAATCAGAAAAATTTGATGTAATGGCAGCAAGTTATTTCAGGATAAACTCTGCTCAACAAATAATCGCTCAACTATTTTGCTTTGAAAACTGTTTAGCAGCACAGACAGAACAGACTTCCCAGCGCTGGAGTTCACCGGGAGGGGTGGGAGATTGACACTGGGGACAAAGGGGTAAGCCATGCGATCGCGATCGCACAATCTTCGTCCAATGTCCAAAAGCCGCATTTACATCCTTGGTAGGTATAGCAGCATCAGGGCGGTTAATCTCATCACCAAGGTAACTGGGATGCTCATGAGGCGAAACCGTTTGTTGCTGTTTTCTTTCCACCAACGGATTCTGCCAGCCAGCAGTAGAGAAGCGAATATCAACCAAAGGCGTTGGCAGCTTTTTATTCAACTTTAAAAGTAGAGATGTGCGACCAAAAGTCAGGTTTTGCGCCCAAGCAGCACTAGAAGTTGCTACCGACAAAACATCACGCTGAATTGATAATGGTCTAGTATTTGCGGCAACTACTGGCCCAACAACTTCTGCCCAACACTTGAGCAGGCGTTGAAATGGTTGCTCCTGCCATTTCGACTGCTTTTCCAGAATCCTTAAAACATCATTAATTGATTTCAACGACATTATTCAAAGTGGGGAGTAGGGATTGGAAAGTGGGGGAGCAAGGGAGCAGGGGAGCAGAGGAGCAGGGGAGCAGCACTTCGGCTACGCTCAGTGACCGAGGAGAAGTTGCAGTAAGTCTTTCCCCTCTGCCCCTGTGCCCCTCTGCCTCTTGTGCCCAATGCCCCATATCCAATGACGGCAGTTGCTCCACTTGGGGAGACCCCAAGACCGCACTGCCTCCCCAATGCTCACTCTATCTATTTAAATAATTTCCGCTACTATTATCACAAAATATATCTATCTAAAAGTTGATTCCAGTAATCTACGTTTGAGGCAAAAAGGCAATGACTCAAAACTCCCTGAACGACTCCAGTACTCATCAATCGTCTAAAACACCTGGGTTGAAACCAGTACTAGCAGCAGCACTAGCAAGTTTAGAGGTGCCGCTAGAT
The DNA here is from genome assembly GCF_034530955.1 of Nostoc sp. DedQUE05. Lineage (NCBI taxonomy): Bacteria > Bacillati > Cyanobacteriota > Cyanophyceae > Nostocales > Nostocaceae > Nostoc > Nostoc sp. DedQUE05. Next base: position 33,058 of record NZ_JAVRCB010000057.1, on the reverse strand, counting down.
CAAGAGTTAGCTCGATACCGACGCACGCGAACTGGTTTGGTGTCATCTAAGCAGTCCCGTGTTGCAAGTTACATCAGCAAACAACCCCAACCCTTAACTACCATTTCGACAATATTGGGCGCAACTCAGTCATCAGCAACGGAAATTAAAACCAACGTATCGCCTGCATCTGTACCCGTGAATCCTGAGATGAATCCAGCGCCAGCTACGGCAAAAATTGATGTCTCACCCGCATCTGTAGCTGTGAATACTGAGATGAACCCAGCACCAACTACGGCAAAAACTGAGGAACTGAATAATCTTAATCTGCCCTCCACCGCCAATGCAGCTAAAACACAAACTCAACTTCCACCACCTCCACCCAACTTTAATAGCAGCATTGTGCCAGCGATCGTTAAAAATACTAAAAGCGAAAATCACTTGCAAACAGATGATAGCCCCAAGCACCCAGATGACTATTTAGAATCTAGTGAAGCACTGCTGCGAAGTCTGACAGAAGAACAACCAGAAACCAAGAAACCAAGCAATTCTAGCGACAGTCTGCTATCACCTTTGGGTATTGGCTCCATGTTGCTGCTATTGGTGGCTAGTCTGATCTTGGGTTATGCAGTCTTCAATCCCAAAAGCTTGCCACAATGGAATTTAGGCAACTTATTTAACGGCAACTCCTCTCCCACACCAGAAAATACTGAGGAAGTTGGGAGTAATGTCCAACCTCAAATTCAGCCACCAAGCACATCTATACCCAAATATCCCAATCTAGCTACTGAAGAGTTTCCTGAAGTAAGAGATCCCAATGATGTAGTAGGCTTAAAACCCAAAGTCCAACCAACCCCCGCAGTAGTGCCCAATCCAGTTGTTCCCCAAAATCCCGTAAATCCTCAAGGGGCATTGTCTAACCCCAATACAGCCCAACAGACTAACCCGATCGCCTTAGCACCAGTACCGAGACTACAATCCTTGCCTCCTCTTTCTTTACCTTCTACTTCACCGACAAAAACCTCACCCAAGCCAATCGCAACCTCACCAAAGCCAGATGCAGAAATGAAACTAGGAACAGATGGGTTTTATCATGTAGTGATAGATAATAAAGGCGCAGCTTTTGCCTCAGCACGGCAGGTAATTCCTGATGCTTATTTATCGCCTAACAAAGAATTGATTTATCTGGGTGCTTTTAAAACTAAAGAGCAAGTAAAACAACAGATGAAACTGTTAGAAGCGAAAGGAATCAAGGCACGAGTTCAGTAACTATGAATTGCAAAAATCTACGATACCATGAGATAACAGTCCTGAGTCAATAAGTGCTGAGTTGTGTTAGCGGATAGCTAAGGTTTAGCCCGTGCTGAGTGGTAGAGACAAAATATTGTTTGTTTGCGACCCCACAACAAAAAATATTATACTCAAAACTTTTATTAGGCACTCAGCACTCCATAACTACCCTATGACAAAAAATATTACTATACTCAGGACTTTAACTAGGCACTCAGCACTCTATAACTAAATTCATTACTCAGCACGGGCTAAACGCCCTGCTAACAGCACTCAGAACTGGATTTCGTTGGAGAGCCGATATGGAATTAATCAAGCGTATCCTGCGGGTGATTCGCGCTAATCTCAATAGTTTGATCGGTGGTGCAGAAGATCCAGAAAAGATTTTGGAGCAAGCTGTGCTGGAAATGCAGGAAAATCTGGTGCAGTTGCGGCAGGGTGTAGCACAAGCGATCGCTACCCAGAAACGCACCGAACGACAAGCAGCGGCCGCTCAATCTCAAACAGAAGAATGGTATCGCCGCGCCCAATTGGCCCTGCAACAAGGTAATGAACCTCTAGCACGTGAAGCTTTGACCAAGCGCCAAGCCTATAAAGAAACCACTACAGCCCTCTTTTCGCAGATAGAGCAGCAAAACGAGATAGTTGCTAGGCTAAAAAAGGATATGCGATCGCTAGAGTTAAAAATTTCCGAGGCGAAAACTAAAAAAGATATGTATATTGCCCGCGCCCGTTCTGCTGAAGCGTCTTATCGCCTCCAAGAAATGCTCGGTGGAGTTTCTGCTACTAGCAGTCTGAGTGCCTTTGAGCGCATGGAAGAAAAAGTTTCACAGATAGAAGCTCAATCAGAAGCCATAGCTCAACTTAGTAGCGACGACTTGGAAACACAATTTACTTCTTTGGAATCTAATGATGTAGATACCGAATTGGCGGCGATGAAGGTACAGGTTTTCAAGCAGTCAGAAAACACACAGCACAAAATCCTAACTGAGGAGAGCCAAAAGACAGAGCAGCCTCCCCAACAGGAGTTACCCAAAACTCAGGATTCTTGAAGTTCTACTAATTACCCCAGTTTGGCGATATCTTAACAATTAAGAGTTGTTAGGAGGTACTGATTCAAACTGGAAAGATTACATTGAAATAGGTAGCTATAAAAAAGTAAAAAAGCTAACTGTCCAAGAAAAAGCGTAAATCACACAAGGAAAAACAAAGTTATGGGATTATTCGATCGCATTAAGCGAGTAGTTAGTTCTAACCTCAACGACCTGGTTAACAAAGCCGAAGACCCCGAAAAAATGCTAGAGCAAGCCATCCTGGAAATGCAGGAAGACTTGGTGCAGCTGCGTCAGGGAGTAGCCCAAGCGATCGCCGCCCAAAAACGCAGTGAAAAACAGTATAATGATGCCCAAAATGAAATCAATAAATGGCAACGCAATGCTCAACTAGCGCTACAAAAAGGTGATGAAAACTTAGCACGACAAGCTTTAGAGCGTAAAAAAACTTATACGGATACCAGCACAGCCCTCAAAGCTAGTTTAGATACCCAAAGCACCCAAGTTGATACCCTCAAACGCAATTTAATCCAACTGGAAAGCAAAATTTCTGAGGCTAAGACCAAGAAAGAAATGCTCAGAGCGAGAATCACCACTGCCAAAGCCCAAGAGCAACTCCAAGGCATGGTGCGTGGGATGAATACCAGCAGTGCAATGTCTGCCTTCGAGCGGATGGAAGAAAAGGTCTTGATGCAAGAAGCCAGGGCCCAGGCACAAGGAGAGTTAGCGGGTGCTGATTTAGAAAGCCAATTTGCTCGATTGGAAGGTAGTAGCGATGTTGATGATGAATTGGCAGCCTTGAAAGCCCAGATGCTACCACCCGCCGCTCCACAAAATCAAGCCCAACTGCCACCGCAACAAGAAGCCACTGCTCCTAAATCTAATGAGGTGGTTGATGCTGAGTTAGATTCCTTACGCAAGCAATTGGATCAACTGTAAAATTGACAGAAAACTTATTTAAGCTAGTCCCACACCTGTTGGCTGTGGGATTTTACGTCATTAGTCAATAGTTAACAATCCTAATCACTATAAATTATTAACTATGGACTATTGACAACTTTGGGATAAAGTATTGTGTGTGCCAACTTCGATCGCCACCTGATGGAGACTGCAATGAGTAAGGCTGTAATCACCATAACCGATGCTGAGTTTGAAACCGAAGTGTTAAAAGCCGAGCAGCCTGTATTAGTTTATTTTTGGGCTTCCTGGTGTGGGCCTTGTCAATTGATGTCGCCCCTGATTAACTCAGCTGCTACCCAATATAGCGATCGCCTCAAAGTCGTTAAAATGGAAATTGACCCCAACCCATTGACTGTTAAGCAGTATCAAGTGGAAGGCGTACCCGCTCTCAGACTATTTCAAGGCCAGGAAGTTTTGATATCCACCGAGGGAGTCATCGGCAAAGATAAATTACTCGAACTCTTAGATACGTACTTAAATAGTAATTAGTCATTGGTCATTAGTCATTGGTCATTGGTCACTTGTACTGAGCGTTGCCCTTGGCGCAGCCTCTGGTAGAGAAGTATTGGTCATTCGATCAAAGGACAAAGGACAAATGACAAAGGACAAATGACAAAGGACAAATGACTAACATACAGTTTGCAAAACGTTTACAACCCCTAAAATCTAATGTATTTGCTGATATGGACAGAGCCAAGGCAGTCGCTTTGGCCGCTGGCCGAGAGGTAATTGATTTATCCTTGGGGTCTTCCGATTTACCAGCCGAGGCCCACGTTCTTGAGGCGATAGCCCAATCTCTTGGCGATCGCAGTACCCACGGTTATCTATTATTTAACGGTACCCTTGGATTCCGCGAAGCCGCAGCCAACTGGTACGAACAAAAATTTGGGATCGAAGTCGATCCTCAAACTGAGGTACTACCTTTAATTGGTTCTCAAGAAGGCACAGCCCATTTACCCCTAGCAATACTTAATCCAGGAGATTTTGCCCTGTTGCTCGATCCAGGTTATCCATCCCATGCGGGGGGAGTCTACCTAGCCAGCGGTCAAATCTACCCGATGCCACTACTGGCAGAAAATGGTTTTTTACCAGTTTTTGCTGATATTCCTGTCCCAGTTTTGGCGCAGTCGCGGATGATGGTATTAAGTTATCCTCATAATCCTACCGCTGCGATCGCACCTTTATCTTTTTTCCAAGAAGCTGTCGCCTTCTGCCAACAACACAATCTCGTGCTGGTTCACGATTTCCCCTACGTAGATTTGGTATTTGGAGAGAGTGGGGACTGGGGACTGGGGACTGGGAGACAAGGAGACAAGGACACAAGGGGAATCATTAATTTCCAATCCCCGATACCCAATCCCCAGTACCCAATACCCAATACCCAGTCCCTAGTCCCTTCAATTCTGCAAGCCGATCCAGAAAAAAGCGTCTCGATTGAATTTTTCACCCTTTCCAAGTCCTACAATATGGGTGGCTTCCGCATTGGCTATGCCATCGGTAATGCTCAGTTAATTAACGCCTTACGCCAAGTAAAAGCCGCCGTTGATTTTAACCAGTATCGGGGAATTTTGAATGGTGCGATCGCAGCCTTAACTGGCCCTCAATCTGGCGTAAAATCTGCTGCGATCGCCTTCCAGAGGCGGCGTGATGCTTTTATCAATGCTTTACACCGTATTGGCTGGAATGTTCCTACTCCCGAAGCCACAATGTACATCTGGGCAAAATTGCCCTCACCTTGGAGTGAAAACTCCGTAGAATTTTGTACCCAGCTAGTCAAACAAACTGGTGTAGCAGTTTCTCCAGGTGCTGGCTTTGGCAAATCTGGAGAAGGGTATGTCCGTTTTGCCTTGGTGCATGAGCCACCTTTGTTAGAAATTGCTGTAGAAAGAATGGCTGAGTTTCTTCATTAAATTTCTTCTCAAGCTGAACGCCAAGGATTTTTAGTGGCAAAGTTTATCAATGGAACACGCGCTAGGGCACACATTTGTGCATTGGTGTCAACTTCAGGTAAAAGTTAGGTTTAGCAAACGTTTTGGAGTTGCCCTCATCCCCTAACCCTTTCTTCCAATTTGGGAGAAGGGGAGCTGGAGAATTTCCTCCCCCGTTCCAAATGGGGAGAATATCTGGGGGTGAGGGCAAAACTCATACAGTCAGGAGATTTCAGCATTAGTTGGCACTAATGCACATTTGTACATCTCTAATAATCACCGTATTGTACTGATCTGAAAAAGATAATACTGTATTTTTTGTAACTATATCTATCAATATAAAATACGTAATTAAACGTATAAAACTATCAAAACATTCTTCATCTTTTTATTGATAATCAGCGTTAACTTTACCCAATCAGGTCTCCTCGTTTCTTAAACTGGGTTTGTACGCTCAGATACCAAAGACGGCTAACAATGCAGGTAAGCATCTGTATAGCCAAAAAACCTGTGGTCAAGAAAGCCTAAGCCTAAAAACGACAGTAGTTTAAAACTTAACTTCCAAACTGACAGAGACTTGAAAACAATGAAAACGACTTTTCAGACACTTATAATTGGTGCCTCAATGGCTATTGGTGTGAGCGCTCTTGCCACCGCCCCAGCACACGCTACATCTTTTAGTTTCGATAATAATGGAGAAATTAACACTTACACTGGTGGCTCAAATGGTACCTTCATTAAAGGGAATGCCCAAGGTGGTACTAAAGCTGCGATCAAAGCTTTGACAGATAACGACTCCAGTTCTAACGTTGAGCTCTGGTATAGTAGCGAAACCCCAGATTCTAACGTTGGCTTCACCGCCACAAAAGGAAACTACAGTGCCACCGTTAGTAGTGTCACTGCTAATGACTGGAATAGTTTTGGTTCCCAATGGCTAGGCGATTTATTGAGTAGCTACACACCATTTCAATCAGTTTGGAACGGGTTTTCAGCCGACAGCAAATCACTAATAACTAGTTATTTTCCTTCCTTGGGAATGGGAGATCCGAACATTGGTGGTTTCCAATTCGGTCAGAATGGCGGTGTGGAACTGAAATTAGTTGGTCACTTGGATGTAAAGACTAAACTTGCAACAACTATTTCTACTAAGGTTGATGAAAAGTGGAATGCAATTAAATCACAGTTTCCTTCACAAACAACTCAACCAACCCTTTCACAACTTGAAAGTTCAATTCCACAACTACAAACACAACTAAACGCAATTCCAGGACAGATTACCACACTACAAACAAAACTGGATGCAATTCCAGGACAGATTACCACACTGCAAACACAACTCAACGCAATTCCAGGACAGATTACCACACTGCAAACACAACTCAACGCAATTCCTAATATTCCAGCCAATCAAACAAAAAGGCAACAACTGACAAGTCAAATCTCTCAACTGAATACTCTCAAAAATCAAACACTACCAGGTCAAATTTCTCAACTGAATACTCTCAAAAATCAAACACTACCAGGTCAAATTTCTCAACTGAATACTCTCAAAAATCAGCTACCAGGTCAAATCTCTCAACTCACATCATTTAAAGATGTACTGACTCTGCAAGCTGCATTAAATGCATATCAAGGTGAAATTGCGGCTAGTGAAATTGCTAAGGTAGTTACTGGTGGTCAAACTTACTATGCCTATAGCTTTAACTCCACTGCATCCGGTATTACTGCTTCTGATGATGGTGTATCCTATAGTGCAATTTATACTTGGTCAACACCTAAGTATGTCTCTCCATCCTCTGTACCAGAACCCTCAGTAGTATTTGGGATTTTAGGTGTTGCTGGTATCTTTGTTACACAACGCAAGTTAAAAAAAGTATCTGGTTGAAACTCCGGTTTCCATTCCAAAAAATAAGTAAGGGAGCTAACAGCTCCCTTTTTTGATGAATAATTCCTTGCAGCTATAATAAATTTAATCTTCTAGGTTATACTATTTCTAAAAATACTTGCAACAAATAAATCGGTTGCAAAATTCTACATCTGTATGTCCCTAGAAAGTTAATTTATTTATAATATGGATTTTGCACAATAGTATTGCTTACCCTCACGGTTTGAGGAAGGGCTATTACCATAATGTTAGTAACAGTATTATTTAAGTAGTTTTACTCATAAAATTTAGGCAACTAAATTTGTAAAAACAGAAGTTAACTTAATATTCTAGATTAAAAAAAATTAGTAAAAAAAAGATTAATTTTTGATTTAACTACATTTAATAATACTATCATTTTAGTATTGTAGTGCAGCTAAATTGAATTGATTGATATTTTTGATTTGGATTACATAAGTACAATTTATATTTGTTTCACTCTTTAAATGCCCTACTGTTTTAGTTTATGGTAATAATGACTAGCTTTTAATTAAGATAATCAGATAATAGGTTAGCAATGACAGTACAATTACTCAATATAAATCAGCCATTGCAGTCACACAAAGTTAAACGAATTTTACTAGTTGAAGACCATTACCTCAATCGGATGTTACTTAGTGACTATCTAAGTTACTGTGGTTATGAAGTCCAAAGTTTATCAGAAGGTTCTGCTTTTTTCTCAACCATAGAGAAATTCGAGCCAGATTTAATGTTATTGGACTTGAAATTGCCAGATGTTGACGGTTATTCACTCTTAAAACAAGTCCAGCAAAAACCTGATTTGTCAAAAATACCTATCATTGTGGTTTCAGCCTTTGCTTTTAAAGCAGATCGAGAACTAGCTCTGAGTTTGGGCGCACGTAACTATTTTGTCAAACCTTTAAAACTCAAGGATCTCATTCTTGCAATTGAAGAACAGTTTACTTGCCGCAACAGATAATTTTTTTGTTATGTGTGTCTTTATTCTGCTTTTTGGCCAGCAATAAATTCTTCAACGCACTCACTAAGAGTTTGTACAGAACTGCCAATTGTTGAAATTTTCTGTTGTACTTGCGCTAATAACAAAACTGCTGTTTGCAATTCATTGAGAGTCTCAGCCATAGCCTCACGATACTGGACTTCAAAATCTTGTAAATTCATAGTTTAGCTCTTGTCCTAAATTATTATAATAACTATAGTATTAATCATAATAGTAAAATTAACTGACTAAATCCGTCAATTCGCTTAATGTTATAAATTTAAGAAATAAACATAAATAGTATCAATAGATAAAATTTTAATTTAATATTTATTAAACCAATATACAAGCATATTATTTATTAATTAAAACACAAATCAATACAAGAATATTATCATTTAATCTAAAATATAAAGTTTCAGATAATAAAGTATTATCAATATAAAAATGTTAATTATAGATTTAAAAAGCAAAGTTTTTATTCTGACAGTAGCAGCCAATGACTAAGATTGCAATCACTCTTCTAGCAAGGCTCTAGCTTAGAAGCCGACAACCCTGCAAGAAAGCAAAGAACTAGCTACAGCAGACTTATCTTTGTGCAGACTAAAAGCCTACCTGACTTGAGAGTGCTGTTAATGGATAGCTAGGGTTTAGCTCGTGCTGAGTTAGGAGTTATATCATGTCCGCCTAATCAGTTATAATTCGCGCATCTGTGCAAAAACCAGGAAATCCTCTTTCCCCCAGCTAAGAGCTCCCAGCAAGAACTGCGGTCTTAATGATAAGTCTTTAACCGGACACGATATTATTATTTTCCCCAGTCCCTCATGACTGCTACTTTGTATTTACTTGATAAATAATTTATTAAATCGGCACGAAAAAATAATTTTTCTTAAAATAGAGAAAGATTACCTAATTTTGGTTGTGACAATATCTACTCAAATATTACCACTGGTTAAAGAGCCAGAACGACTAGAAAACCGTCTAGCCGAAATTCCACCGGAACCGGGGGTTTATTTCATGCGGGACAGGAGCGATCGCATTATCTATATAGGTAAATCGCGTAAGTTGCGATCGCGTGTCCGTTCCTATTTCCGGGATGGCTACAACAAGACTGAACGTATCGCCACGATGGTCAAGTTAGTGACAGAAATTGAATTCATCGTCACTGATACTGAAGCCGAAGCTTTAGCGCTAGAAGCCAATTTGATCAAGCAGCACCAGCCATACTTTAACGTGTTGCTCAAAGATGATAAAAAATATCCTTATCTCTGCATTACTTGGTCAGAAGATTATCCGCGAATTTTTATTACCCGTAAACGCCAATTCGGTAAAGAAAAGGATAAATTTTACGGGCCTTATACTGATGCTGGTTTATTACGAGAAATTGTCCGCATCTGCAAGCGCATTTTTCCCCAGCGACAACGACCCCAACCACTTTTTAAAGATCGCCCTTGCTTGAATTTTGATTTAGGGCGTTGTCCTGGTGTGTGTCAACAGATGATTTCACCAGAAGAATATCGCAAAATTGTCCAAAAAATCGCGATGGTTTTTCAAGGTCGAACCCAGGAACTGATTGATATTTTGACCCAACAGATGAATGCAGCCGCTGAGAACTTGAATTTTGAGTCAGCGGCGCGGATTCGCGATCAAATTTCTGGCTTAAAGTCTCTGACAGCCGACCAGAAAGTTTCCTTACCAGATGATACTGTTTCGCGGGATGCGATCGCACTGGCAGCCGACGAACAGCACGCCTGCATTCAACTATTTCAGATTCGCGCTGGGCAATTGGTAGGACGTTTAGCCTTTGTGGCGGATACTCACGCCGAACCAGGAGCGATTTTACAACGAGCTTTGGAGGAACATTACCAAACTGCTGATTCCGTAGAAATCCCTTTAGAGATTTTAGTACAGCATGATTTACCAGATGCGGAAATATTGGCAGATGTCTTAACTCAACGTAAAGGCAAAAAAGTTACAATACTGACTCCTTTGCGCCAAACTAAAGCAGAATTAATTGAGATGGTAGAGCGAAATGCTCAGTATGAATTGCAAAGAATGCAGAAATTTGGCGATCGCAATCACCAAGCAATGCAAGATTTAGCCACCATTCTCGATTTACCAGATGTACCTCACCGCATCGAAGGTTATGACATTTCCCATATTCAAGGGTCAAATGCTGTAGCTTCGCAAGTCGTGTTTATCGACGGATTACCCGCAAAGCAGAACTATCGCCACTACAAAATTAAAAATCCTACGGTGACAGCAGGACATTCAGATGATTTTGCTAGTCTTGCTGAAGTCATCCAGCGGCGGTTCCGTAAATATGCCGAAGATCAGCAATTAGCGCGTTTGGGTAATCCTGACTGGCCTGATTTAATCATGATCGATGGTGGTAAAGGTCAGTTATCATCAGTTGTCGCTGTCTTGCAAGAAATGAATTTATTAGAAGACTTGCGAGTGGTAAGTTTAGCAAAGCAGCGAGAAGAGATTTTTTTACCAGGAGAATCTAAACCCTTAACAACTGATGCAGAACAACCAGGGGTACAGCTGTTACGGCGGCTGCGGGATGAAGCGCATCGGTTTGCAGTCAGTTTCCATCGTCAACAGCGTAGTGATAAATTGAAGCGATCGCGTTTAGATGAAATTCCTGGCTTAGGACATCATCGACAAAAGCAGCTACTAGGGCATTTTCGCTCAGTTGATTATATTCGCCAAGCGACAACCCCACAACTTGCCGAGGTTCCAGGAATCGGGCCGCGTTTGGCTCAAGAAATTTACGATTATTTTCATCCTGCTTGAGGAGATTAGTAGTCTGTCAAATTTCAATTTATGTATGAATAAACAAGTTTGTAGTAAGAGCTAAAGTCCTTACTACACACACTTAAAACTAGCTTGAAAAAGTATTAGTTCCACTCTCACAGAGGATTCTGTTAAGTTTGTCTGCGAGAATTTAAGATGTGTATATACCGTAAATTTACGGGATCTCGTAACTATATCTCGTAACTATGGTAATTTTGATTAAATTTTCACACCAGAATTCCACCTCATAAATCTTGCCAGCAAAAATTAACTAATCCTTAAGATAACTATTTTGTTACTAAATATACAGTATTTTCTGTAGTTTAACTTTTGAATACAAGAACGGCTATTTTTTGTATCTGTCCAAGATGACTATAAATAAGCCTCTCTCAAAGCATTCGTCATAGGGATCAGTAAATATCTAAGCGTCATTTAATTAAAAAAGAATTTATGTACCTAAAGTAAGAGGGTAAAATCACTTAAATTATAGGATAGTATAGAGAGAAATCGAAGTTTTTTCAAATCTGAAATTTTGTTTAAAATAATTAGCCAATATTAAAGTCGTTTGTTAAGTTGGGTCAAACCAAAATCTTTTCTACTTTAACTGGCAGTTTTCTCAAATAAAAAATAAATTACAACCAGGGGTTTTAAAATGCAGACAGTACAAAAAATTTACTGCCCAAATTGCGGCAGCCAAGCAGAACGTTATTATATTTCTGATAGTCAATTAACTCGAACACAATGCTCTAGTTGTGACTACTTGATGATTAGTTGCACTCGCACTGGCAAAGTAATTGAGGCTTATGCACCAGGAATTTATGCACAGCGCTAAATAATAAAAATCAAAAAAAATTAGAGAATATTTTCTCTAATTTCTAATAATAAATTTACTTGTCATAAATTTTAAAGACTTTACAGATTATTCTGTTGTCTGAGTTGTTGCTGTCGGATCTGTTCTTGTAACCTAAATTGTTGCTGTTGTCTAATTTGTTGATCTTGTCTAAGTTGTTGCTGTTGTATTCTCAGTTGTTGCTGTTGTGAAAAGTCCTGCTGTTGTAGTCTTGTTCCTTCCTGTTGTAGTCTCAATTGTTGCTGACGCAACATTTCTTGCCGTTGTCGTGTAAATTCTTGTTGTTGGATTATCTGTTGTTGTTGTAGTTGTTGTGGTTGTTGAAAATTTTGCCGTAGCCATGTTTCGTTCATTCGTTCTTGTGTTTGCTGATTTTGCTGTTCTTGTTGTTGTCTGATTCTTTCTTGAAGCGAATCTTGTGTCTGGGGATTCGTCCGAATTATTTGTTGGGGATTTGTCCGAATTATTTGTTGGGGATTCGTCTGAATTATTTGTGCAGATGCAGGAAAATTAATCGATAAAGCTTTGGCAAGCACAATCAATGGTAGCCATACTTTAACCAACGATAAGCGATTCAACATATAATTATTTCCTCAATTGTTATAGGTTGGGTTGAGCGATCGCTAAACCCTTAAAATGTCAACAGAATTTCCCTATATATCAATATAGGGGCTTGCAATAGTTAACTGAAGCTAATGTCTTATTTACCGTTATGGGCTTACGCGCTACTTACGGCTGACTACGCCAACATTCTTCAGTCGACGACGTGTTCTAAATATTAGTGCGTTGGGAATAGCTTTCTAAATCAAGGTTATATCCAGTGCATTCTCTTGATTTTTCATAAAACTCTTGCTTCTTAGATATTCATCTTAATTAAATTATATATTTAAATTTTTTACATGATTTGCCGGATTCCCGTAAATCTACCTGCGGTAGGTAAGTTAACAAAGGGATCTCAAGCGGTTTTACGCCAGAGATAAACAGAGATGTATCTGAAGACATATCTCTGTTTATCTGCGGTTTGATATTCATTCATAGAATTGATTGCAACAAGTTTAATTTTTACTTGCTCTTAGTTGCCCGCAAGCAGCATCGGCTTCTAAACCACGGGAATAACGGACACTCACAGCAGTATTTTGTTGCTTAAGAACGTTGACAAATGCTTGAATGCGATCGCGATTAGGGCGTTTGTAGTCTACTTCTTGGATAGGATTATAAGGAATCAAATTCACATGACTTTGGAATCCTCGCAAGCATTTTGAAAGTTCTAATGCGTGTTCTGGTAAATCGTTAACACCAGCGAGGAGAATGTACTCAAAGGTAACTCGACGCCCAGTGATTTCTACATATTCTCGACATTCAGCCAGTAAATCTTCTAGAGGATAGGCGCGGGCGCTAGGGATGAGTTTTTCTCGTAGTGCTTGGTTGGGTGCGTGGAGACTTACAGCCAAAGTGATTTGCAAATTATTTTGCGCGAACTGACGGATGCGATCGCGAATCCCCACTGTAGAAACTGTAAGCGATCGCTGCCCAATACCGACATCTTGATTCAGGGATTTTAGGGCTGCTAAGACATTCTCAGTATTCAACAACGGTTCGCCTAGCCCCATAAACACCACATTGCTAACCCGTTGTTGAAAATCTTCTTGCACAGTCAACACCTGATCGACAATTTCATGCCGTGCTAGATTGCGTTTGTAGCCTCCCTTACCAGTAGCGCAGAAATCACACGCCATTGGGCAACCCACCTGAGTAGAGACGCAAACTGTCAAACGGGCTTTTGGGCCTTCTCCCCTTTCTGCAAAGGTGGGGATACCAACAGTTTCAATAATTTGCCCGTCTGTTAATCGTAAAAGATATTTCACTGTACCATCGGGAGCCTCAGAGCGGTAATGTAAAATTGAGCGCCCAACGGGAACTTCTGCTACTTCTTGCCGCCATTGCTTGGAGAAGACAGAAATATTAGCTAGCGATCGCACCCCCTTGTCATAGATCCATTCATGCAGTTGCTTTCCTCTGTAAGCAGGTTGTCCTTGTTGCTGCACCCAAGTGCTTAACTCCGCCAGAGAAGCGCCTAGAAGGGGAGGAATTGATTCTGATTTTTCTGAGTTGAAGTCAACCTGAGATACAAGAGGCGTAGCAGACATAAAAAAATCACGAGTTGATGTAGGATCTCTATCCTACACCTGCCAGATCGAGTTAGTCTTGACCAAAGAAGATGAGGAATTAACCAAAAGTTGTGCCGTTCCAGCCCCACATTGCCCCTTTAGCGTCTGCAAACTCTATATAAATGCGATTTTTAGGTACACCTAGAGTTTGGTTAATCTGCTGGCAAAAGTCTTGACTCATTGCTACGGTTTGCTCTGGCTTCATCGTGCCAACGCTCTTAATTTCAATGTAGCAAACTGGGTCTGTATTCCCTGCAAAAGTCATCGGAATTCCTGATTCAAAAGCAGTCATTACATAAGATTCTGGTTTTCCCAAATGTTTCGCTAACTTGGCTGAGAGGTTTAAAAGCATTGACTCAATTTCAGCTTTTTGAGGAGCAGACGCAGAAGTTTGCACTTTAATTAAAGGCATAGTACCGAATTGGAATTTTGGATTTTATTACACTGTTAAGTTTACCGAAACGCAGAGGAAATGAGGGATGGGGCGACAAGGGAGATGAGGAGAATAACCCATGCCCAATGCCCAATGCCCAATGCCCAATGCCCCACTATTTAGTAATGAGATGAGCGAAATAGGTGATTATGTTCGGGATGATATAAACGCGATCGCCCTTTTGCTGTCGAGGCTGTCGAGAGGGCTGGACTGATTATATAAAGTGTAGTGCGAATTAGTTTTTCTTTATGAGTGCAGTCTGCCATTTGATTTAGGGGGACAACCCTGATTTTTTCATCGGGCCATCCGATGCGAAAGCAAATCGCAATGAGAGTTTCGGCTGGATAGTGTTCGAGTAGTTTAGCTTGGGCATTTTCGACATGACGCGCACTTAAATACAGGCAGAGGCTAGCCTGATGTGCTGCGAGAGTAGCTAATTCTTCGGCGGCGGGGACTTCTGTACGTCCACTGATGCGTGTCAAGATAATGGTTTGAACTAAACCGGGTACAGTCAGTTCTACTTTGAGTTTGGCAGCAGCAGCTTGAAAAGCGCTGATACCTGGTATGACTTCAAAAGGAATATTTGCCTCTGCCAAGAGGTGCATTTGCTCGTGGATGGCGCTGTAGAGACTAGGATCGCCAGAATGGAGACGGACTACAGATTTGTGCTGCGATCGCACTCTATCGATCATAATTGGCAAAATCTCTTCTAAAGTCTGATTCGCAGTTCTAATTATCTCGGCATCTTTTCGGCAAAGTTCTAAAATTTCTTCAGGTACTAAAGAATCAGCAAATAAAATTACATCAGCAACAGCCAGTAATTTCTGCGCCTTCACCGTTAATAAATCAGGATCTCCAGGGCCAGCTCCGACAATATACACAGATGGGTCTATGGCATACAGTGTTTTTTTATAGCTTAGGTCTTCTGTACATTCACTTTGAAAAGAACCCACGACAATCCCTCAAAAAACTTTTTTGATATTTTCTCAGTATCTTTCCGGATTCCCCCTCTTTCCCTAGTAGAGAGTAATGGTAGATGCACCCTGGTTAAGCCCTAGAGAATACTCTGGGGCATTTTTTATTTTTTAGTCATTGGGAATTGAGCATAGGGCATAGTTATTCTCCTTGTCCCCTTGTCCCCTTGTCCCCTTGTCCCCCATTTCCTTTAGCAGTAGGAACTACATCGGGTAAAGGGCGTTTGAGTAAGTAAAGCCAAGCTAATCCAACTAATCCCAATAAAATTCCTAGACTACTGACTACTTGCGCCATCCGTAATGGCCCCAGCATCAAGCTATCAGTGCGAAAGCCTTCAATCCATAAGCGTCCTAAGCTATAGGCTGGCCAGTAAATGAGAAACAGTGTGCCTACCTTCAGACGCGGCTTACCGGATAAAGACCGGAAAAATAACGTTATTAGTAGCGTAAACACCATTAAATCCCATAGAGATTCGTAGAGGAAGGTGGGATGAAAGTAATCGAAACTAACATACTCTAAAGGACGATGGTCTGGTGGAATATACAGCTTCCAGGGTAAATCAGTCGGATCGCCAAAAGCTTCAGAATTAAAGAAATTGCCCCAACGTCCGATCGCTTGCCCTAAAATCAGCGAAGGTGCTACTAAATCTGCCAGTTGCCAGAAAGAAACCTGCTTGATTTTGGCAAAGATTAACGCAGCCACAACGCCACCAAGAATCGCTCCATGAATGGCAATACCCCCTTCCCAAATCGCAAAAATTTTTCCTGGAGTTGGAGCATATTTTGACCACTCAAAAAAAACGTAATATAGCCGTGCGCCAGGAATTGCCCCAATCAACAACCAAAAGAACAAATCGCCTAGCAACTCAGGATTAACATTGCGCCGCTTTGCCAAATTCTGGGAAAGGATGACGCCAATTAAAACTGCTGTGGCAATCAACAAGCCGTACCAACGAATACTTAGTGGCCCTATTTTCACCAGAATCGGTCCTGGAGAAGTAAATTGAAACGCCAAGGGCAAAGTGGGAAAATCCAGTGCCATGAAAAATTACCTAGAAAAGTTCGTTAACTACCCGCGCACTTTGCTAAGTACGGAGTTTCTTGTGTCTCGAATACTGTAACTACACTTAAATCTTCCACAACATTGTGGGGACGTAGGTAAAAATCCAGTATTCATATTTAGGAGTCTAGTGGAGTGTGGTAGAAATAACTATGCAGTCAACAATAATGTAAAGGCTTATGCTATAAGCTTTCTTTCCTTCTGCCTCCTGCCTCCAGCAAGAACTGCCTTCTGCCTTCTTGCACTAGTTCCTAACGCTTAGTTGAGCATAACTTGTACCACTAAAACAATTGAGTTTACCATCATTACCGAGAGCGCAAGATGGTAGATTTGAGTAAGTTACACAAAATGATTTCAATATAATCACCTAAACAACTTTGATATATTTAAAATTGTGATTGCTATTTATCCTGGTAGCTTCGACCCCATTACTTTGGGACACCTCGATCTCATCGGGCGCGGTAGTCGGCTGTTTGAGCGGGTGATTGTCGCTGTACTACGGAACCCTAACAAGATGCCACTTTTTAGTGTGGAGCAACGGCTAGATCAAATCCGTCTTTCTACAGAACATTTACCTAATGTAAAAGTAGACAGCTTTGATGGTCTTACTGTCAATTATGCTCAAATGCAACAAGCACAAGTTTTGATCCGGGGTTTACGGGCTGTGTCAGATTTTGAAGTGGAACTGCAAATGGCTCACACCAACAAAACTCTTTCTACTCAAATAGAAACAGTTTTTCTCGCAACCTCAAATGAGTATAGTTTTTTAAGTAGTAGTGTGGTAAAAGAGATTGCAAGGTTTGGTGGCTCTATCGATCATCTCGTTCCCCCACACATTGCCCTAGATATATACCAATGCTACAATCAGAAATCTCCAATGTTGAACCCAATCTCAACGGAAGCAATCCCCCCCCTCAAGAATATCTCGGTGGAGAGGGAAGCATAGATATTCAGCAGGAACTCAACCGCCTAGAGGAAATGGTTCTCTCTAGTCTCAGGATTCCGCTAACGGGACGCACACTCATAGATGAGGAAAAGTTGCTAGATCAGCTTGATTACATCCGGCTGGCTTTACCATCACTTTTTCAAGAAGCAGCAGCAGTTCTTGACCAAAAGAACGAAATTCTGCTGGAAGCGGAAGAGTATGGACAGCAGGTTGTTGAGGCTGCACAAGCAAAAAGAGCGCAAATTTTAGCTGAAAGCGATATTATTCACCAGGCGGAACAAGAAGCTGAACGATTGCGGCGACAAGTGCAACAAGAGTGTGAGGGAATAATGCAAGAAACTCTCGCCGAGATTGACCGCAAGCGGTATGCTTGTCAGCAAGAGTTAGAGCTGATGCGACAAAATGCGATCGCTCAAGCTCAAGAAATTGAAGATGGTGCTGATGCTTATGCCGATGGCATTTTGGGAAATATCGAGCAGGATCTCAAAGATATGTTGCGAATTATCACCAATGGACGGCAACAATTGCAAATTGATAACCTCACCCAGCGTAATTCACCTCCTAGCAAAAAACGATAAAGGCTCTAATAAGAGATGATGAAAAATTATAAGTTGGGTTTTAAGCAATAGTGAAACCCAACTATTTTTATTAGGGAAGTTTTTTGGGAAATCTACCGAGAAATAGATTTAAATTTGTGGATTGTAATTAAACAGGATCTCTAATAAATGATTACTTTCGCTCAAGTTAATTTTGGATTAAATTTAGCTGGTTTAATTGGAATTATTTATTTTCTTTTGGCAGTTATTTACTTTATTTTAACAGTAGTTTGGCTTGCCCAACGTGGAACTAGGCTTACAGGTTGGGCTTTAGCCCTTTACATTATTCAAGTGATATTTACACCAATTATAATGTTAATATGCGGAGTCATCTTGTTTTTTCAAGGTTGGCGTTTAGATCCAATTCTTCAGTTTGAGCAATTTTTATCGTTGCTTTTAATTATTTATTTCGCTATTAAAGATATTGTAATTAATGCCGTTTACAGAGATAGATAATTTTATAATTTTTTGGTAGAGACGTGAACTGTGCGTCTCTACCAAAAATAAATATTTATACAGAAGAAAACTACAAAGTGTAAGTAAAATCTTCCACCAACATACCAGGAACTAAACTACCTCCAAGTTGGCGACTTTCATAAGTACCTACTTCGGGAATGAATTCTTGAAAAGTAGTCAAATCTATTAGATTTTCTCCCCAGAAACGATAGAGACTTTCATCAAAACGTAAGTTTTCAATGGGGGCAGTAATTTCTCCGTTTTCTACCCAAAAACAAGCATAACGAGTCATACCTGTGATTCTACCAGTGTGGCGATCGCTCCAATTCAAGTAATGCAAATTTGATAAATATAATCCTGTATCCAATCTCGGAAGAATCTGCTCAAATATTAAATTTCCGGGACTGATTTCTGGCGCGCGCAGAGTCTCTGAACCATTAGCGCCGTTGGCAATTTTTTGATATTCCTTAGCAGTGCGAGAATTCACCAGAGTATTTACCAAATATCCTTTTTCTATTACAGGTAACTCTGGTGCTGCCATTTCTCCCAATTCATTAAATCGCGGTACTAATCCGCGCTGAAAGTTTTCTTTCAAACTAAATGCCGTCGAAAGTTGTTTTTCTTGACGCGATAAAGCAGCTAAAGCACTGTTCCCTTGTTGAATATCAGCTTCGCTTACTGCTCCCCAAGAAAGCATTACTAATAAATCTGCAACAGCAGCAGGTGCAAAATAAGTTTTGTATTGTCCTCGTGGTAATTCTTTAATTGGACGAGCTAGCAATTCAATTTGCTTTTTAGCTTCGCTGATTTTGGTTATATAAGCAGATTCATCCCAATCACTTCCGGCAAATGTGCCCTTAACTGCTTGCTCAGAGGTAGAAAATAAAGAATAATCTAAACTAAAAGAATCAGTAGCAAACCAGTGTTTTTGACCACTGGAATCACCATAACCTTTAATTACTATTCCTCCAGCATATATACCAGTAAAATCTAATTCAGTAACTTGTTCTAATACACTTGTTACTACTGCTTCCTCTGGTAATAAATTTCCAGAATGTATTTCCCGGCTGGTATTATTGCCTGATGGTAAAACTAGATATGGATCGATGGGTAATAAAATCAGTTCGTCGCGTAGTTCCTGCAAAGCAGGATATGCTAATTGCCAGTCTAACTCCCAATTTCCAGTAAAGGGAAACTGCCTAATACTGCTGCGTTGATCTGCCATCAGAGTCAGTTCTATCCAACCATCAGCAACACAACCAGTTTGTCGCACTTTCGCATGGTTGAAACGAGTAAATTGACTTCTTTCACTACTAAGTCTCACAGTGAATTGTTCATTTTCAGCTTTTTTAATCAGCAGACTTTCAATCAGTCGATTAAAACTGACTTCTAATGCAGATAATTCCTCAATTTTCATAGAAATTAAATATCAATAGGGAATAAAGAGGGGGAAAAAGTTAAACCAATTCGCAATTCGCAATGGGCTACGCCCCGCTGCGCTAACGCAATTACGTTTTGTGACGTGGATTTAGACCTCGACACAAAACCTGCTGCCTGTAGAGACAGGGGACTTGAACCCCCACCACTTGTTAAAAGTTATGAGTTGAAGAAATTGTTAACTTCTAACTCCTAACTTCTAACTGCTGTATTTGCACTTTTTCAACTTCCTCCACCAAAAACTTCGACATTAGCAAATACACAAACAGGTGAACCGTGTCCTACCGAAATGGCCTGATTTGGTTCTCCTTTACCACAATAAGGAGTACCATACATTTGCCAGTTTGTTGCATCTCCTACTTGGATTAAGCTATGCCAAAATTCTGGTGTTGTGGCGCGATAGTTAGGATTACGAAGGGTTTTGGTGAGTTTGCCGTTTTCAATTAATTTAGCGTACTCGCAACCAAATTGGAATTTGTAGCGGCGATCGTCAATTGACCAAGAACGGTTAGATTCCATGTAAACGCCGTGTTCTATCCCGCCAATAATGTCTTCAAAAGTGCCGTTTAAAGGCTCTAAATTCAAGTTTGCCATACGATCGATCGCTGGTCGATTCCATGAGCAAGCACGGGCACAAGCAACTCCTGATACACCTGCTCTTGCTTGACTTTCCAGACTGCCTAAACCCCGTTGAAGTACTCCTTCTTTAACCAAGTATTCCTTTGTTGCTACAGCACCCGTATCATCAAAGCCATAGCTAGAAAATTCACCAGGCACGGTAGGATCAAAGGTAATGTTCATCAACGGCGAACCATATACTAGGTTGCCGAAATCACTTTTATTAACAAAGCTGCCCCCAGCATAGTTACGCTCATCTCCCAAAATTCGGTCAATTTCTAGGGGATGCCCAACACTTTCATGGATTTGCAGCATCATTTGGTCTGAGGCTAAAACTAAATTGGTACGGGTGGTTGGGCATTCTTCTGCTGTCAAAAGTTCTACTGCTTGTTCGCCTATTTGCCGCACCCGATGCCATAAGTTTTCTTGTTTTAATAGTTCGAGTCCGCCTTGGTAACAGTTTGCTTGCGAACCGTTATTGCTGCGCTGTTGTACAACCGCTCCATCTTGGGCAGTAGCTCCGTAATTTGTGCCTATAGATAGTATTTTTTGATAGACTTCTGAGCCATTGCTGCTAATAAACCAAGATTCTCGCTCAGTTGTGCTAGCACTGGCTATGGTTTGCACAATCTTGTCATCAACTTTGAGTGTTTGGCAAATACGAACCAGTAAATCGTTGATTTCTCCTGGACTCAGAGCATCCAATGGCTCAATAAATGGAGATTTATATTCGCCAATAACTTTAGGACGCTCACTTTCACGGAAGGGATGTATCCACCATTCACTGGCTGCTAGTGCCTGTTTATAGGCTGTTTGGGCAGCGGCTTCTAGAGAAGACAATTCTAGAGAGTTAGTAGCTGCATAACCCAGACAGCCATTGACTAAAACTTCCAGCATGGCTCCAACAGTGAAGGATTTGCCATTTAGTTGGGGTAAGGCGTCACGGACTAAACGGGTAGTAGAAGTTTCCTTTACGGCTCTAATACCGATCCAATCTGCGGGAATATCGAAACTAGCGATCGCTTTTTTGAGTTCAGACCACATAAAGAATGGGGAATAAAGAATGGGAAATGGGGAATTTTCTACCTACTCCCCATTCTCCTCTAATTCCGGTGCCAGCGTGTGCCATCACGGCTATCAATTAGCGTAATACCTTCTGCTTGGAGTTCGTCACGAATGCGATCGCTTTCGGCAAAATTCTTGGCAATACGTGCTTCTTGCCTTTGCTGAATTTTCACTTCAATTTCTGCATCGCTAAAACCATTACTTGTTTGAGTTTCGGCTTCTATCTCGGCTTCTAAACCCAAAACTCCAGCTAAGGTAACGAGTGTTTGCCATTGACGCTGTAACTCATCTGCTGATGTTTCGGTTTTCCCTTCATGCACAAGAATATTTCCCTCACGGCGCAGTTCTTTGGCTAATTCAAACAGCACTGTTAACCCACCAGGAAAATTAAAGTCGTTATTTACGGTTTCTTGAAAGCGTTCAATATAGGGATTGGGTACTGGGTATTGGGTACTGGGTATTGATATATTCCCAGTCCCTAGTCCCCAGTCCCCAGTCCCTAAATCCCAGCCTAGTAATTTCCCGTATTGGTAGCCGAAGAGTAAACCTTCTTTAATGGTGTGCCAGCCATTGGTTGCTGCGGCGATCGCTTCGTCGGTAAAATCAATTGGTGTACGATATTGAGCGGTTAGCACGAACAACCGTACTGCCATCGGGTCAACGCCTCGATCCAGTAATTCTCGAATAGTGATAAAGTTGCCCAAAGATTTGGACATTTTTTCACCATCTACCTTTACCATGCCGTTATGCAGCCAGTAACGCGCTAGGGGTTTTCCGGTTACAGCCTCAGATTGGGCAATTTCGTTTTCGTGATGGGGAAAAATTAAGTCAGCACCACCAGCATGAATATCTATGGTATCACCCAAGCGATCGCGCACCATTGCCGAGCATTCTATATGCCACCCCGGACGACCTGCGCCCCACGGTGATTCCCAAGCAGGTTCTCCCGGTCTTGCTGCTTTCCACAAAGCAAAATCAAAGGGGTCTTTCTTTTTTTGGTATTCTGGATCTTCTACGTTAACGCGATCGCTTTTGCCAGCTTGCATATCCTCTAACTTGCGTCCCGAAAGTTTGCCATATTCAGAAAACTGCCGCACTGGATAATACACATCACCATCAGCAGGGTAAGCAAAACCTTTATTTTCCAACTCATGAATTAACCGCAAAATGCCATTCATCGTGTGAGTAGCACGGGGATATTCATCGGCTTCTTTGATTCCCAATCGCGCCATATCCTCAAAATATGCTTTGATAAAGCGATCGGCCACAGCTTCCATTGAAGAATGTTCAGCACAGGCTCGATTGAGAATCTTGTCATCAATATCAGTAAAATTTTGGATATATCGCACTTCATAACCGATAAACTGGAGGTATCGGCGTACTACGTCCCAAACGATGCAAGCTCTAGCATGACCCAAATGGCAGTAATCGTACACCGTCACGCCGCAGTAATACATCTTAACCTTGCCTGTTTCGACTGTTTCAAACGGTTCTTGACGACGGGTGAGGGTATTGTAAAGGGTTAGGGTCATAACAGAGTAATGCTGAAATAGGGAGATACGTAATAATAGGGTAAGGCAGCTGGGATGACAGTCCAGCATCCCTATGCTAGTGTTTTCTGGACTATCTGCGCTACATTACTATTTTTTGACTATTTGATAACAGCGCTATGCAATCAGCAGTTACACCCGAATCTTCGGCAATGGATACGCCCAAACAAGGAATGCCAGTAACAATTATTACGGGTTTTCTCGGTAGTGGCAAGACGACTTTACTTAATCATATCCTCAACAACCAACAGGGGTTAAAAACCGCTGTTCTCGTAAATGAATTTGGCGAAATTGGCATCGATAACGAGCTAATTGTTTCCACTGGTGAGAACATGGTGGAGCTAAATAATGGTTGTATCTGCTGCACTATTAATAATGATTTAGTAGATGCAGTTTACAAAGTTTTAGAACGCCAAGAACATCTAGATTATCTAGTAGTGGAAACAACTGGATTGGCAGATCCGCTACCAGTAGCTTTAACATTTCTGGGTACAGAATTGCGGGATTTAACCCGCTTAGATTCGATTATTACCGTGGTAGACGCGGCTAATTACAGCCTAGATTTATTTAACTCTGAGGCAGCATACAGCCAAATTGCTTATGGCGATGTCATTGTGCTGAACAAGGCAGATTTGGTTGATGAAGCCACTTTGAACGAGTTAGAAAGAAAAATTAACGAAGTCAAGGAAGGAGCAAGGATTATCCGCGCTACGCGATCGCAAGTGCCACTTCCTTTAATTCTGAGTGTTGGTCTGTTTGAGTCAGATAAATATTTTGACACAGTGGTGGATGAACACGACCATCACGATCATCACGACCATGACCATGACCATGACCACTCAACATGCGGTCACGATCATCACGACCATGACCACGACCATCACGATCATCACCATCATTCTGACCATTTAGAAAATGATGGTTTTACTTCCATCTCTTTCCAAAGTGACAAGCCTTTTTCTATTAGGAAGTTTCAGTATTTCTTAGATAACCAGCTACCCTCAAATATCTTCCGAGCCAAGGGGATTATGTGGTTTGATGAAAGCCCGAAGCGTCATATTTTCCACCTTTGCGGTAAACGCTTCACCTTGGATGATGATGAATGGAAAGGCCAACTGAAAAACCAGTTAGTACTGATTGGTCAAAATTTGGATCGTGAGACTTTAATTAGTCAACTCGAAAAATGCATTTGTCTACCTTCAACCTCTCGCGGTAAAGGGTTTGGCAAATAAAAGTTAGAAGTTAGAAACTTACTACTCGTTCCCAGGTTCCACCTGGGAATGCATTCTCAATGGCTCCGCCATCAATTTTGAGCAATGGAAAATCGTTGTTTTTAGTTTTTATATATTGCTCTAAAATCAAAACGTTGATAAATGTTCTGATTAAAATGCGCGTTGTTATCCAGCGAGTTAAATCATCTCAAGTTACAGTGAATGATGAAATTGTCGGTAAAATTGGGCAGGGGCTAAATTTGCTCGTAGGTATTGCTAATACCGATACTGATGCTGAAATCGACTGGATGGTGCGTAAATGTTTAGAATTGCGGCTTTTTCCTGACGAAGGAGGAGACGACCGATGGCAAAAATCTATACAAGACATTGGTGGTGATTTGTTAGTAGTCAGTCAGTTTACCCTTTATGGTGACTGTCGTAAAGGTCGCCGTCCTTCTTTTGACCGTTCAGCGCCTCCCCAATCGGCAGAAGATTTGTATAATTGTTTTGTTAGTAAGTTAAGAGCTAGCGGGTTGCAGGTAGAAACAGGTAAATTTGGTGCAATGATGCAAGTTATCATCGAAAACGATGGCCCCGTAACTTTGTTACTTGAAAAAGAAGCAATTTAAGTATATACACTAAAAAGTGAATCACAGTAGCTTCTAGACTGTGGTGTTCTAATTGATGAGAGAATATTAAATTAACCATCAGCAAAGTTTAAATTCATTCATCATGGCGAAAATCCAGTTTTCTAGAGGTCTTGACGAAGAGGTAACTCCAGATGTGCGCTTGACGCGATCGCGTACTGGGGATAGTGGTACAGCGACGTTTACTTTTACGAATCCGAAAATTTTAGATCAAGGTACTACCGAAGATATTACCGGAATGTACTTGATTGACGAAGAAGGCGAGATAATTACCCGTGAAGTTAAAGCTAAATTTATTAACGGGAAACCGGAAGAATTAGAAGCATTTTATGTAATGAAATCTGCCCAAGAATGGGATCGCTTTATGCGCTTCATGGAGCGGTATGCTGAAGAAAACGATCTGGGACTGAGTAAAAATGAGTCATAGGGCTTAGGGCTTAGGGCATAGGGCATCGGTAATTGTCATGTTCAATGAATGCGCCATTTACCATGCCCAATTATCCATTATTAAAAGTTCATGAGTGACATATAATGCCACAACCCCATCCAGACTTGCCTGGAGTTTTAGTAACTTGTGCTGTGGTTACTGTCAGCGATACACGCACTTTGGAAACAGACAAAAGTGGCCAGCTAATTCAGCAGTTACTCCTTGGTGCAAACCATGCTGTAGGAGCCTACACGATTATCAAAGATGAACCAACACAAATTCAAGGGCAGATAGAAAATCTGGGCAAAAGCTCAAATTTGGATGCTGTAATTTTTAATGGTGGTACAGGTATTGCACCAAGAGATACCACCTATGATGCTATTGAGAAGTTACTAGAGAAAACTTTGCCGGGATTTGGTGAGTTATTTCGTTTTTTAAGTTATCAAGAAATTGGTTCGCGGGCGATCGCTTCTCGTGCCGTTGCTGGTGTTTATCAAAATAAATTAATCTTCTCGCTTCCTGGTTCTAGTAATGCTGTGCGACTGGCGATGGAAAAACTGATTTTACCCGAACTCACTCACTTGGTAAGTCAGGTTGCTAAGGGGGTAACATGAGCAGCCGTTCAAAAAGTTACCATGATAACTTTTGTAAAACTAAGCCATGAGGCACTGAAATCATCCTTTATCTACTTACATATTGAGGCTACCCAGAATTATAGTCAAACGAATGAAATATTAATACCAGATCAGTAATGGAACCTATTTACTGGAATTGCATAATTGCTCATAGCATTACTGCATTTTCATACTTTGGTATACCCATAGTAATAGGGGTTTTCTTTGGCAAAACTAAGGCAACTATCCCTCCTAAGTTTTGGCTAGCCTTTTTCTTATCGGGTGGATTCGTACTATTTTGCGGATTTCATCACTTTCTGGCAATCTTTGAGCCATATATGGCAGTTTCTCTGCTGCATTTAGGCGTACTTGATGTAATGGCGTTTATTTCTTTATCTGCTTTACTCTACCTAATGCCAACCGCTTATCAAATTGTAGAGGCGATCGCTAGATATCAAGAAGATACCCGCGAACTGCAACGTAGCCAGCAGATGCAACGGCTATTCCTAGATCGGGGCCCCTTTGCAGCATATATCAAAGATGAGCAATCTAGACTGCTTTACTACAACCAGGAAATACAGTCTAGATTTTCTATAAATTCACAAGAATGGTTGGGAAAAACTGATAGTGAATTCTTGCCAGATCCAGAAGAGGGACGGCAGGTTATGGAGAACGATCGAGTTGTTTTGAAGACTCTACGTCCTTTGAAGCTAATTGAAGAGGTAAAAGTATCTGGTAACAATCAGCCGTGCTATTGGCTATCGTTTAAGTTTTCGTTTAGCGATTACGCAACGGGCGCTTACCGTATCGGTGGAATCAGTATTGATATTACAGAATCTATAGAAGCACAGCGATCGCTAACTGACTTAAATCGGCAGCTAAAAGAAAAAACACTGGAATTGGAAGCAAAAAAACGAGAACTTATATATCTCTCAGATATGGCGGATATGCTTTATTCCTGTGAGTCTGAAGATGAGGTCTATCAAGTAGTAGCTTTAACCTGTTCCAAGCTGTTTCCTACAATGAGTGGTTGTATCTGTATAATTGCTAATTCCAAGAATTATGTTCAAATTAATAGGATTTGGGGAGATGAAATAAGCAGTAAAGAAATATTTTCACTATCTGATTGTTGGGCATTGCGGAGAGGAAAATTCAACCTTTTATCGTCTCGGAATTCAGGATTAATTTGCAGTCACTTAATACAGCCAGTTAGCGGCACACATTTGTGCGTTCCATTGTTTGGACAAGGCGAAATAGTTGGGATTTTACACCTCGACGCACTTGATGAAATCAGTCCAGAAGATCGACAAACTTCTGAGATTATTGCTAGAACATTAGGCATTGCACTGAATAATTTATCGATCAAACAACGTCTAACCCATGAAAACTTGCGGGATGGGATGACCCAACTATTCAATCAAAGCTATATGGAAAGCATAACGGAACAAAGGCTAGCTGAAGCTGAACGATTGGGACAACCTCTTAGTATTATTTTTCTTGATATCGATAACTTCAAATCTTACAATTCGCGCTATGGACACGTGACTGCCAACATTGTTCTCCAGGGATTAGCACAGTTACTGTTAAAATCTATTCGCTCCTTTGACATTGCTTGCAGATGGGGTGGTGAAGAATTTGTAATTGTCATGCCTAATATGACACTGGAAACGCTTAGAAAGCGAGTAGAACAATTAAGGCTAGATATTGAACAAATGCAATTGAAGGACGGCGATCGGCTCCTCGAAAGCATCACCGCTTCTTTTGGAATAGCTGTATCAGAACCTGGGATTACGGTTAAGGATTTTCTAAATCGGGCGAATCAAGCGATGCTTGAGGCAAAGCGAACAGGGAAGAATCGAGTTAGGGAATATGTAAATACTTATAATTGAAGAATAAAAAATTTAGAATACCTCAAGCAGTCAAACAATTTG
>NZ_JAVRCB010000057.1:0-5085 GCF_034530955.1 Nostoc sp. DedQUE05 | reverse complement strand
AGATTTGAGATTTGAGATTTGAGATTTGAGATTTGAGATTTGAGATTTGAGATTTGAGATTTTACATTAGACTTCTTGCAGAAGTCGGGAAAAGGGGGAAAGGTTTGTTATTTTCCCTTTCCCCTTTAACCTTTTCCCACCTCTTGCAAAAATAACTTTTGCAAGAGGTCTATTGACTCTATGACTATCCTTTGCGCTTCAGTTGCCATAGAAATCAGAAACTTATAAATTTACTCTATAAAAAAACAACTCCCTGAAGATATGGGAGTTGTTTTTTATATTCAAGCAGTTTTTAAAACATTTAGAATGGAGCGATCGCTAAACAAATAGTAGCCAAAATAGCAGCGATTATATAAAATACTCCAACTACTTGTAATTCTGACCAGCCAGTAAGTTCTAAATGATGGTGTAAAGGTGCCATTTTCAAGAGACGTTTACCTTTGCCATCGGGGCCCTTCGTGGCTTTGTAATAACTTACCTGTGCCATCACCGACAAGGTTTCTACGAAGAATATACCACTGAGAATAAACAGACCTACTAAGCTGTTTGTTAATAGTGCTACAGCAGCTAAAGCTCCTCCCAGTGCCAGGGAACCAGTGTCTCCCATGAAAACGCGGGCTGGGTTGCGATTATGGGCTAAGAAACCTAAACACCCGCCACTTAAAGCAGCACAGAAAACCATCAATCCTGGTGCTGTTGGGGCGACTAAAGCACCTAAAGCCAAAAGTGCGATCGCTACTGTTCCTGCTGCCAAGCCATCAATACCATCTGTTAAATTAGTCGCATTACTTTCTGCAACTAGTACAAAACCTGCTAAAGGCCAAAATAGGAATCCTAATGGTAGTGTGAAGCTCACCCAAGGCAAAGCAATATTTGTAATATTAGAAGGTTGATTAAACATCAGCCATAGACAAAACATAGCCGCAAAACTCACCTGCAAAGCCAGTTTTGTTTGTGGAGATATACCTTTATTTGATTTCCGGCGCAGAATTTGCCAATCGTCGAGCCAGCCAATCAATCCATAGCTGATTGTCAAAGCCGAAACTGCAAGCACCTCTTTAGAAAAGTTAGACAATATGCAGGCAAGCAACACAGATACAGGTATAAAAAATATACCGCCCATTGTGGGAGTGCCTGCCTTTTTGAGATGAGCTTGAGGCCCATCTTCACGAATTATTTGTCCAGTTTTAAGTGCTTGAAGTAAAGGTATTACCCAATAGCCCACCAAACCTGAACCCAACGCACACAACAGTAATGGCAGAGTTAGCGACATACTTTGCCACGGTAGCCGATTGGCCATCGAATCCAAGAAAAATGCTGTTGTACCTAACCCTACGGCTAATAAAGAGGCTAGAGCGATTCCAGAAATGTTTAATCCTTGCTCAGGAGATAATTTAGCGTCCACAGAAGTTTCCCTTCACTCCACACTTATAAAATTGAATACCATTAACTAGGGATACTACCAAGTCCCTAGCCTGAAAAGGCTAATTCTCAGCGATTCCTATATCATCATCTTCATCATCATCGAGGTCGTAGCCAATTCCATCATCTACACCCATTAGGGAGTCTATTCCTTCTTCGTCAGCTTGAAAATCCAGTTCGTGAACGTCACGGGCGATGATGCGACCGTTGTTTTGTAACCAGTCCAACAAAGAGGACTCTGGCTTTAGGGGGATGACATCGGCTCGTTGGTTACGAGCTGCTTCACGTAATGGAGAGTTCAACATATCGAGTCAGGGCAAGAAAAGGTTTACGTAAGTTGACATTTAGAGTCTATCACTTGACACGGATTAATTTAGTTATCTTTTCAACCCTTTAGTTGATAAATCCGCATTCAGATAGAAATTTTTTTATTTAATAAGCATAAGGCTTAGTTCAAGCGATTCTTAGTAATTTTTATGGCTCTACATATATGTCATTAATATCTTGTTTATGCTGATGGAAAGTGAGTGATTTTTGAGGTGACAGGCGATGATGGGAAAAGCGGCTCTTATGGATGCGATCGCACTTACTAATCGCGGTCTACTGGCGACCGAAGAACAGAAACAAGCTATCTTAGCAGCGATCGCCAATTTAGAAGACTTTAATCCTACACCCCGTCCGGTGGAAGCTAGTAATTTGCTAGATGGCAATTGGCGATTACTATACACCACTAGCAAGGCTCTTTTAAACTTAGATCGTTTACCTTTATGTAAACTGGGTCAAATCTATCAGTATATCCGGGTAGATACTACCAGTGTTTACAACATCGCTGAGATTTATGGCTTACCTTTTTTAGAAGGATTAGTCAGCGTTGCTGCTAAATTTGAGCCAGTTTCAGGTCGGCGTATCCAAGTGAAATTTGAGCGTTCTATTATCGGCTTACAACGTTTAATAGAATACAATTCTCCGGTAACTTTTATCCAACAAATTGAAGAAGGTAGAAAATTTACCGGAATTGATTTTGCCATCAAGAGTGACAAACAGCAAGGCTGGTTAGATATCACTTATATAGATAACGACTTACGGATCGGCAGAGGTAATGAGGGAAGTGTGTTTGTCTTAACTAAAACATAAGCTTTGCACAAATAACCTTTTGCGAACGAAGGTACGCTATAACGTGTACCTTGTCAAGTGGGGTCTAATACCTTTTGTAATTTTGGATGTGCTATTGAGTCGGGAGTGAAGAAGGGAATAGGGTACAGGTTACAGGGTACAGATTATTCCCTATCACCTTTCACCTGTAGTGAGTTCAAAAAATAGATCGGGGCGAGGAGGTTACAGGGTACAGATTATTCCCTATCACCTTTCACCTGTAACCTCTCCCTAATCCAATGCCCACTCCCCAATTCAGACAAATAACTTAACAAAGACTCTTGCTGCGACCTTGAGGTTGTAGAGTGAAATCAATTAGCCCTCTAGATTGGCGATTGATAACTAAAAGGGAAAATAATCATGGTTCAACGTGGTTCTAAAGTACGTATTCTCCGCCCTGAATCCTACTGGTTTCAGGATCTAGGAACTGTGGCTTCCATCGACCAAAGCGGCATCAAATACCCTGTAATTGTCCGCTTTGAAAAGGTCAATTACTCTGGTATCAATACCAACAACTTTGCCCAGGATGAATTAGTCGAGGTTGAAGCACCAAAGGCTAAAGCACCGAAAAAATAGCTGCAAAGCTACAAGGGAGTTGTTTGATGCGATGATGAAGGGTAGTCTTAAAGTCTGAAGTATGAAGTCTGAAAATTTCAGTTCATTCATTCTTTGTCCTAGCCTACCCTAATCTACGAGAGCCGCCCTGCGGGTATTTACGGTTTCTTTTGGGTAGTAATACGAGCTATCTACGGCTATGTAAGTTACTACCCCATCTTTTCTTCCTCGAACCCTCAAATAAATCACAATTGCTTGCTTAACTCAGCTTGAATGCCCGAACTGCCTGAAGTTGAAACAGTCCGAAGGGGTCTAAATCAATTGACCCTCAACCAAGAAATCACGGGAGGAGATGTGTTGCTCGATCGCACCATCGCCTACCCGTTTTCTGTTGGTGAGTTTGTTAATGGAATTAAAAATAATGCGTACCCCGGAGGGGTTGGCGCAGCCATCGCTACTTGGCATCGTCGCGGTAAATATCTCCTCGCCGAACTCTCCTCGTCTTCCGGCTGGCTAGGAGTTCATCTGCGAATGACTGGTCAACTATTATGGCTGGATAGAGATGAACCATTACACAAGCACACGCGAGTTAGATTATTCTTTGGCGATCGGCAAGAATTACGCTTTGTTGACCAGCGAACCTTCGGTAAAATATGGTGGGTTCCGCCTGGTGTTGCTGTAGAAAGCATTATCACTGGTTTGGCAAAACTGGCAGCAGATCCATTTTCACCCGAATTTACTGTTGAATATCTAGCAAACAAACTCCAAAACCGCCGCCGTCCGATTAAGACTGCGCTACTAGATCAATCGGTGGTGGCGGGATTAGGTAACATCTATGCTGATGAAGCATTATTTAAAAGTGGGATTTTACCTGAAACCTTGTGTATAAATTTGCAGCTAAAGCAAATTGAACGTTTGCGAACCGCCATCATTCAAGTGTTAGAAACTAGCATTGAGGCTGGTGGTACGACATTTAGTAATTTCTTAAATGTTAAAGGTACTAACGGCAATTATGGTGGTGTAGCCTGGGTTTATAACCGCGCTGGAGAACCCTGTCGAGTTTGTGGTACAGCAATTCAACGGATCAGGTTAGCTGGGCGATCTAGTCATTTTTGCTCCGAGTGTCAAACGTTGCGGGGAGTCATGAGACGGGATTAATTGCGTCTGTACAAGAGTTAGGAATTTTAACTCGAAACTCTTTTAAAATGCAGGTGAAAGACGTTACAAATTTGAGAGAGGAACTCATGGCAGTCAAAAAAGGAGATATGGTTCGCGCTGTGCGCGAAAAACTAGAAAACAGCCTGGAGGCTAAAGCCAGTGATGCTCGCTTTCCTTCTTATTTGTTTGAAAGCAAGGGCGAAATTGTAGACATCAAAGGTGATTACGCCTTGATTAAGTTTGGGAAAGTGCCAACACCTAATATTTGGTTACGTGTGGATCAACTCGAAGAATTTAAATAAGTAACAAGAATTCAGGAGTCAGAAGTCAGAATTCGGCATTTATTCTGACTCCTGAATTTTTGCTGAGAAAAATCGCATCTTAATTTATGTCTTCTTTCCCTAACTCCTCAATTATCTGTAATTTACCCCGTGTTACCATCGTGGGTGCGGGTAGGGTTGGCAGTACTTTAGCTCAACGCGTTGCAGAAAAAAATCTGGCAGATGTAGTTTTACTAGACATTATTGCGGGAATGCCTCAAGGTTTGGCGCTGGATTTGATGGAAGCTAGGGGAATTGACGCTGACTGATGAAGAAAGAAAGGGTTTGCATACTTCGGCTCGATCTGTGCGTCAAAATATTGAGCGATCGCAAGAAATCATTCGTAATTCGTAATTTGTATAAATATAGCAGGGGACAGAGAACAGGGAACTCTTAACAGGGAACAGGGCCGAAAGCCGCTTGTTGTCTAGGTTTTATATTAGGTTTATGTCCTAAACTACTTGGCGACAGCTATAGC
>NZ_JAVRCB010000056.1:33238-47968 GCF_034530955.1 Nostoc sp. DedQUE05 | reverse complement strand
CCCCTTGCAAAGGGGAGGGAATTAGATTTCCGGCTTCCCCCCTTTGCAAGGGGGGATTGAGGGGGGTAATTCGACTTGTGTGTACACCGTAGCCCTTTATAAGGGGGGAGTAAGGGGGGTAATTGTTCATATACGCCGATTTATAACTTAAATTCCTTGGCTTCAGCCAAAATCGGATTCACATCAAACCACGAACCATCTTCATTTCGGTATTCAAATACAAACATACTGCGGAGCAAAAGTTCGTATCTTTCATGACCTCTCAAGCTTTTCTTTTGCGCCACTTCACGCAGTACTTCCCATTCATCAGGCGTAATTGCTAAAGTTAGCTCATTGCGGCGTTGTTTAATCACCCTATCCACGCACTCCCGCGACAAAGGCGGGTCTTCTTGCTGAAGACAGCGAAACAATAACATCAACAAGTTACGCAAATGACCGCCGCTAACTCGGCAAAGTCGCTCTAAAGTATCAGGACTATCAAAAACCTCAGTAATTAAATGCTGGCTTTGTTCCCAACTAACACCAGGAAAAGCCCTCGCCATCACCATCTGTTGCAGCAGCGTGATTCCTTGTGAGAATTGCAAACCATCTTGTAATTGCACAGGAACCATCGGCAAAACCTTGGGGTCTACGCCAAAGCGATTTGTTAATCTTCCTAAAGCGTTGGAAAAAATCAACACTAAGGGAATGGTATAAACAACATGACAATTTAGCTGGTTTAACTGTTCGCCCCGTTCCACAAAGAGATATTCTGGCTGATAATAACCGGAAGGCTTTAAAGAATTATCTACTCTGTCGAGATTATCTGTAATTACCACCAGTCCTTTTTTACCTTGCTGCTTAAGTTTCTCTCTTGCAGGCTTGAGCAATTCTTTGTTGATTGATTCTAAAATGCCGTTGGTGCGCGGTTCTAAATATTGCCGTAACTGAGCGCGAAGTTTGGGACTATCTTTAGTTTTGGCAGTAATTTTGGCAATACCTACAGATAACTCTCCCCCAAGTTCTATTGGCGTTTGCAAAAATTCACCAAGTTCAGTAAACAGAGTTTGAAAGTATCCAGGCTTAAGGTTAATTTTGATTGCTTCTAGACTTTGACTAACCTCACGAGCTACTGCTAATAAAATATCTGTAACATCAATATCAGCCATATCCAAGCTTTGGCTAGACTCGAAATAAACCACATGAAATCCCTGCTGTTCTAACTCTGCCTTTAGCCGCAGTAATTCAGTGGATTTGCCACAGCCGATATGTCCGGTAAACAATTGACAAGTGGGTTCTTCAGGTGAAAGGCGGGTGATAGTTCGCCCAAGTTCCTCAATAATTTTGGCACCACGCACTTTAGAGAAATCAATATAATATTGTCTATCCTCCGGTTTGCTTACAACCAGAGTTTTACTGGGGTTGCAAGCTTGAAAAAACCTGACTAAATCTAGTTTCATCACAAATTACCCGAAATCAGCTTGACGCTCTAGCCCATTTCAGTGATTATACAGACGACAAAGCGGCTATTTCGGAAAAAAGTCTTTAAGCTGGCTGATTAAGGGACTTCCAATAAAAAAATATCCCAATAGTAGGGGCGCACAGCTGTGTATTGGTATCAAATTAATGCGAAATCCTTGGTGTACACATAAGTCGAATTACCCCCCTTAATCCCCCCTTGTAAAGGGGGGAAACCGGAAAATCTAGTTCCCTCGCCTTCACAAGCTGAGATTCAAGTATGTTGCACCAATCTTACAGGAGAAACCGGAAAATCTAGTTCCCTCGCCTTTACAAGCTGAGATTCAAGTATGTTGCACCAATCTTACAGGGGAAATCGAAAATCTAGTTCCCTCCCCTTTACAAGGGGAGGGTTAGGGAGGGGTAAAACCTACGCCTAAACCCAAATGAGTAAAATATTTCAACTTGTGTGTACACCGTAGAGTTAGGGAGGAGGGGAGCCAAAGCGCAGCTTTGGCTCTTTGGGGTGCTTTTACTTTAACTTCTCACCGCGAATCGAATAATCTAACAACTCCATCGGGTGAATAACTGACATCTTCTTACCTTGCAACTGCAAATGCTTGGTAATTTGCAAAGTACATCCCGGATTAGCAGAAGCAATTAACTCAGCACCAGTATTCAACAAATTCTCTACTTTTTGCCGACCCAATTCTTCAGACACTTCTGGTTGCAGCATATTATAAACTCCGGCACTGCCACAACATAAAGCTGCATCTATTGGTTCTCTCAACTTCACCCCTGGAATTTGTCGCAACACCTGACGCGGTTGGACGCTAATCTTTTGTCCGTGCAATAAATGACAAGCATCTTGATAAACTAAATTCAATGGTTGATCGGTCAACGGTGAAAGTTTCGCTGTTAAGCCAACAGTTGCCAAAAATTCTTGAGCATCTTTAACTTTAGCGGCAAAATCCTTTGCCTTTTCTCGATATTCTGGGTCATCTTCTAAAATATGACCGTATTCTTTTAAAGTATGACCGCAACCAGCAGCATTGATAATTACAAAATCTACATCTGTTTTGGCAAAACTATCAATCATCTGTCTTGCTAAAGCTTTCGCCTGTTCTGTTTGTCCTTGGTGTTCGGGAAGCGCCGCACAACAACCTTGAGATTTGGGAATCACAACTTCACAACCATTCGCTGTTAAAACGCGCACTGTCGCTTCATTTACAGGGGAGAAAAACAGTCGTTGGACGCAACCCAAAATTACCCCGACTCGATACCGCTTTTCACCTTTAGCAGGAATCACAGTAGGCAGATTATCTTGAAAAGATTTGAGAGTAATTTCTGGCAGAATTGATTCCATTGCTGCCAAACGGGGCGATATTTTATTCAGTAAACCCGTAGCCCGAAATAACTTAGGAAATCCTAACTTTTGATAAACTAACAACGGAACTAATAAAACCCGTAAAAGATTGGGATAAGGAAACAGAGAAAATATCAGTTGGCGAAAAAATCGATCTGGTAAACTGCGGGGATAATTTCGTTCAACTTGATGACGAGTTGCAGAAATTAACTTGTCATACTGCACGCCAGAAGGACAAGTACTCACACAAGCAAGACACCCCAAACAAGAATCAAAATGTTCTATTGTTGCGGTATTGAGAGCAATTTCACCCTCATTAATTGCATCCATTAAATAGACACGTCCTCTAGGAGAATCCATCTCCTTACCCAGCACCCGATAACTAGGACAAGTCGAAAGACAAAATCCACAATGTACACAACTATCAATTAACTTCGGATCGGGTGGATGACTCTCATCAAAGCCCTTCAAATTCTTTAAACTAGCCGTATTATTAACAGAATTTTTTGAAACTTGCATATATTCTTTTCCCCTCTCTATCTCAGCGTTCTCTGTGTCTTAGCGGTTCGTTTCTTAAATTCCACCCACAAACCGGCCAGGACTTAAAATATTCTTACTATCAAACTGTTCCTTAATACGGCGCATCAACGGCAAAGCATTACCCGTATAACCCCAAACATCTATTTGTTCTTTAACCGCAACTGGTGCTGACAGAATTGTTAAAAAACCACTACTTGCTTGAGTGGGATTGTTTCCAGCAAAGCCTAAGCGATCGCGGATTTTCAAAACTTGATTTTTACTCTCTAATTGTAACAAACCTAAACCACTACTAATATGAATTAAACCCAACTCCACTTGAGTCAAAATCTCCACAGCAGCAGTAGGTAACACTCCTATTTTGCAGCTAATTACCGATTCTGTGGCAGTAGTATGTATTCGTTCTTGCAATCTCTGCCATAGATTAGCTTCATCACCATCGGTAAAAATTGCCCCATTTAACCCTAACTTTTGTCCAACTTCCAAAACTCGGTTTGATTGTTCCTTAACACTCTCACTAATACTTTGAAACCGAGCAATTAATCCCAGTCCTTCACCCAATCCTAAACTAGACACCAATTTAGTTGATAGCAAATCAGCCTGAACTGGTGTTAACGCCGAACCTCGAAGGATATTAGCCGCTTGAGATACAGCCTCAGCTTTCCCAGTTAGTACCACCGTCCCCGATGCCTCGGCTAGCGGATACAGGCGA
This sequence comes from Nostoc sp. DedQUE05, assembly GCF_034530955.1. NCBI lineage: Bacteria > Bacillati > Cyanobacteriota > Cyanophyceae > Nostocales > Nostocaceae > Nostoc > Nostoc sp. DedQUE05. The sequence continues at coordinate 43,916 of NZ_JAVRCB010000056.1, read as the reverse complement.
AAAGTTAATTGACTAATAAAGCCTAATGTGCCATAAGACCCGGTAAGCAACTTCATCAAGTCATATCCGGCAACATTTTTAACTACTCTTCCCCCAGCTTTGGCGATTTCTCCATCAGCACGGACAAATGTAATACCTAGTAACTGGTCGCGTACACTGCCATAACGTTGCCGCAGAGAACCTGTATCACCTGTAGCAACAATACCGCCAATGGTTGCTGACTCTGGTGCTGTCGGGTCAAGGGCGAGAAATTGCCGCGATTTTGCCAAAAGTGCTTGCAAATCAGAGAACTTCATCCCAGCTTCGACTGTGACAGTCAAATCACCAACAGCGTGTTCAATCAGTTGGTTGATGCGTTCTGTACTAACTACAACATCAATGCTTTTTGCTAAACCACCCCAGCTAAGTTTACTGCCACTACCACAGGGAAGGACGCGCCAGTTATTTGCATAAGCCGTGGTCATGACTGCGGCTAGCTGTTCTTGGTTGCGGGGATAGACAATACAACTGGGTGAATTTCCAGAAGCTATAGCTTGTTGGATACGTTTTTGCTGACTAAATTCGATATTTTCCCAAAGGCAAATAGCATTTTCTTCACCGACGATAGATGCAAGTTCGGAAGCGCAGACGCCTTGCGGCTTGTCGTTAGACATCGCTTTCATTGAGTTTATTTTTTTACGCCCTCCTTCTAATTTACTGGCTAACCTGACCAAAAAAGCGCATTGCCATTAATATACGGTGGCTTTAATATGAAAGCGATTCCTACGACTGGTTGCGCCCCTACGACAGGTGGAATTCAAATAGATGAAACTGCTGTAAGAGGTTGTTTGAAGAGTGGTTGGCTGTGATTTTAGGCACTTATCGATCCCCCCAACCCCCCTTAAAAAGGGGGGCAAAACCTTTCAAAGTCCCCCAATTTATAGCATAAGCCTTCGTGGTTAGGACATTAACAGATGATAAAACTTAGACACAACAAGACTTTTCACCCAATCCCCAGTCACCAGTCCCCAGTCCCTTGCTATATCGGGGGATTTAGGGGGAGCTAGAACGTTTTGCTACCAAGAAGAGGACTTTTCAAACATCCTCTAAGGTATTAGCCTTATCCAACCTATAATTTTGTGAATTTGTTGATAAAGTTTGAAATTTAAGTAGAGAAAGTAGTAGATGAGTAAATTTCACTCATCTACTATAGGTAGAGTTAGGAGACAATTTGCATATATACAAGATATTTTATAGAAAAAATAATAAATTATAGCGGTGTTAGTTTAATAGACTATAAAAGCTGGCAGATAAATATGAGCGTCATCTATAAATAATTTTAATATTGTTGCAATAAAAGTGTAATTTCTGAAAATAAAGTTATCTGGCTCTGATTAACTTTAAAAAAAAGTAACAGATGGGTAAATTTTACCCCTCTGCTACAAGCAAACGGAGGTATAAACTTAATTATTTAATTGGCATGAACCAATTCTTGAGGCGCTGCGGCATCATATTCTACAGCTTTCACAAATTCTTTGAGAACGTCTTTGAGTCTTTGGTCAATTTCCTCATCTAACACGACGCTGTGATCGGGTTGTCGTTGAATTTGTTTGTCTACTGCATAAATGGTAGCGAGGATATGACGCGCTCCTAATTCAGATAACACAGGTTTGAGGGCATATTCAATTGCCAATAAATGAGCGATGGTTCCACCCAAAGCAATTGGTAACACGGGTTTACCTGTTAATGATTTTTGTGGCAGCAAATCTAGAAATGTTTTTAGCACTCCTGTGTAAGCAGCTTTGTAGATTGGGGTGGCAATAATCACACCATCTGCCTTTGCTAATAATTCTTTTGGCTGTTCTAAAGCAGGGCTGTCGTATCGTCCAAAAACTAAATCTTCAGCAGGTAAATCCCGAACTGAAATAATATCTACATGCAAGCCTTCTTGTTGTAAAAGCTGGGCAGTATATTCGACAACACCATAGGTTCTAGATGGATGGGTTGGACTACCTGCGATCGCTAAAATATTTGTCATTCAATTAAACTCCTATGCATTAATCGGAATGGGGAATGGGAAATAACCAATGCCCAATACCCTAAACTTTACTAGGATATGGATGTGGCTTTCTCCTGATGTTGCTGCTTAGGGAAATCTTCATTTGCCACAATCTCGCCAAATGGACTTAAGACGTGTTGCTTCTCCACTGCGGGTAAATTCTCTAAGGGCAAATGGGGAAATAGAAGTTCTGCAACTCGATAAGCTTCTTCTAGGTGGGGATAGCCAGAGAGGATAAAGGATTCAATACCTAAATCAGCATATTCTAATATCCTGGCAGCTACGGTTTGGGGATCGCCGACTAAGGCTGTTCCCGCACCACCCCGCACCAAACCGACTCCCGCCCACAGGTTCGGGCTAATCTCTAATGCCTCACGATTACCGTGGTGTAATTGAGTCATTCGCTGTTGTCCAACTGAATCCATTCGGGCATAAGCTTTTTGGGCTTTTGCGATCGCCTCATCATCTACATATTTAATCAAATCATTCGCCGCATCCCAAGCTGCACTCTCGGTTTCGCGGACAATCACGTGTAAACGAATCCCAAACCGCAAAGTCCGGCCTTGTATTTCTGCAAGTCTGCGAACTGCTGCAATCTTCTCGGCTACTTGCGCCGGTGGTTCGCCCCAAGTTAGATAGACATCTACGTGCTTGGCAGCAATTTTTTGAGCCACAGGAGAGGAACCGCCAAACCACAAGGGCGGATATGGCTTTTGAACAGGTGGAAACAGCAGTTTTCCATCTTGGATATTAAGATAGTCACCTTGGAGATTGACTTGTTCGCCACTAGCGATCGCTCGCCATACTGTCAAAAATTCATCTGTTAATTCATAGCGCTGATCGTGATCCAAATGCAAGCCATCTCCCGCTAACTCTACGGGATCGCCCCCTGTCACGACATTAATCAGCAAACGTCCACCAGAGAGGCGATCAAAAGTCGCTGCCATCCGTGCTGCTACCCCAGGTGATACCAAACCGGGACGAATCGCCACCAAAAAACGCATCTGTCGGGTTAGTGATACCAGCGTTGATGCGACAATCCAAGCATCTTCGCAAGAACGACCCGTGGGCAGCAATGCCCCTGTATAACCAAGGTCATCCACCGCTTGGGCAATCTGCCGCAGATAAGGAAAGCTTACTGCTCGTCCGCCTGTAGCAGTTGCAAGGTAACGTCCGTCGCCGTGGGTTGGGATGAACCATAGTAGCTGCATGAGTCCTGTCCTTTTAAACTACGGCAATTCGATAGAAATACCGTGCTTTATTTATAGTTTTAACAATATCACATATCCTACTTAATCAAGCAAGAAGTTTTTCATAAAACTCCGGTATCTCTATCAGAAGAATGTATATTAGGCGGTGTTCAATAAGCTAGCGATCGCAAAAATTGGAAATTGGGGATTGGGTATATAGCGGTTCTCAATTGTATGAAATACAGACCTAACCCCCAGCCCCTTCCCTTGTAGGGAAGGGGAGTAAGATTCAAAGCCTCTCTCCTAAAAGGAGAGAGGAATGGAAGTGAGGTCAAACTGTATTGCATCCAAGCGAGAAACGCTATAGATAACAATCAATAGTTCTTCTTCCCCTGCCTCTGTCTCTAGGAAGAATACATCAATGGTAGCTTTGGGTATATTAGTTTACTTATTCCTAACCTTTTGTTAAATTAACCTTAATGTACTGAAAGCCTATTGATTTGCAGTGCTTAAGTTTTCAGCTACAAAAGTGGGTAGCCATCCAGCCCACACTGCCAATAGGTGCAAAATTCCGTTCTGTCTCTAGGAGAAATAAGGCAATGGGGCCGATGTTTATTGCTGCCAACGATTGGCCACATATAGCGTTTAGATTGTCTTTGGCGCTCCTGGTTGGTTGCTTGATTGGATTCAACCGTCAGCAAGGAGGTAGACCAGCAGGGATGAGAACATTTATGCTCGTGAGTATGGGGGCAGCATTATTTGTGATGATTCCTTTGCAGGTTGAGGGCGAGAGTCCCTATGCTGCTACCAATGCACTGAGTCGCACAATTCAAGGTGTAGCTACCGGGGTTGGATTTCTTGGAGCCGGATTGATTTTACAAGAGTCTCCGAGAAAATCTGCAACGCCAAAAGTAAAGGGTTTAACTACAGCCGCCTGTGTCTGGACGGCGGCCGGGTTGGGGGCTGCGATTGGTTGTGGTTTGTGGCAAATGGGATTGTTGGGAGGCTTATTGACTCTAATTACCTTAAGTGGGGTAAAACGGCTCAATCGCACATTTGTATTTCTGACGAGTCAGGGTAAACACGGGACTACTCAGGATCTCACAATCACCTCTGATGAAGATGATGATTGACTATCGTTATCCTCTAATTGAAAACTATACTTGTATTGTCCAAAATTAAGTCAAATCGATCGTAAATAGAAGGACTAAATTAAACCTAACTTAAAATTGCCGGGTTTCAACTGCGCTCAACCCTCTTTTAATCAGGCTACTGAGAATTGAGCGAAGCCGAAATGCGTCTTCTAAATAATTGTGTCCACCTACTTATTGCCGCCTAGTATTTTATTGAAAAATAATTTGTTGTTTCTTAGCCAATTTTAATCAGTTTATCAGGGCTAATTCAGAGCGATCGCTGATTATAGTCATTCATGTAGGGAATCCCGTACTGGAATAGATTGCCCAGTGAACCGGAAAATAGAAAATAATAGATATATGGACAAACGCTATTTTTTACAGGCTAGTGCAGTCATAGTCGGCACAGCACTGTTATCAAGGTATATCAATTGGGGGTCACAAGCAATGACAACTTCTCAAAGTGGATTTGAAGTTACCAAACCAGAGTCAGAATGGCGCACCATTTTAACGCCAGAACAGTTCAATGTATTGCGTAAACATGGAACTGAACGCCCTTACACCAGTCCATTGGATAAGAAATACGATAATGGTACTTATTATTGTGCCGCCTGCGAACAACCACTGTTTACATCTGATACCAAATTTAATAGTGGTACTGGCTGGCCTAGCTTCTTTAATCCAATTGAAGGTGCGATCGCCACAACTGTAGACAAGTCGTTGTTTATGACCAGAACTGAAGTGCATTGTAGTCGCTGTGGCGGTCATCTGGGTCATGTTTTTGATGATGGGCCTGCACCCACTGGCAAGCGCTACTGCATGAACGGTGTTTCGCTGAAATTTGAGCCTGCTTGATAAATTGCGTCACCGATAGCGTAGCATTAGCGAGTCAAGACCTTCCTGTGTCGCTAACGCTGCACTATCGAGCATCACAGCCCGTCCTAACATCGCACACACAACTTAAATCATCAGATTTTGATACTTGACCAAGAGTGAATAAATTTTTGACAATTACTTTTCCTATTCAGTCCTACTGGACGAAATATTGTCAATGTAAGGAAATGCAACTCTTGGTCTTCGCTAAAACTATTTACCTAAATCGTTCTATTTGCCTGGGTCTTTTTTCTCCTTTTTGTCTTTAGGATCTTTTTTAGGTTTTTTAGCTTCTTTATTACTTTTTCTTTCCTTCGACATCAGCGTTCTCCAACTAAGTGAATCAGTAAAAGCTTTCGCATTCTGCCGTCAGGAAATCAGGATATTACTTACCTAATATTCTTTTATGGCAAAAAAGAAAGTATCAAACGTAAATGCTACTAACTACCATGATACGGTGTTGTTTGATTTTCTTCTGACAGCCTTTTTGATCTATTTGAACTACATTCGCCTGTAGGGTAGCACAGCTAGCTGTGCTACCCTAATTATTTACAGCGTCGCTACCAGATCCTTTAAGCGATCGCGTCCATCCCGAAAAACTGGCCAACCATCCCCCACCAGCACTGCTTCTACCCGACTCAGTTGAGCCAACCTGCGAATAGAAGCAACAGCCTCCTCTCGATTCAGCAGCTTGTCATCTGGTAAAATCGTCAAGCTACCTGCTTTACGTGCCCGTACTAAATCCCCTGTAATTAAAGTTGTCTCTTCCAGTAACAAAGCCAACTCACCAGGAGTTTTAGAACCATTGAGTTCAATCACTTCCAGTCCTGGGACAAATTCTTCACCATCAGATAGCCAGCGATCGCAAGGTATAGGAAAAGTGTCTTTTTCTGCAATCGGGCCAGCAATTTTAGCATAAGTTTGATCGGCAATTTCTTTACTTGCCCTGACATGCTCAGAATTCGTCAGTACAATCCAAACCACACCGCCGAGGGATTTTAGATGATTCCAATCATGGTTTGATAGGGCTACTGGGTCAATCAAGATGTTGCCATCTGGCCGAATCCAGGCAATCCCATTGAAATCAATATTTCTTGCCGGATTGAAATTAGACCAGCTATAAAGATCGGGACGGTGCAAAGATTTCATGATGATTCTGGATCAGTACTTCAATAATTGACTATTAATCTCAATAATTAAGTATATAGATAATAAGGGCATTGGGCATTGGTTATTATTCTGCTTCCCCTGCCTTCCCTGCCTCCTCTACTCCCTTGCTTCTTCCTCTGGATCAAAAATTTGAGTATACTACGATAAATCTATCAATATTATGGTTTTATCTGGGCTACAGAATTCCCGGATAACGGCAAGCCAAGATTAACGGAGGTATAGGGGTGAGTAAGATTGGGCGGCAAAAAATATCAGCGAAGGCAGAACAGTTTACAGAGTCGGTGATTCGAGAAATGACCAGGGTAGCACTGCAATACGATGCGGTGAATTTAGCGCAGGGGTTCCCTGATTTTCCTTGTCCTTTGGAGTTGAAACAGGCAGCATATCAGGCGATAGAGGCAGATGTTAATCAGTATGCCATTACTTGGGGCGATCGCCCATTTCGTCATGCGATCGCTAACAAAGTTCGTTGGTATCTAGGCTTAGATATCAATCCCGAAACCCAAATCACCGTTACCTGTGGTTCCACAGAAGCAATGGCATCTGTCATGCTAGCGACAGTCGATCCCGGTGACGAAGTAATTGTATTTGAGCCATATTATGAAAACTACGGCCCCGATGCGATTTTAGCTGGTGCTATACCCCGCTACGTCACACTGCATCCTCCTTATTGGACATTTGATGAATCACAGTTGCGTCAAGCTTTCAATGCCAATACCAAAGCGATTATTATCAACACACCCCATAATCCCACAGGTAAAGTCTTCAGCCGTGAAGAACTCACCTTAATTGCTGAACTTTGTCAAAAATGGGATGTGTTAGCGTTCACTGATGAAATCTATGAACATATTCTCTATGACGGCACTCAACATATTGCCCTAGCGACTCTCCCCGGTATGGAAGAACGCACCGTTACAATTAATGGTTTATCCAAAACTTATAGCGTCACTGGATGGCGAGTCGGCTACATTCTGGCAAACCCCGAATTGACAGGGGCGATTCGCAAAGTCCATGATTTTCTCACCGTTGGCGCACCTGCACCTTTGCAACGAGCCGGAGTTGCTGCCATGCAACTGCCACCATCCTATTATGAAGAACTAGGCAAACTTTATCACCAGAAGCGAGACAGCATTTTACAAATTCTAGATCGAGTTGGCATTCCCTATTTTGTTCCTCAAGGAGCCTATTACGTTCTTGCAGATATTTCCAAATTTGGCTATAAAACAGATGTTGAATTCACTTACCATCTGATTAAAAATATTGGTGTTGCTGTAGTTCCCGGTTCCAGCTTTTTCAGCCAACCAGAAAAAGGACATTCATTGATAAGATTTTGTTTCAGCAAAAGACCTGAGACGTTACAAGCAGCGAGCGATCGCTTACTGAAATTGCAATCAAATCTATAACCTCCATCATATCTTATGTAAGTTGTGAAAATTACTTTTTTCGAGGAAATTTTCTTTTAAGTGCAGTTGAAATTACATTATGAATTACGAATTTTTTAAGACATATATTTTGAAATTAATATAAGTTAATAAAACTCTATTTAATATAAATTTACAAATGCTTTATTAAGGCATTCATTTATTAAAAATAATAACATTATTTTTAAATTAAATTTAACCCTAACTTTTGATCCCGATGTATATATGACTTGCCAAATTAAACCCCACTTAGAAACGAGGCTTTTTAAGCCTTAATGTATAGCATTCCCCAGGAAAACAACACCAAAATAGTGTAGAATTTATTCAATTTTCCGGTAATTATATCGGGATAGTAGGCTTAAAAATTCTGGATTAAAAACCCCATTGACTCTTTAAAAGGATAAGACTAATGTGAAGAGTAGTCCTTTCAAGGACACTATTTATGCATCAAAAAATCAGGAGGTATTTCCGATGATGATGATGATGATGACTGAAACCATGACTCCAGAAATGCAGACTTGCATGGATGTTTGTATGGACTGTCATAAAATGTGCATGGAAACCATGACTCATTGCATGAGCAAAGGTGGTCAGCACATGGATAAGAACATGATGAGCATGATGAGTATGATGCGCGATTGTTCTGAAATGTGCATGATGTGCATGAATATGATGATGAGCGGTTCTGAGTTCATGGAACGCACTTGTATGCTTTGTGCGGAAATGTGCGATCGCACTGCAATGGCGTGTGAGATGATGAGCGATGACGCGAAAATGATGGAATGTGCTGCCGCTTGCCGTAAGTGTGCAGAGTCTTGCAGAAGTATGCACATGATGCCCGCATAATTCCACAACAATCTAGCAGAAGTTTCTCTGCAACCTAATATTCAAGCGCTCAGGCTCTTTGAGTCTGGGCGCTTGAAGTAAAGACTTAACTAATCATAGACGCGGTTTTTAACTGCCGATTTGATGTTAATTTGACAATGAAATAGCTAACCAATACTCAAATTGACATGCACAATCATATCGTTGAAATCCTTGTCACCACCCTCTGCCAAATCCTCAAAGCCAAAGGTGTTTTTTTCTAACAGACGAATGTGATCTGTCTTGTCTGAGTTAGCGCCCAAAAATGCGAAGTAAACCGCTGGATTGTTATTAGCATCGACATCGAGAATGGCATCGGGTTTACCATTAACAATAATAAAGGGTGCAAACAGAGAATCAGGCTTGAGATTCCCGGAGTAACTTGCGCTACCTTGATTATTCACCATCAAGTCAATGCCTGCAACACGTCCACGTATAGCAGCTTCAGCATAACCAGCTTGCCCTACGAGAATATCTGCTGTACCATCGCCGTTGGTATCGATACCACCATTTTCATCAGCCACTTGATAAAAACCGACAAAATTGTCGTATGCAGCTTCTCTATTGACGGCAAAATCAGCTTTTACCTGTTGTGTCACACCACGGAAATCAAGGAGTTCTCCTTGATGCTTTCCTTGGGAAGCTCCACCCAAAGGCAAATCTTCATCTGTTGCCTGAATTGTTACCATCAAATCCTGGAATTCAGAACCGTTGCTAGCTTTCCAAGACAAGGAGAAGTTATTATTACCCAAGCTTGCGATTTTAACATTTGTCGGATCGGAAATCAGTACATCTGTAAAAGCAGCTTGTCCAGCCAAGATACTATCAGTAGTGCTATCGCGTACCAAGCAAAATCTTAGGTGTTGACCAGAATTAAATTCCTCCAAACTAGCTAAATTAGTATTAAATCCAACAGGATAATTGGTAAGCGACGAGAGAATCACCTTGGATCTTTTCAAAGCTGCTTCAGTGTAACCAGCATCTGAAGGGGCAATACCTTGAATCTTCCCTTGTTCATCATCTACAGCAAAGACTCCCAATTCATAAAGATGCTTAGAACCCTGTCCCGTCAGCTTGACTGAGAGTGTTGCTTTGTCACTGTTACCTTTACCTTGGATAGTAAAGATATCGTTAGTATTCTTCGTCAGGGTTGGTATATCGTTAGCACCAGGATCGTTGAGATTATTAACTGCGATCGCCAATGCTTTTTCATAAGTAACTCCACTTGCATCAGTTGTCTGAACTCGGATGTTGTAACTAGATTTGGTTTCAAAGTCTGGGGAACTGTTGATTTGTAACTTATCACCAACAATTGTGAATGCACTATTATCGGTATCGCCAGTTCCGGTTACTAAACTGTAGGTGAATGTGTCGCTTGCATCTGCGTCTGTGGTGGTAAATGTACCAATTACTGTTCCCGCAACAACGTTCTCATTAACAGCTAGCTGACTTACTGTCAAATCTGTGGGCGCATCGTTAGCACCAGGATCGCTGAGATTGTTAACTGCGATCGCCAATGCTTTTTCATAAGTAACTCCACTTGCATCAGTTGTCTGAACTCGGATGTTGTAACTAGATTTGGTTTCAAAGTCTGGGGAACTGTTGATTTGTAACTTATCACCAACAATTGTGAATGCACTATTATCGGTATCGCCAGTTCCGGTTACTAAACTGTAGGTGAATGTGTCGCTTGCATCTGCGTCTGTGGTGGTAAATGTACCAATTACTGTTCCCGCAACAACGTTCTCATTAACAGCTAGCTGACTTACTGTCAAATCTGTGGGCGCATCGTTAGCACCAGGATCGCTGAGATTGTTAACTGCAATTGTTAACTCTTTGCTATAAGTAACTCCACTTGCATCAGTTGTCTGAACTCGGATGTTGTAACTAGATTTGGTTTCAAAGTCTGGGGAACTGTTGATTTGTAACTTATCACCAACAATTGTGAATGCACTATTATCGGTATCGCCAGTTCCGGTTACTAAACTG
>NZ_JAVRCB010000056.1:0-33138 GCF_034530955.1 Nostoc sp. DedQUE05 | reverse complement strand
GTCTGTGGTGGTAAATGTACCAATTACTGTTCCCGCAACAACGTTCTCATTAACATTTAATTGGCTCAACCCCAAGTCTGTAGGAACTTCGTTGAGATTGTTAACTGCGATCGCCAATGCTTTCTCATAAGTAACTCCACCCGAATCAGTTGTCCGAACTCGGATGTTGTAACTAGATTTGGTTTCAAAGTTTGGGGAGGCGTTGATTTTAAGCTGATTACCAACAATTGTGAATGCACTATTATCGGTATCGCCAGTTCCGGTTACTAAACTGTAGGTGAATGTGTCGCTTGCATCTGCGTCTGTGGTGGTAAATGTACCAATTACTGTTCCCGCAACAACGTTCTCATTAACATTTAATTGGCTCAACCCCAAGTCTGTAGGAACTTCGTCAACCAAGTAACGCACCACAGCAAAGTCAGTACCGTCAGTTCCAGCGACGATAATCTTGCCATCGGGCTGTTGAACAAGTCCATAGGCAATGTCAAGGGTGAGTAAGCCTAAGCCTAAATCAGTATTGACCTTGCCATCATTGTCAAAAGTGGTGTCGATTGAGCCATCGCTGTTGTAACGGACTAGAGCAAAGTCATTGTTGCTCACTCCTGCCACAAGAATCTTGCCATCTGCTTGTACAGCAAGGCTGTAGGCAATTTCGTTGGGAAGGAGGCCGAAATCAGTAGTAACCTTACCATCACTGCTAAAGCTAGTGTCGAGTGAGCCATCGCTGTTGTACCGTGCTAGGGCAAAGTCACCGTTACTCTCTCCGGCGACGAGAATTTTGCCATCTGCTTGTACAACAGTGCTGTAAACGATGTCGATGGCAAGTAAGCCGAAATCAGTAGTAACCTTGCCATCACTGCTAAAACTAGTGTCGAGTGAGCCATTGCTGTTATAACGTGCTAAGGCAAAGTCACCGTTACTCACTCCGGCGACGATAATCTTGCCATCTGCTTGTACAGCAGTGCTGTAAACGATGTCGATGGCAAGTAAGCCGAAATCAGTAGTAACCTTGCCATCACTACTAAAACTAGTGTCGAGTGAGCCATTACTGTTGTAACGCGCTAGGGCAAAGTCAGTGCCGTCAGTTCCGGCGACAATAATCTTGCCATCTGCTTGTACAGTAGTGCTGTGGGCGATATCGATGGTAAGACCGAAACCAGTAGTAACCTTGCCGTCACTGCTAAAACTAGTATCAAGTGAGCCATTGCTGTTGTAACGTGCTAGAGCAAAGTCAGTGCCGTTAGTTCCGGCGACGATAATCTTACCATCCGCTTGTATAGCAAGGCTGTAACCGATGTCGATGCTGAGTAAGCCTAAATCAGTAGTAACCTTGCCATTACTGTTGAAGCTGGTGTCGAGCGAGCCATCAGTATTGTAACGCACTAAGGCAAAGTCACCGTTGCTGTCTCCTGCAACGATAATTTTGCCGTCGGTTTGTAAAGCAACACTGCGGCCGATATCAATAGCAATAAAGCCTAAATCAGTAGTGACTTTACCATCACTGCTAAAGCTGGTGTCAGGAAGTACTACAGCTAGTACTGAAGCGTAGGCTGCCATAACTTCTGGCTGGAACGCTAAAGAAGGAGCAATTACCCCCGTGTTCACTTCCAGTGCCCAGTCACCGCCTAATGCAGCACTGCCTGTTAAATTATCAGATGCCACTACTACTACACCTGTCAGTTCGCTCAGGCGCTGGACAAATGCCATGCCTTGCTCTGTTTGAGCTACTTCACAACCGTACAGTAGCAGTTGTGCATCTGCACTCAACGCACTTGCCCAACCCATCAGTTGCGCTGCATAACGATTGAGTGTTTCGTGGCTGAGTTGACTGTTCCCTAAATAGACTCGTCCTGGTGCGCCGTGAGAAACAATATGCAGACTATTGATTCCCTGATGCAATGCCAGCACTTGATTAATTTGCTCAATGCCATCCCGGTCGTTATCTAGAATTACGACAGAAGTATTCTGCAAAACACCTGTTACCAAGGTTTGGTAGTTGTCCACCTGTGAATCGATGAAAACTAGGCGATTAACAGAAATTTTCTTATTCAGGTTTTGAGTAGACTTGGTAGCTATCTTGATAGGTCTTGGGTTCAACATAATTTATCTTACAAAATACACAGTGTTTATGTTTCTGGTGAGAGAAAAAAGATGCTGAGTTTGAATCTTTTTCAAAGTCTCGCTTGCTCGGTAAATATAAAAAACTCTTGTTTGGAACCAAGCTCGAAAAAACAAGGGTTTAAATATTCTCTAATGAGAGTAATAAAAGAGCGTTAATTATGTTGGGTTACATATCACAAAGTAATCAAACAAAAGCAACGATCTTTTGGCAACGCAGGCGAGCTAATCAACCTAAGACTATTTACAAAAACTAATGATGACCACAGTAAAATTACCGATTTGTACTACGTATAAATTATTATAAACTACATAAAAAATCACATTCTGCTGGTTAAGTTGAAAATCTTGATATTTTCTATAATCCAACGAGAACAAAGCTTTCAGGCATTGAAGTTCAATTAGACATTTCGCGATCGCTTCTAAAGCTCATGTCCAAATTAACCTTATTGATACTATTATCAATAATTTCAGCCTGTCTGAGTCTAAACGCTTTGAGCACCTCCATAGATGATAAAATTGTGATGGTGCAAGCTATAATCGTTCGCAGCAAATTTAAGATTATCTAGATTCATTAAATCCTGAACCTGAAAAAGAACAATGGCTGCTCATCTGCTTCAGATTTGCCTCCAATGCACCACAAAAGAATCCTGTAAAAGATATTTTGCTGCAAGCAAAACGATTGTAAGAAGAACTTTATTCTTCCTATCATTCTTTTACTGTAGTAAAGGCATTATTTAAGCTATAATCCATTTTAAAATTTTTGACTTTTCTAAACTCAAGGAGTATGATTTTTTTTCATAAATAATTTAGGATCTCTATAGTCAATTGATTACTATTTAGTTTTGCTAACCCCATACTTTCTAACTTGTACGCTAGTGTATGGTCTAATTGCAAAATATCAGCAGCGATCGCCTTTTAGGCGATACAATTCTTGTTTTACAGTGAACTAGAGTACGACGGTTTTCAGGTTGTAGTCTAATATCATGTCCGGCTAATTACTTGTGATTCGATACATCTGTGCAGAAAATACAAAACCCTCTCCCCTGCTCCCCTGCTCCTCTGCTCCTCTGCCCCCCTGCGCACTTAATGATAAGTCTTTTACCGGACACGATATAACCCAACCCTCCACAAGCATTTTATGCAACGCCATCTGTTACATATATCTCTGCGTTCACTCCATCAAAATCAACCGCAGAGGATCTAAACGCACATACCAAGGAAAAGGTTTGTCTTTCATCATCGCCCATTTTTCTTTGAAGACTTCAGCTTGCAGATGATAATCTTGAGAATTCTTGCCAGCCGAATGTAGCTTGAGAAATAATGTCATTCTATGAGGCGTTTCACTTGTTCGTACTACCCAACAGGGAAAGGTATTTTCCTGTGATGAGTCGTTGGTAAAAATGAACTGATGGGCACGAATGCCGACGTGGGATAATTCGCTCTTGACTGGTTCAATTACTTGCAGAGTACAATCCCAATCAATCGCTTCCAACTGTTGTGATGACTGGAGAACAGCACGGGAGAAGTTTTTGCATCCAGTAAGTTGGGCGACACTAACGGTAGCAGGATGCTGGAAAATCTCATGTTTGCTACCATAATGAACGGCTCTGCCATGCTCCAACACCAATAGATTCGGACAAATCCGATAAGCTTCTTCCATATTATGCGTGACAAATAGAGTCACACCTTGGTAGCCAGCTAGAGTTTCTGTCATTTGCTGCTCTAATTGGCTACGCAGATGTGTATCAAGTGCGGAAAACGGCTCATCTAAAAGCAATGCTTCCGGTTGACTTGCTAATGCTCTTGCCAAGGCTACCCGTTGTTGTTGTCCCCCAGAAAGTTGGTGCGGATAGCGATCGCCTAATCCCTGCAACTGCATCGCTATTAGTTGCTCCTCAACCTGTACCCGAATACTCCCAGCCGATAGTTTTTTGGGCAAACCGAAAGCGATATTTTGTGCCACACTCATGTGCGGAAACAGCGCGTAATTCTGCACTAAAAAACCGATGCGGCGATCGCGGCTGGGTAGATTAATTCCTTGTTCGGAGTCAAACAGAACTCTGTCATTTAAAACTATGCGCCCGGTTGTCGGCGTTTCTATCCCCGCAAGGCAGCGCAAAATCATGCTCTTACCTGCTCCAGAACCTCCTAACAATCCCAAGGGTTGCTCATCAGTACTGAAAGCAACTTTTAAATCAAAGCTAGGAAGTATTTTTTCAATGTTGACTAACAATCCACCAGATTCAAAAGTAGATTGCGGGTTGTAGAGAATTTCTCCCCCTGCTCCCCCTGCTTCCCCTGCTTCCCCTGCTCTCTTTCTTTCCCTCAGTTCTTGCCAGAAGTTGACTGCAATAATTCCAGAGAGAGAAATCGCCATAATTGCGATCGCCCAAAACCAAGCCTCATTTATTGCTCCTGCTTCCACTGCAAAATAAATCGCCATTGGGATTGTCTGCGTTTGTCCAGGAATATTACCAGCCAACATCAATGTCGCGCCGAATTCTCCCAAAGCACGGGCAAAAGCGAGCATTGTGGCGGCGACAATGCCGGGTAGTGCTAAGGGTAAACTGATGCGCCAAAAGATTGTGATTTCATTTGCACCAAGGGTTCTAGCTACT
This sequence comes from Nostoc sp. DedQUE05, assembly GCF_034530955.1. Classification (NCBI taxonomy): domain Bacteria; kingdom Bacillati; phylum Cyanobacteriota; class Cyanophyceae; order Nostocales; family Nostocaceae; genus Nostoc; species Nostoc sp. DedQUE05. The sequence goes on along the minus strand of NZ_JAVRCB010000056.1, from coordinate 28,399 downwards.
CGCAGCAGATTACCATCTATTTGTTCAAAGGCTCCCAGTGCAGTTTTATACATTAAAGGGAAAGAAACTACTGTGGCTGCGATCGCCGCACCATACCAAGTAAAGACGATGCTGAAGTCAAAAGCCCCCATGAATTTCCCTACAGGGCCATTTTTGCCAAAAAATAGCAGCAACAAGAACCCGACAACTGTGGGCGGTAAAATCAGGGGCGCAATCAAGATACTCTCAATCAACGATTTACCTTTGCCACGATATCCCAGCATCCAGTAGGCAGCAGCGATACCCAAAAAGAAGGTGATAAATGTGGCAAGTAATGAAGTTTTGAGTGATATCCAAAGAGGCGATAAATCCAATGGCATAGTTGCAAAGGGAAGAATTAGCTCAACTAATCCCTAATTTACCAACTTTAGCTTTAATATGTTGGAAAAAGTTGGTAAACTACATCACAATCAATCAAGTAAATCCCAAAAACTATCCAAGCTTTAAACAAGATTCGCCTTCAGTTGGGTATCAAATATCAGAATTCGATATGGTTTACGATCGTTTGATACTCATCTTGAAACCAACTGGTAAAATTGTTAGGAATTACCAAAGTGTAAAAACCCTAGTAAACACATCCTGTTAGCAGTATCTAATACTACCGTCAACAGAAAGTGCATCCCCCTCCTAGCAGCAATCAAAAAAAACCCCAAGACCTTTTCTTAGTATGCGGACTCAAAAGTTTAGGGCAACATTGCGTTGCAATCCTCAAGGAATACGATGTTAAAGTCAGTGCTATTGAGGATGTGCAACCCGAACATTGGGAAGTCCCAGAAATACCTAACTTACTAGAAAAGTTGATCGTAGGAGACTGCCGCCAGCCAAGTGTTTTAGAGCGGGCAGGTATATGTCAGTGTCGTTCTATACTTTTAGTAACCAGAAATGAGCGGATAAATATAGAAGCTGCCTTTGCAGCACGGCGTCTTAATCCGCACGTTCGCTTGATTGTACGTTCTGACAAACAAAATTTCAACAAACTCTTGTGGGAAAATCTCGGTAATTTTGTTGCCTTTGAACCTACTCATCTTTCAGCTCATGCCTTCGCTCTGACAGCCCTTGGTTCTGAAGCTATTGGATATTTCACCTTAGAAGGGCAACTGTTGCAAGTGATAAAGCACCAGGTACAACCGAAGGATAGCTGGTGTAATGGCAAGCCAGTACATAGACTCAATCTCACAACTCGCCGCATCTTGAGTCATACACCTGTTTCATCTAACCCAATCAAAGAATTGTTTGGCTGGAATCCAGAGGCAGAAGTGCAGGTAGGAGACACGCTAGTTTACATAGATGTTGCATACGATTTAGCTTTCTCTGAACAACGCCGGCAATCTCATAACCAAAAGTGGCAGTTGCAACAGTTTATCCAAGGCATCACAGCGAAAAATCTCAAGGATAAAATAGTGCAATTTTGGCAATCTTACTACCAAAGCCAAAATCAAATCCGGCGAATTGCAACAATTTATGCGATTACTGTACTCATCCTGTGGTTTGTTGGAATAGTTCTTTACCGCTTATATTATCCTGATATCAGCATCCAAGAAGCTTTTTATGCGACAGCAATTTTGCTCTTGGGAGGATACGGAGATTTATTTGGCGGTGTTGAGTTTGCAGCGCAATCAAAACCTTCAGACGATATCCCTTGGTGGTTGCGGTTGTTTAGCCTGGGAATGACGTTGACAGGTCAAGCTTTCGTAGGAGTATTATATGCATTGCTGACTGATGCTCTCGTCACTTCAAGATTCCTTTTTTTCAATTCCCGCCCTCCAATACCACAACGCAACCATCTGATAATTATTGGCTTAAATCGCTTGGGACAAAAAGTAGCTGCTCTTTTGCAAGAACTCAACCAGCCGTTAGTAGGAATTCATCCTACCACTCTCGACCAAGAAACTTTACCCGATATGCCCCTTATCGTTGGTAATGCTACCGAAGCACTCACTAAGGCGAATATCTCCCATGCTAAAAGCATCATTTTAGTTGGGGACGACAATATGGAAAATCTGGAAATTGGTTTGATGGCTCATGCAATGAATCCCGCCACTACCTTGATTATCCGCTCTCAAGACCGCCAATTTAGTGATAATATCGCCCCTCTGTTCCCTTATGCTCAAGTTATATGTGGCGCGGCTTTGTCGGCAGAAGTTTTTGCTTGTGCTGCTTTTGGAGAAAATGTTCTGAGCTTGTTTCACTTGAATGAGCAAATAGTCATGGTGACGGAATACAAAATTGAAAATGGCGATACCTTGAATGGATTGCTTTTATCTGAAATAGCATCTGGCTACAGTGTTGTACCGATTCTCTACCAGAAATATCAGCGAGACAATTACTCTTTAATGCCCTGGTATGATGTTAAGCTTGATGCTGGCGATCGCTTGATTGTTTTAGCCACAAGCAGTAGTTTGCAGCGAATTGAATGGGGTGAAATGCTGCCTCGTCTTTGGCAAGTGCAGATTGAAAAAGCTCTAACTACAAATGCCATTATGTATGGCACTGAAGAGATAGTTTTGATTACGGGATGTAGTTCAACTGATGCTAGGAAATGGATGAATAATTTGCCTAGAGTATTGCCAATACCACTTTATAAATATCAAGCTCAACGTCTCGTGCGCGAGTTAACAAAAGTACAAGTTCTGGCGAATTTAATCTTTATTGGGCAACCTTAAATCTTCCGTAACTATAAGTCATATCAGGTTCAACAACGAGTCGAAGCTTGGAGATTTAACATCACTAATAAGCTTTTTAGCGCTTACTGAACCGTATTGGATTATGAACGCCTTCCTGAAACCTCAGAGACATTCATCTATATTGCCATGATTCGTATTACGATCAGACGACTTGCATAATTTTTGACTGGTTTCAACTTTTAAAACATCCTCTTAGTTCTTAATCCCTAGTCCCTAGTTCCTATGCTTCCAAATCTTACGCAGCAGTTTAATATTGGTAATATTGTTAGCCTTGCTAGCTATCTATATCGTTCAAATTTCAAAAAATTTTCTCGCCTGTCATTATTTGCCCATTTATGGCTAATAGTCCCGATTTATGGCTGGGCAAAATTTTATGCGTTCGCTGGTTTAATTTCCCGTTTAGCGTTTAGTGAAATTAGTGCTCAACCAGAAAGTTCAAAATTTGCAAAAATTCAGATTAAAAAAAGATTTTGGCAATTTCTCATAACTGCAATTCTAGTTATATTAATATGTTTACTACAATTTTTTATTTTTTACATTGGAATTTCAATAATTGCTGGAATAATATATGGAATATTAGCAACAATCTTTGGTACCATATCTCAACCAATCAATCAAGCAAATCCCTTTGACAATACTATATTTAGAATCATCATTATTCCTATAGCTATAGCTGTTTATTTCAGCCCTCTGTGGTTTTACTCGCGTTTCTTCATTACTGATTTACCTCTAGCAATAGAAGATGATACTAACTTCATTGGCGCAATTAAGAGAAGTAGACAACTAACCAAGGGTTTAACATGGCGGATTATTACCATTATATTTATATCATTTGTAATTACTTTGCCTATACAAATTTTAGGATGGTTGATTTATAGTAAAGGATTCAACATTTTAATACAACTAATCTCCTTATTGTTATCTGGAGATTGGGCTAATGAAAATAAAGTGTTTATCAGTACATTACTACTGATAATTTTAAATTTAATCACTAGCATAATATTAATGCCCTTTTGGCAATCTATTAAATCTCTAGTTTACTATGACATTATTTGTCGTCGAGAAGGTTTTGATTTAAAAATAAATACAGTTCAGATAAGTCCAAAACCTTGATATAAAGACGTGATTTATTGCAGAAAGACTACGCCAATAACCCTTAAACCAAGCGTATTGAATTATAACTAATTAATCAGACACAATATTATAATCATCTATGGATAATTATTGTAATTAAAAGGCATTTATTACAAAAGTAAAAGCACAACAATGTTGTGCTTTTGTAGATTATTTGTATTCAGTTCATTGTGAAAACTAGAGAGTTTCTTAATTAGTCCAGTTTCGTACTGTAGGCACTAAAACCGTAAGCCAAAGTTTCTTTGAAATTATCTGATGGCTTGAGACTTCTGTTGATGGCATTAGCAAACGGCACGGGAATCCCTTTGATAGTTTCCGGCAAAATTGCATACTCTGCTGTTGGTTCGACAATGTATTCTGGACACTTGGCTTTCATCCCAGCAGTAGCTAACATTTCTTCTATTTCAGCAGATGAATATTGCTTGAGATAAACCGGATTTCTCACAAATGGGTTCAGCCTTCTGATAAAATTATGGATAATATGAGAAGGACAGGACTTATTGTGAAAGGAATGATTAAAAACAAAAATTCCGCCTGGTTTTAGCACACGACATATATCAGCCAATAAATTTCTTAATTGTGCATCTGGGATATGCATAAAAACGCAGTTAGAAATTACCAAATCTATAGAATTATCTTCTAAAGGCAATGTCTCAGCAGAAGTGCAAATCAAGTTAAATTCCGCTTCTGGAAAAAAATTGTATTCTTGTTTAACCTTGACTAACCTCCGCAATAGAGGTTCAGAAATATCAATGCCATAATATTTTTCACATTTCAGATTTTTCGCTTTAGAAAGATGTAAAGGTGCGCGGCCATAACCAGAACCAATTTCTAGAATAGAACCGACAGATTTATTCAACGGAAATTTGTTCCAAGTACCTCCAGGTGTACCAGTTAGCAGAGTGTAATCTTGTTTAATGGGTGATGTTGCTGCAACTTTTTCAATTTTTTGGGAACCATAGTATGTTTTACCAATTGCATCCCATGTTTTTTTATGTTGAGTATTAGTTAATTGTTCATAGTCGCTAGGAAAATAAATTCCATCTCGTAATTCAAAGTCATTTAGACTGGATTTTACATTTGCTAATTGAGACATTATGATTATCCTCATCAATAGTGAATTCTGTTTTCTGTTATACTCTTAACTCAGCATTAACCGCAAGTGATTTTTACTGAACGGCTTTCCCTAAGCCTGTTTTAAAGTTTATAACTATTTTAAATTCGATGGAATGTGCTAGCAAAGAGCCTATTGCATCCAAGTGAAAACCGCTATAATGACAACCCTTACTCGATCGCAACACAAGTTCGTATACATTAGTTGAGAGACTGCAACAATTGGAGGCTGTGATGGTAGGAGGGTTACAACAAAAACGGGTGGTAGTTGTAGGTGCTGGTTGGGCTGGTTTAGGAGCAACTTACCATTTGGCAAAACAAGGTTATGATGTGACACTTCTGGAAGCAGGCCCCTATCCTGGTGGATTGGTGGCAGGTTGGCAAACGGCAGCCGGCAAATCTGTGGAAGCTGGCATTCATGGCTTCTGGTATCCTTACAAAAATATTTTTTCCCTAATCAATGAATTAGAAATTAATCCTTTTACTACTTGGACTCGTTCTTCGCAATATTCGCCAGCAGGTTTGGAAGTTGAATCACCAATTTTTCAAGACTTACCGCGACTACCCTCGCCACTGGGAACTTTTCTCTACACTCAGTTTAAACGGCTGCCACTAATTGACCGTCTCAGCGCCCTACCTTTACTTTATGCTGTCGTTGATTTTGATAATTCCGATGCAGCTTGGCGGCGCTATGATTTTGTAACTGCCCGTGAATTGTTCAAAGACTTTAACGTTGCTGCGCGACTTTACCGCGATGCTTTTGAACCGATGTTATTAGTGGGCTTATTTGCCCCTGGCGAACAGTGTTCAGCCGCCGCAACTTTAGGGATGCTTTACTTTTTTATTCTGGCTCATCAACCAGATTTTGATGTGGTTTGGTGTCGGGGAACTGTCGGAGAAAAGATATTTCGTCCTTGGGTGGAACGAATTGAAAAAGCTGGTGCGCGAGTATTGCCTAAGCGTCGGGTTACAGACTTAATTGTTAATAGTAATCAAGTTAAGGGTGTGGTTTGTGGTGATGAAGTAATTGAAGCAGATGCCGTAATTTTTGCGGTTGGAATCACCGGGATGAAGAAAATTGTCTCAACTAGCCCTAGTTTACAAAGTCGTGAAGAATTCCGTAATTTGAGCAATTTAGGAGCAATTGATGTTTTAGCCACGCGAATATGGTTTGACCGTAAAATTGATATTCCTCGTCCTTCTAATGCTTGTTTTGGATTCGACGCAAGTACAGGTTGGACGTTTTTTGATTTGAATGCTCTACATGATGAATATCGGGATGAGCCGGGAACAGTGATTGAAGCTGATTTCTATCACGCAAATCAATTTCTCAATTTGAGTGATGAGGAGATTTTAGCAATCGTTCAAGGTTATTTAGCAACTTGCGTACCAGCCTTTCGGGAGGCAAAGATTATTGATAGCAGTGTAATTCGGCTACCTCAAGCGGTAACTCACTTTGCACCTGGCAGCTATCGTTATATGTTGCCCGCCAAGACAAGCTTTGAGAATGTGTTTATGAGTGGGGATTGGATTGTGAACCGTCATGGTTCCTGGTCGCAGGAAAAGGCTTATGTTACTGGTTTGGAGGCGGCGAATTTGGTGGTGTCTTATTTGGGAGAAGGTCAGCCATCTGAGATTTTAGCTGTAGAAGAGGATGAAGTGCATATCCAAGTGGCGCGATCGCTCAACCAAACTTTGCGTGACTTGAGCAAATCTATCCTACCTAACTTTTGGTTGCCATAATCTTTAGGGACGCGAAGAGTGAATCAATAATTGTAATCTAAATTCGGTAAGCTAAAGAAAGCGATCGCGATACTATCCTTATAATGTAAATCAAATCACATAAGCTTATGGAGCCAGACTCTTTACCAACTGAGGTGATTCTGACGCACCCGCGTGAGTCCCTCGGTAGAGTGCAACTTGATTGGACACCCCAACCCGGAAACTATCTTGATTTTGAAGGTAAAACCTACGCGGTTTTAGAGCGCCGTCATAGATACAAACTTCAAGCTGGGCGCTACCGCTTGCATAATATTGCCATTTATGTACAGTCTGCTAAACGACCATCTGAGAAAAGTTTGGTAGCGGGACGTTGGGTAGTCGGCGATGCCACCTGCTGCTACAATGCTCATTCAGAACTCATTCGCTGTGCAGTCAACCCCGATGGCCCTTGCGAATCTTGCCGTTTTTATGAAAAGTCTTCGGAGAGACGCGATTAATCGCGTCTGTACAAAAGTGAGGAGTTAAAAGTTATTCTCCTCCATCTCTTCCATCCCCATCAGCTTCCCGTACCAAAAACTTCTCCTACAGTTAAGCGGGTACCATTAACAAAATCCCATCCAGACTGGGGACGTTTACCAGCTAGCTGAACTTCTCGCAACAGTAATAAACCTTCCCCAGTCTGGATAATCGCGCCAATTCCTTTGACAATGCTGACTACAACTCCCGGTCGATCTGATACGTTTGACAAATCAGGCAATTTATGCACTAATTCTTGTAATTCTGGTGGGAGATCGCGCTCGCTCACAGAACCAAGAGGAGCAGAAGCGGTGATTTTCAGCAGGTTGTTACGAAAGGTAGCGGTGCAGTTAGGGTAAAAGCCTCTGATTTGATTGTGTAATTGGAGCGCGCTTTTTGACCAATCTAAAGCATAATCTTGTTTTTGAATTAGAGGCGCATAAGTAGCTGCTAAATTATCTTGAGGTATTGGTTGAATTTCTTTACGTTCCAACTTTAACAGAGTTTCTATCAACAAATCCCCACCAATCTCTGCTAGTCTGTCGGCTAAATCTTGGGCATTATCCAGTAATCCAATCGGTGTAGTGGCTATTTGGAGCATTGCGCCGGTATCCATCCCCACATCCATCAACATGGTGGTGATCCCCGTTTCTTTCTCTCCGTTATACAAACACCACTGAATCGGTGCCGCACCGCGATATTTGGGTAAAATCGAGCCATGCACATTAATGCAAGCTAATTTTGGCATATTCAAGATTTTTGCCGATAAAATCTGTCCATAAGCGACAACAACAAACACATCTGCATCTAATTGTTTGAGTTTAGTTAAAGTTTCTTTGTCTTTTTTCACCCGTTCGGGTTGCCATACTGGTAAGTTGTGAGCAATAGCGATCGCTTTTACAGGTGTTGGCGTAAGTTTATTTCCGCGTTCTCGGCGTTTATCTGGTTGGGTGACAACCGCCAGTACCTCAAATTCTGAATGATTCAATAATTTTTCCAAGGTGGGTACAGCAAACTGAGGTGTACCAAAAAATACAATTTTCATTAATAATTAGTAGTTTTTAGTCGTGAGTCATTAGTTCATCGTAAGTGCGCCCTTCATAACTGACAACATTAGACTTCTTGGCATTTGTCGGGGTAAAAGGTAAAGAAACTCAAAATCCTTTCCCTTTACCCTTTACCCTAAGAGTGCAAAAATATATTTTTGCAAGAGGTCTATTTAAGTTGCATGTTGAAACAGAATTCACTAAGCCTGCATCTAGCAGGTTTCTGTATTCGGGACGCAGTTGCAAAATACAGTTGTTAGCTGTAAATAATATTGGCTGTTTGGTGGTACAATATCTTCGTATTCATGAAACCAAAGGCTGCTTGATTAATTTAATAGTTAAGTTGACAAGCGTAACAGCTAGTATCAGCCGCATTTGCCTCTAGTGAAACTAATCACTTAGTGGTTTTTCTTTGCGAGTCGCTAGAGCATCTACCGAGTGAATTTTGTTGTGTTCCCGATCCTCTGCTTGAAATTAACTTTAAATGTAGTTACATTTCCGAAAAACTATTGCGTCTTCTAACTACTTCTGTAGTTTAGATAGCAATTTATAACTTTGGGTTGCTGATAGCAATATATTCTGAGTATGATGTATTATGCGTCCGCTTTCCCAGGTTTTTAATTAACGCCTCACGTTTACTATCATGAGGGTTTGCGCTGTTATATTTAGTGTGTAACCTAGCTTATTTGCTGTGTACTAGCGATCGCTAGTACGATCCCCGATAGCTGAGTTATCTAACTCTTGTTCGCCAGCCTCATTCCTCAAACTATATCCTCAATATTTTTAACCAAGACTTATTTTTGGTGTGTTTGGGTATAGCAACATTATATATCGTGTAGTAATTACTGAGTTCTCAGCATATTTACTATACTCGCATATTTTTGCCAAAAAATATTCCGTATCTAAGCAAGAAAAGGTGTAGACAATGATACTTAATTTTTGTAAACCTCTGCAAACTTTGAAGATATTATTTCGTCATTAGTTTTAGTTTCTTGTTATACATATAACTACCACCTGCTCGTTGCTGTTGATGTATTGCTTCTCACATAGCAATTGCCCCCTCTAGAGAGTCTACAAATGCTTAAACCCCTTTTGCTGTCAGGATGGTTCCGCACCCAACCATTTCTCAATTACGTTGTCGTTGTGATACTGATTGCACCTTTATTAGGAGCATCGGCTCACACGATCCCAGTAAGATCCGAAGTACATAAACTAACTTCGATAACTGAAGAATCTGACTCTGGATCAAAGGAAATAGCTGTAGTTGGGGAACCTGAGATAGCTGAAACATTAAAAACAGATCAAATCGAATCGATAACAGAAGAATTTGACTCTGTACCAACACAAAGTACTGCTGTTCAGGAACCGCAAGTATTACCAGCAAATAAAATTGAGTCTTCAACTGAAGTAGATAATTATCTCTCAAGCAGCGATTTAGATGTAAGTGATGTAACTGTTCCCGATTCTTTGGCAGCAGTTGAACTCGCACCATCAACAGATGTTCCTGTTAGTCAACTTAATTTAATCCGCAAACTTAAAGCTGCTAATGTCAAGTCTTTGAGAGGACAAGAAAATTATCTCTCTAGAGAAAAATCTTTTACTGAATCATTGACAGCAACTCAAGTAGCACCAGCTATTAGAGAATCTCAATCAACCACAACGACGGAAATACCTGTTGTGGAACCAGCGAATGAGTCCCAAGCAGAACAAATAGACCCAATAGGTAGTCCTCATCCGATTCCTTGGAAATGGATTACAGCAACTCAAGAAGCTGTTGCTGCTAATGGTGGTTCTGGAGTGCGTCACTATCGCAGCGTACCCGTGATTTCTCCAGATGGTAAATATGCTGTTTATAGTCGGGTGCAACTGGAGGTAAAACCCCAAATGTACAACAGCCGTGTCACCAGCGTGATGTTTGTCCAAGATATGCACACTAAGAAATTGTGGGTGATGGCTTCAACGACTCCAGTTAGCGATCCTTTATTAAAGGTAAAGGCTGCAAAAGTGGAGTCTTCAGAAGAAACCGATCCGAGCGGTAAAATTGGGGTATTAGTTCCAGTTAGCTGGTCAGAAAAAGGCGATCGCTTCTTAGCACGCAAGTTTGATGGTATATTTAACACAGGTGATTCTACAGATAGTGCAGTGATTTGGGATCGGCAAAAAAATCACGCTAACACAGTTGCTCCAGTGAGTGACGAAGAACATGAAAAAATTGCCGTATTGTTAGGCTGGAGTAAAAGCCAACCAGATCGCGTATTATTCCGTGCAGGTGAATTAGGCGAGGAAAACTGGCCATTAATGCAAGTTGCTAATGATGGTAAGACTATCACTACAACAGACAGCGATCGCCCGATTACTTTTGGTAAAAAGGTAACAGAAATTTGGGCTGGCCCACAAGTTGCCTACCGATAGGTTATAAAAAATCCTACATACTCCCGTTGTCAGCAGTGACGACAACGGGATTTTTTTATATATTCCAAATAGGTTCTAGAAAAGTGGATTTGGTATTATTCGATTTCACCGAATCAAAACCTGACTTTCAAAAGTAAAGTTAGCGGAATACTCTTTTTAAGAAGTAAAAAGTAAATAGATAAGTAGGTCGGCAGAATAAAACCAAACTATATTAACAAAAATGAACGAGGCGAAAATTCTCTTCTCTACTGCCTCCTGCCTTATCCCAACAACAAATATTTACGCCCACCTACTTAATCCTTATAAATAAATTTAGGGAAAATAATCACGGACAGATTATTTATTTTACAACCCATCTCCAAATAAATGTTTTTATTTTGTTCCATAAATTTAGGGACTTGTAACCATTTTTGATAGTTTTTTATGAGTGCTTTTTAACTTTTTACTTTTGCTTTATTCTTTCAATAAATAATATAATATTTGATATCCATTAAGAGAAAGAGTTATCAATTATACAGTGAATTGAAGGCAGAAATAAACTGCAATTATTGTTCATAACAACAAGATAGAAATACCTGGTGCGCCCCATTCAAAAATATCGAATTAAGCAAGCTTTTAGCTGGTCAGTAATTTATAGGAATAGAAACAAACTATGACAACAGTATCATTAGCTCCTCAACCTAACTTCAGTATTGGGTATAATTCTAATTTAGATCGAATTTACAAGTATCAACAGCTACAACTAAGATTGATTGAGTGTGAAGCATTGGTAATCTTTGACAGCCGTGTTGAGGATCTTGAGATTCTTTATGCTGCCTTGTCACCTAAAGCTTTGGGTTATACTCTCACACTCGAAGACGATGCACTGGTAGTGATTACAAACTTAATAGCACAAACAAAAGCAAAACGGTTAGCCATTGTCGCCCACGGAACCCCCGGAGTCTTGCAAATTGGGGCATTGCCAATCAATCGCCAAGAAATCAAAAAACAAGCCCAATTATTGCAGCAGTGGAACGTTGCCGAAATTGCCCTCTACAGTTGCCAAGTCGGCAAAGATGCCGAGTTTATTAGCGAATTGGCGCAGTTGACGAAAGCAGAAATATTTGCCGCTGCTGGTAAAGTTGGCGCACCAACTCAAGGCGGAAGCTGGCAACTGGATATTCAATCAGACCGAGGGAAAATGAAGCCGCCTTTGACAGCAAATGGGTTAGCAAAATATCCAGGTGTGTTAGCTTCCCCAATAGCCCTTAATCTCAACTCCACCAGTAACACGCAGTTATTACGAGAACCAAGCGGACAAAGAAGTGGGATCACAGATGGTCATACCTATAAACAGCTTTTTGCCTTTGCGGCATTGAAAGAAGATGGTTCTGTCGTTACTTGGGGTAATAGTACTTATGGAGGAGATAGCAGTTCAGTCACTGGCCAACTTGCCTCTGGTGTCACCAACATTTCTTCTACATATTATGCCTTTGCAGCATTGAAAGAAGATGGTTCTGTCGTCACTTGGGGCTATAGTACCAATGGAGGAGATAGCAGTACAGTCAGTAGTCAACTTGCCTCTGGTGTCACCAATATCTTTTCGACAGATACTGCCTTTGCGGCGTTGAAATCAGATGGTTCTGTCGTCACTTGGGGCTATAGTACCAATGGAGGAGATAGCAGTACAGTCAGTAGTCAACTTGCCTCTGGTGTCACCAATATCTTTTCGACAGATACTGCCTTTGCGGCGTTGAAATCAGATGGTTCTGTCGTCACTTGGGGCTATAGTACCAATGGAGGAGATAGCAGTACAGTCAGTAGTCAACTTGCCTCTGGTGTCACCAATATCTTTTCGACAGATTCTGCCTTTGCAGCGTTGAAATCAGATGGTTCTGTCATCACTTGGGGCCTTATTGACTATGGAGAAGCTAACATTCCAGTCAGTAGCCAACAACTTGCTTCTGGTGTCACCAATATCTTTTCGGCAGATTCTGCCTTTGCGGCGTTGAAAAAAGATGGTTCTGTCGTCACTTGGGGCTATAGTACCAATGGAGGAGATAGCAGTACAGTCAGTAGTCAACTTGCCTCTGGTGTCACCAATATCTTTTCGACAGATTCTGCCTTTGCAGCGTTGAAATCAGATGGTTCTGTCGTCACTTGGGGCTATAGTCCCAATGGAGGAGATAGCAGTACAGTCAGTAGTCAACTTGCCTCTGGTGTCACCAATATCTTTTCGACAGATTCTGCCTTTGCAGCGTTGAAATCAGATGGTTCTGTCGTTACTTGGGGCTATAACACTAAAGGAGGAGATAGCAGTACAGTCAGTAGTCAACTTGCCTCTGGTGTTACCAATATCTTTTCTACACGTACTGCCTTTGCGGCGTTGAAATCAGATGGTTCTGTCGTTACTTGGGGCGAGAATTACTATGGAGGAGATAGCAGTTCAGTCAGTAGTCAACTTACCTCTGGTGTCACCAGTATCTTTTCAACAGATTTTGGCTTTGCGGCGTTGAAAGAAGATGGTTCTGTCGTCACTTGGGGCAATAGTGAGTATGGAGGAGATAGCAGTTTAGTCAGTAGTCAACTTGCTTCTGGTGTAATCAACATTTCCTCTCCCTTTGACACCATTGGACTAATCGTTGCAGAAAATAGTCCAACTAATACCGCCATTGGCACTTTCAGCGGCGTTGACCCAGACCCAGAGGACACCATTACCTACAGCTTAGTCTCTGGGACTGGCAGCACTGATAATGATTCCTTCACGATTAACGGCAATCAACTGCTAATTAATGCTTCCCCAGACTTTGAAGCTAAGTCTAGTTACAGCATCCGTGTCCGCATCACAGATCAAACTAATTTATCCTACGAAAAAGCTTTCACCATCAAGATTACTGATGTTAATGAAACACCTCCCACTCCCGTAGTTGATATCAAGTTAATTAATAGCATCAATGATATCTTTGAAATCGATGCCAGCGAGTTCACCAAAGTCAATATTAAAATCAAAATTAAAGGACACAGTTCCAAATTAGTCAACGAAATCGGTGTCTTCAGTGTTGATGACAGCCTTGGCACTATTGACGGCATTGCACCAGATGCCGCAGGTTATCAAGAAAAAGCCCTCTCTAGAGCCAAAATCATCTTCTCAGTTCTCGCCAACAACCCCACAGGCTTTAATCCAGAAGACCTCAGCCGCATCCTCGATTTGCAGGGTGGTACACAACTACGCTTTTATTTGAAGTCTCAAGGTAACATTATCTTCTCGGACACAACTACCCAAAAAATCACTTCCGAAAACGAAGGTGGCTTCACTTTAGGGTGGAAAGATGGTTCCCGTGGCGATTCCGTTTTTGATGACTTGCAAGTGAATATTCAACAAACTAATGAACAATTACCCATCGGTACATCTTTGCAAGGAAAATCAGAAGGCGAAGCCCTGGATTTGCAGAATTTCACCACTGACAGCTTGATTAGTGGGACTTTCATTGTTAACCGCGAAGCATCTTACAACAACTTTGTTGGTTTTTATAAAGTCACTGCTACTGATGGTGGCATTGATACTAATGGTGATGGCACAGCAGACATTCTCCCTGGACAAGCGGGTTATGTACAAGCTGCAATTAACGAAAGGGTGAGTGATATTGCCTTATCGGTAGGTAATCAAGGTACGGGAAACTACAATGGCAACTTTCAAGGCGGCAGTATTTATGTGCCATTTTTGATTGTCGATAGTGGAGTTAATGCTTTGTTAGACAGCAATTCTAGCAATGACCCAACAGTTTACTTCACTTTCTTGGGTGCCAATGCTGACAAGACTCAGCATGTCAAGATGTTAGCTGATAATATCTTTGGTTTTGAGGATCTCTCTGGTGGCGGCGACAAGGATTACAACGATGTCATTGTCAAGATTAATTTGACTCATAACATCGCTTAAGTAAAGATCGGTATTAATTTAAAACCACGCTTTTTAAAAAAATAAAGCGGGGTTTTGTTATCATACAATATCCCTCTTCTGCCACTCTCTGGCTGGGCAATCTCTCTACAACTATTAACCTAAATAAAAATACTTAAAATTATAACTACAGAGACTTGTCACCTCTTTCCCATTCAGGTATGGCACCTTTGACTCGGCGGATGGGCAAATTAGCAATTAAAGCTGTGGTTCGTTGGTTGCTTTCTAAGGAGAACTCCAAGCCCTCTGTCTCAACTTCAACATAGCGACAGACTACATCTAGGATTTCTTTCCGCATTTTTTCCAACGTTTGAGGGTCTATATCAGCGCGATCGTGAGCAATCACCAATTGCAGGCGACGTTTAACTTGAGTTCGACTGCTATCAGGGCCGCGAAAAAAAAGTTTTTCTAGAAGTTCAATCATTACGAATAGGTCTGGCGCGGAGACTGGAAAAGTAAGTTAGACAATCTTTGTCCTGAACAACCTTCGTATCCGGGCGAAGATGCTGTCTTGGGACGAGTCGATCTCCAGAAATTCGACACTTTCCCCTTCTAATCTACGAGCAATGTTCTCAAAGGCTGTGGCAGCTAAAGAGGGATTTTCTGCTAACACTAAGGGTTCGCCGCGATTGGTAGATACAATAACACGCTCGTCGTCAGGGATTACCCCGATGAGGGGAATGGCGAGAAGTTCCTGAACATCTTGCACTGACATCATATCATTTGCCTGCACCATTGCGGGTCTGATGCGGTTAATTATTAAATGAACACGCTTGATACCTTGTGCTTCTAGTAACCCTACTACCCGATCCGCATCGCGAACTGAGGAAATTTCTGGTGTGCTAACAATTAACGCTTCTTTGGCCGGGCCGATCGCATTTTTAAACCCATTTTCAATCCCGGCAGGGCTATCAATAATCACATACTGATATTTTTGCGCTAGTGCGTTCACCAATAACTTCATCTGTTCGGGTGTGACTGCATCTTTGGAGCGATTTTGGGCTGCCGGCAGGAGTACGAGATTGGGTTGGCGCTTATCTTTCACCAAGGCTTGTTCTAAACGGCATTCTCTGGCTAAGACTTCTACCGCAGTATAAACAATGCGGTTTTCCAGCCCTAACAGCAAATCCAAATTTCTCAGACCAAAATCCGCATCAACCAAAGCAACTTGACGCCCCATTTTGGCTAAAGCCATACCCAAATTTGCTGAAACTGTGGTTTTACCCACTCCTCCTTTACCGGAGGTAATCACAATAATGCGAGTCATGATAGAAATGCGGTCAATGAGGGTTCAGGAAATATAAAACAGTAAATTGCAGTATAAAGTATGAAGTATCGTATCAAGTATGAAGAAATATCTGTTCTCCCCGATCTGGGTGAGGCATGAATATTTGTTTTATTTCATCTTTACTTATATACTTCATTCTTTAAGTAAATATTTATGGTTCTTAATTGCTCTTGGTGAATTGGTTTCTGGAAAAATCAGTTGCCCTAGCGATACGAATTCCTTGGGGCGTAATATGTGCCACCTCTGGAAAAAACTGCATTGGCGGTTTTTCTGGTGCTCTAGCTACAGCATCTGCGATCCGCAGTTGGGTTGGTTCCATTTGCAAGGCCATAATCAGACACTCACTATTGCCTCCAGCCCCAGCATGAGCGATTCCACGCAGACGACCCCAGATAATAATATCTCCATCTGCAATTACAATACCACCTGGATTTAAATCTCCCAAGAGAATTACTGTCCCACGATGACGAATTTCTACTCCAGAGCGGACTGTCATTTCTAAATAGAGGGCATCTTCTTGGGGGATCGCTGTAGCTGTTGGCTCGGAACTCAGGGAAGTTACGGGCTGTAATTGTTCTACTGAATACCCAGAAGTCACGGCAGCGATCGCAGTTTGCCGCCGACTGGTCGAGACAGATATCAGCCGGAGTTGCACTTCACTCAAAGCCTCAGCGAGTTCTTGGAGTTGTCTGGTATCTACCAAACGGTCTTGTGCCATTAAATGCACAGGTGTATTAGAGACACGGAAGCGATCGCCTGCACTCAGACGTTGCCTGATTTGTTGCCAAATATCTGACCAAGTGAGTTCTGAGGCAGATACTTGAGATTCTGAGGGCAAAATTAATAAAAGTCGTCCCTCCTTACTTCTTAATTGGACTTGAGTATTATCATTTGCACGATGCCCTGGTAATGCTAACTCATTGGGATTTAAATCAGTTAGGATAAAATCCGATCCGGCATCAGTATTTGACTCTACATCTGGGTCAGCAGGATTTGACTCTACATCCCCAAGAACAGTATCTGATTTTAAATAAAGGAGGACAGATTTTAACTCAGCATCCGGGAGGATAGAATCTGACTCTACATCAGAAACAGTAGAATTTACCTCTACCTCGGAAAGTATAGAGTTTGATTCTGCATTAGGAAGTGCAGAATTTGACTTTAGATTGGGAATCGCAGAATCAGAAGTCATGCAGTACTAGCCAAAAGACAACAGATTTTAAATTTTGGTTCGCACCTTTGGTGCGCTGATAGCGCAACTTGGATTTTGGATTTGTGTCACGGAAAAGGGGTGTTGGCGTAGCGGGATATTAGTCCGACATTAACCAAAAGACTCTTTAATCTAAAATCTCAAATCTCAAATTTGCACGGTCAACCTCTGATAAACTGTCCCCAAGGCATCAGCATCGCCAACGTTACCTGGAAACAGCACCACAGGTAAATCAGGAAACTGAGGATGATCGGATGGCGTTAACACCATTGAACAACCAGCTAAAATTTGACCCAGTAAACGGGCTGAAGTTAAAGCTAGTCCAGTACTCAAAACATCATTAGAAGTAATACCACCCTTGCTGATTAAGAATCCTATATCAGATGGTAAACTACGTACAATATCCATCAATAAACCTGAAACTTTTTCCCCAAACTCCAATCGTGTCTTGACATCTTTAAAATTCAGTTCCTGACGGCTAGTATAAACCACTGGTGTTTTGCCAGCTTTGTTTGCCGCTTGTGTACTTTCTTGAATTTCAGTTAGCAATGCCGCAGATTGATTTGCATCATCGAGTAATCGCGCTACATTCACTTCGATTCCGACAGTTCCTTCTAGTTGCAACAGCGCCTCTAATTGCTGGGTAGTCTTTTTCACATGGGAACCTACAATCACCGCACCTGGTTTGCCTTGGCGCACGTACTGAGCCATGTTTTCGGCGGCAATGGGTTGGGGTGGTAAAGCTGCTATTGCCGTTAAAATACTTGCTGCACTGCGAAATAAAAAGCGTTTCCCTTGACTGGCGGCTGCTAATATATCTACTGCAAAGCGGTTGAGATCGCCTTGAGTTTCACCATCGACAACAGCGCACTGATTACCATGAAGTTGTAACAATCGTTCCAAACTACCAGCACGAATATCGTCTAGGAGAAACCTTTCTACAACTTCGGCCCTAATTCGTCCTTGAGTCTTTTCTTCGACGTACTTGGGTAAGTAACTGTGATGGTAGCTGAAGACTGAATCACGGGCAAATTCGGTTTCATGGACTGGAGTGGGTACGCCAGCAATCATCAAGTAATGCACACTGTCACGGGTGATGCGTCCACCTTCAAAAAATGCTGGTACGAGAAAATGAGCATCAAAGGGCCCGAGTTCTTGGGCGATCGCATCTGTTTCAATCGGATAATGTCCCCGCAAAGTAGAATCAGAACGGCTGACAACTAAAAAATCGTCAATTCCTTCAGCCTTCAAAGCAATTTTCAGGTTGTGGCAAACTTCTTTGGTGACAGATGCAGCTGACTCTGGCGTTAGCGCTCTAGTATTAGTCAGCACAAAGAAAATCGGCGAATCATCCTGCAACCCACGGCGTAAAGTCTCCACATCCCAATGCATCAGCAGCAAGCAGCTGTGGACTGTTTGAGAACCTGTAGGGTCATCATCCAGAACAATTATTTTGGGTTTGTTGCTCATTTCAGTCAACGGGGCGATTGTTTTCTGGGAAAGTTTTGGGCGACTAGAAGTCGCTACTACATAAGCAAAGTCCACCTCCGTGAACTAATCTAAAATCAAGGGTTTTCTAACCTGTGGAGGCAGGTAAATTCTCGTGTAACCGCTTTTACAAACATTCTCATTAGCCTTTCTGCAATTTTCTGATTTCTGCTTGCACATCGATCGCAATTTGCAATGATTGATTTAACAGTTGAGCGTATTCGCCTGCTTGACTACTAACTTGTAAAGCTCGCAGACTCGCTAAATTATTCACAAATAACTCTTGGTTATTAGCAAGCAATTTTTTATTATCTCGCAAAATTCGTTCCGTTTTCAGAGCGCGGACTAAATCTTCTCTAATTAGTTGCAAGGCGGAGGTTACTTTATCTCGGTCATGGATGCTGCTTTCTACGTTTCCTGATGCTGCCAATTGGTCATTAATATCGATGGCAGCAACCAGGTCATGATATTTATCAACTTCATCTAAAAGTATTGTCAGTCCTTCAGGACAGGTTAATTGTCGCCATAGCCATCGTCCCACTAATATCGGCATTGGCACTAAAATTAGTAAAAGAATTCCTAGTCGAACTGAAGAACCAATAGTTGGCAGAATAATAAACGCGTAAACAAAGCCCACAATTATTGGCGTTAGCGCCAGCGTCACCAGCATTTCACTGATAAAAAACCCTAATCGCTTTTTGCCATCTCGCAGAACAGAGGGTCGAAAAACGTCTTCTGGATCGAACCCAGTCAAACGTCTTAGTTCACCCTTACTAATTTCCAAGCCTATTAAATCCGGCTGCACGTCTGCATACTCCTATGGAAACCCAAGTTGCGTATTCATTTTAATCGGGTTTACCATGATGATTGTGGTTATATTCAGGAAACCAGTTTTCATCTAAGATTTGTTCTAAAGACCCAATGGGTATAGAGGGAAATATGTCAATGGCAAGTTGAGAGCGATCGCTTGCTTCTATCCTTGCATCCTGATAACATTGATTGAATATTTCTAAAATGTAAGGCTTAAGACTAGGACTATCTTTGAGTTCATCCTTAATCTCTCTACGAAAAGTTCTGATTTCCCCTTTCCAATGTCCTTCATTGCGCTCCCGTTCCACATCCCAGTATGTGAGTTTAAGCAGATGTTCAAAAAGTCGAATTAACAAACTTTTCACCGCTCGCTTCTGGCTCCTACCCATACTTTCTAATTCTTCTAACAAATTATCTAAATCCACAGATGAAAACTGACCAGTGCGAAGTTGGTTTATAGTTGTCATCAGCCATAGATAATAATCTTCGTCGTATAAGGTTTGAGTTGCTGATTGGATTATTGGTTTTACCATAAACTAGCTAAACTTCTACTATTTTTTTAATTTAGCTCAATTAAGCTTCTATGCAAAATTGCTTGTAATCTTTGACTCTAGCTCAATATTTTTACCTTTACCAAAATAAAACTACCCTCCTGTTACACCATCATAATAAAGAAAGTTGAGTTGTTGGTTGATTGATTACATAAGTGACTGGTTTGTTTATTTTTCTCACCATACCTTCATTCACAGCCTTATTTAACCAATCCTGCATTTGAGATAGTCTAACATTCAAACATTCCGCCAAAGATTTTGCATCCTTCGGTTGCTGTAAATGATTCAAGATGATAGGTAAAACAGCTTGGTAAATATCTTGTGAGTGAATATCCAAAACAGTCTCTTGAGGTATTTTTTTTACAGTTTGTACTGCTTCAATCGAAGAAGCCGCTTTTACTAAAGTTTCGCATCAAAGCTAGCAATGGCGAAATCAAAAGAGTAAAACCAGCACCTCGATCTCGTAGTAAACGAGTTGCTAAAAAATAAACTAGACTTTTACCCCAACCAGTGCGTTGAACAACGAGTAACCGCGATCGCACTTTGAGTAACTCTTCAATAGCTTCCCACTGTCCAGGGCGAAAATCGGCTGTGGAGTTATCAAGCGCTTGACGCAGAAGCAATAATCCCTGTTCCTGAAGGTTAGTTGTCATAGATACTAAGTAACTAATTGTCATTTCTGTTGTAACATCAAATACAAGCAGAACTTAGTTTTTTTCAAGACCTATACCACTAAAGATTTCAGAGCTAATTTATAACTTAACTAAAGTACTTGTCTTATAGGGGTTTTAGGAATTTAAGTTAATAAAGCACTTATTCGCTGAAACTGAGACTTAGCAAAGAGTTGAGTATCTTTAAGATTTTCTTTACAAATCATCTTTCAACGTCAGCTTTGGTGTTTCAGCAAAAATAAATCGAGTCTATCTAAGAGTATGTTTGAAAAGTTTTCTTCTCGGTAACAAAACGTTCTAGATCCCCCTAAATCCCCCGATAAATTGGGGGACTTTGATTCCGGTTCCCCCCTTAAAAAGGGGGGCTAGGGGGGATCGGTTAGTGCCTAAAATCACAGCCAACCACTTTTCAAACAACCTCTAAGGTGCAAGAGCAATTTAGTAGTTTACTGTGTGGGAATCTTCAACTGGTGTTTAAGGTTTGGGCTGTAGCCTTGAGTTGCTAACGCTACATACTCAACATCCATCATGCTGAGGTTATGAATTTCAGTCAAGGTGCAATACCGAAAATATTCCTTAAGTCTAAATTAAAGCTTACTCAAAGAATGAGGTTTTCATTTCCCAAGTCATTGAAAATATACGAGTTCCCATTCATTAACCTCCAAATATCAGTCTGATAAATCGATTATTACTGAGGTAAAAATGGCTAAAACTAAAGCTAAATCAACAGACATTCTTTCATTAATTGAAGCAGAGCATCGCCAAGTTGAGAAACTTTTTGCAGAAGCAGAAAAAGCTAA
Organism: Nostoc sp. DedQUE05; assembly: GCF_034530955.1. Classification (NCBI taxonomy): domain Bacteria; kingdom Bacillati; phylum Cyanobacteriota; class Cyanophyceae; order Nostocales; family Nostocaceae; genus Nostoc; species Nostoc sp. DedQUE05. The sequence continues at coordinate 6,981 of NZ_JAVRCB010000056.1, read as the reverse complement.
AGGTGCAAAGTTGGTTGAGCAATTCAATCAAATCTATATAGAATTGATCTTACATGCAAGAACAGAAGAATTAGTCTTCTACCCAGCTTTGCGAGAATACGAAGAAACTGAAAAATATGTTGAAGAAGCTGAAGAAGAACATGAAGAAATTTCAGTTATTTTAGAAGAAATTAAGTCGCTTAAGCCTAATAACCCTGAATTTAGAGAAAAAATCAGTGAATTGAAGGAAACACTTGAGCATCATGTAAAGGAAGAAGAAAACGAAATTTTTCATGCTGTGCGCGAATGTATGAGCGATCGAGAGCTAACTGAATTGGGACAAGAGTTTCAAGAAATTAAAGCTAAGTTGACATCAAATGTAGAAGCTGCATTAGCAATGTAGGAATACACTTGTTTCAAATGTTTGCATAAATAGTTAGCCATAATTTCCACGTAATTAGGGCATTAAAATTACCAAAATATTCCTTCATCAAAGAGTAGAAAAATGACTGCTACAAATGGTAAGAACAAAATTCGTTATGCCGTTGTTGGTTTAGGTTGGTTTGCCCAACAAGCTGCCTTACCTTCCTTTGCCCAGGCTGAAAACTCAGAATTAGTGGCACTAGTTTCAGATGACCCCACTAAAAACGAAGAATTGAGTAAAAAGTATAGTATTGAGCATACTTACTCCTACGAAGAGTATGAGGACTGTTTGGCAAGCGGCGAGATTGATGCAGTTTATATTGCGTTACCTAATCACTTGCATTGCGACTACACTGTGCGAGCTGCTAATCAGGCAATTCATGTGTTATGTGAAAAGCCAATGGCAGTAACAGAAGAAGAGTGTGAGGCCATGATTAAAGCTGCCAATGACAATAATGTGAAGCTGATGATTGCCTACCGCTTACATTTAGAAGAAGCTAATTTACAAGCAGTTGAAATTTTGCGTACAAAGCAAATTGGTGAACCGCGAATTTTCAACTCGGTTTTTACTCAGCAAGTAGAAGAAGGCAATATTCGTTTACGAGATGTTACAGGTGGCGGCACGCTCTATGATATTGGCATTTACTGCATTAATGCTGCACGTTACCTCTTTCAAGATGAACCAATTGAAGTATTGGCTGTAGCTGCCAATAACGGAGAACAACGCTTCAGCGAAGTGGAAGAAATGGCTAGCGTTATCTTGCGCTTCCCAAATGAGCGTTTGGCAACATTTACCTGTAGCTTTGGAGGAGCAAGTGTTTCAACCTATCAGATTGTAGGGACTCAAGGCGATTTACGAGTAGAACCTGCATATCCTTGGCAGGGCGAAATCAAGCATTACTTAACAATTAATGGTGAAACTCAAGAGCGGACTTTTGAAGATCGCGACCAATTAGCAGCTGAATTTACCTACTTCTCTGATTGTATTCTCGAAGATAAAGATCCAGAACCATCAGGTACGGAAGGATTGATTGATGTTTCGATTATTCAAGCACTTTACCAGTCAATTGAGACGGGTAAACCTGTACAGATCCAAACTAGCAATCGCCATCAACGTCCCACATCGGATCAAACTATTGAGCGTCCTCCTAATGACGAGAAGCCAGACTTAATCCACGCTGCTGCACCTTCTGGCGAGTCATAATGCGATAGACCACTAGTTATGTTGTAGCGATCGCTTAACAAAAACACCGACTATTCATAACATATAAGGGCACAATATTATAGTTGTGCCCTTATATGTTATCTATTCAATTAAAAACTGCTGTCTATACCCAAATATTAAGGATAAAGACCTCTGTCAGTCAACGCCTGAGCCACTCTACCTACCCCCAGCGTGTAAGCTGCTAATCTTAAAGAAATTTGCCGTACCTCCGACTGATGAATCACCTTGCGATAGGCTTGCACCATCAAATGTTCCATTTCGCGGTTGACGCGCTCCTCATCCCAAAATACGTAAGAAAGACCCTGTACCCACTCTAAATAACTGACTACTACACCGCCAGCATTCGCCAAAATATCTGGTAACACTGTCACACCCCGCGCCTCTAAGGCCAAGTTAGCCTCAAGAGTAACCGGGCCGTTAGCTGCTTCTGCGACAATTTGCGCCTGCACCTGATTGACATTTTCTTCAGTGATTTGGTTCTCCAAAGCTGCTGGTATTAAGACATCACAGGGTAAAGTTAATAAATCTGCATTGCTAATTGGTACAGATTGCGGGAAACCCACAATACTCTTGCGATTTTCAGCAGCGTAGACTTTTAATTTGGGAATATCAAGACCAGCTTCAGAGAATATTCCCCCAGCACCAGTTGAAACGGCGATAATTTTCGCGCCTGCTTCATATAGTAATTCTGCTGCGGCACAGCCGACGTTACCGAAACCCTGAATAGCTACCCGCACTCCTGCTAAGGATTTACCTCGATCTGCTAGCGCCTCACGGACAATAATCATCGTGCCACGTCCGGTTGCCATTTCTCGTCCCAGAGAACCACCAATCGAAAGGGGTTTTCCAGTTACAACTCCTGGTACAGCATGACCAACATTTACCGAGTAAGTATCCATCATCCAAGCCATCTCACGGGCAGAAGTACCCATATCTGGCGCAGGAATATCTACGGAAGGCCCAATATCTTTAATCAACTCGCTGATATAACGGCGGCTGATTCGCTCTAATTCGCCAACACTGTAGTGTTTGGGATCTATAGCAATGCCACCCTTTCCACCACCGTAAGGAATACCTAATAAGGCACATTTCCAGGTCATCAGCATTGCTAAAGCAGATACTTCCCGCAGTGTCACAGCCGGATGGTAACGAATTCCGCCCTTGTAGGGGCCTAAAACATCAGAGTGCTGTACCCGATGTCCCGCGAGAACTTGGATTTCCCCATCATCTAGCTTCACGGGAATGGAAACTGTGACAACCTTACGCGGGTGGCTGAGAATTTCTAGCAAACCCTGATTTAAATTTAATTCTTTAGCTGCCGCTTCTAGGTAACTACAGGCTTGGTCAAAGGGGCATATATGCGCTGGAGAAGCAGGTTCTGACAGCAACGAAGATTTTGAAATCATAAATTTTCTCCTAATCGCGGTATCTTTACGAACCGGATATCATCTGTACTTAAGCTTATCCTTTTTTTTAGGGAAAACAAGTATTTTGTAGTTTTTGTTACAGTTTTATATCTTATATTCTGATATATAAAAATATTTAAAAATCACCTTTTTTAAAGGCGCGCAGCTGTGTGGGTCTTAATAAAAATTAATATATTATGTTGGTCAGATAGTTAAATCCACAAGTTTTCACTTGGCTAATGCGATCGCGGCATTCTGTCCCCCAAAGCCAAAACTCAAACATAATACCTGTCGAATTTTACTTAGACGTGCGGCTGTAACAATATCTAAATCAAATTCTGGCTGCTGCAATCCTAAACAAGGCGGTAATATTTGATGCTTTAGCGCCATGAGAGAAAAAGCTACACCTAAAGCTCCAGATGCCCCTAGTGTATGACCTGTGCTTCCCTTGGTGGAACTAACCGCCACGCCTTGGGGAAACAAACGCTGGATTACCATGCTCTCCATCTGGTCATTTAGCTGGGTAGCTGTACCATGAGCATGAATGTAATCGATATCGCCTGGTAATAGACAACTACGTTCTAGACATTGTTTGATAGCAGCGATCGCACTTTTCCCTTCGGGTTCTGGTGAATTACTATGATATGCGTCGTTAGTTAAGCCGAAACCGAGAATTTCACCATACACTTTTGCTTGACGCTGCTTGGCAAACTCTGCTGATTCTAAGACAAACACAGCCGCGCCTTCGCCCAAGACTAAGCCTTCTCTGTGCAAATCAAAGGGATAAGCCCCAGTTTTTGCCAAAGCACCCATCTGCTGAAACCCAGCTAAAGTTAAAGGTGTAATCGGTGCTTCCACTGCACCTGCGATCGCTTGTTGACATTGCCCAGTTTGGATAAGCATAGCTGCTTGGGCAATAGACCAAATTCCAGTAGCACAAGCTGTCATTGGTGCCAAAACTATACCAGATGCACCAATTTGTCGCGCTGCTGCGATCGCATTTAAATGAGGTAATGTATCTAGCCAATTTTCAAAAGAGGAAACCGGGAAATGATTCGCGTTATACATTTGCCGCGCCAGCATTTCCCAAGACGATTGATAAGAGCGACTCGATCCAATGACTACAGCACAATCAGCTAAAGGCGCAACTAACCCAGAATCTTCTAAAGCAGAAGCAACAACCATCCGAGTTAACATTGTCAACTCAGATGGTTGTTCAGCAATCAAACCTAGAGGAAGTGGTGTAAGTTCTGGAAATGGTTGATGTAACCGAATTCCAGATTTACCTGCGATTAAATTTCGCCAGCTATCCTCTAAGCTTCCACCCAAGGCAGAAACTAAACCAATACCAGTAACAACAATTTTGACCAATTTAGGAGTTAGGAGTTAAAAGTGAGGAGTTAAGAGTTAAGAGTTTTTCCCTTGCCCCCCTGCTCCCCTGCTCCCCTGCCTCTTTCTCCTACTGTCCAGGCGTTTTTAAGTTTTCAGCACCTTGAGTGACTTTAGCAGAGTCAATGCGATCGCCTTGCTGAATTTTGTTTACTACATTAAAGCCTTGAGTGACATTGCCAAACACGGCGTAGTTACCATCTAAAAAAGCTAGATCCGCTAAAGCAAAGTAAAACTGGGCAGAAGCTGAATCTGGTGATTGCGATCGCGCCATTGCGACTGCACCCTGTTTATGGGGCAATACGACGGGTTGAGCAGTAGCATCAAATGGTTTATTGTAAATCGGAGTATCTGAACCTTTTGGCTTAACTTCTAAAGGTATATAACGAGCATTTCCCGTTTTTGGGTCAATATAGCTACCAGTTCCTAGTTGATCTGCTGGAACTTTCGGGTCTTTGCTTTTGGGATCGCCCCCTTGAACTACAAAGGGTTGGGGTTCGCGTACAACTCGATGGAAAGCTAAACCATCGTACACACCCTTTTGCACTAAATCTACAAAGTTGCCAGCTGTAATGGGGGCATCAGTGCCGTCTACTTCGATAGTAATCGGCGAACCTTTAACCGTGATTACCACAGTAGCCTTGCCTTCGAGGCGCGGTAAATCTGCCAGTCCAGGAATACTCTCACTAATAGTTTGAGATACAGATGTTGCTTCAGTAGTTGTCTTGGTGCTTGCCTCGGTTGTAGCCGAGGTAGCAGTCGAGTTTGGAGAAGAGCTATTAGAAGCGACTTGCTGTGTTGAACATCCTCCCAACATCAAGGCACTGATAATCACAAGAGAAAGCAAAAATTGTGAAATTTTTAACCGCATTGCCTGTTACCGATTTAACCAGAGTATCTTATCGTTTTGAGGAGCATTGGGATTAGGGGAGAGGCGACAGGTAATAGGGAATAATCTGTACCCTGTTACCTCTACCCTCTACCCTAATTTCTTAAAGTCCTTCTAGTGATACTCCCAAAAAGCGGGCTAACTTTGCGCCTTCTGTTTCCAACTCTGTTAAAGATACCGGTTGTCCAACCCGTGTTAAGGGTATATCTCGCCGTCCTTTAATGCGTAGATAGAGGGCGCGACGGGGGTTAAGACCTTCTTTTATGTCTATTAATACAGATTGGACATCTTCTATGCGGCTATCAATCTGGATTCGGCGGTTTTTACCAGGAAACCCCCAGCGGAAGATTTTGATTGCGCCAGTTTCCCGATCGAATTCGTTGTAACCGCCTCCAACATCCAATAAAATCACTAACCACAGGTATGTAGCTAATAGCAAGCCAGCGGTACCATATAACCCCATTACTAATCCTTGGGGGACAAATACCAGTTGAGTGGGATCGGAAACTATGAGTAAATTAACTTTTAAATAACTGGATATTCCAGCCAATAGAAAGCCGCTTGCTCCCAAGGTAACGATAGTTGCCCACCAGTAGTTACTGAACCGACGAGAACCGAGAACATTTTGGTGCAGGAGGCGATCGCCTTTGTTAATCGTTGTTGATGTCGTCATTGAACTACCATTGCCTGTGAGATACTCGCTGTCACATACTCGCACACTGAATGCTCTTGCATAGAGTGGTGGGTTCCTTTGCCAATCCGGCTATTGCTTAGGAGGCACGGAGAGCTATGTTTCAAGTCCACGGGAACCCTGCCGCAGACTATAAATTTTTCACTTTGTACCTTACAAATTTTACTGTCCCGGATAATGCCGGCTTACTTGTACTACGGGACAAACCACTTAGGCTATTTGTATTAGTCAAGATATGCCAACTTCCTTTCTCCTTGTCTAACGTTTCACATAGGTTTTCCAGAGGTGTATCAATGACCGTGGCAGCGAAGTGACTATCTGCATTTTACCAAACATCGTTGACAAAAACTCAACTGCGCCCTTCTATGTTCCTGCTACCGATATAATTTTTTAGGGAGTGTTGTACTATTTTTTTACTCAATGGCCGATCAAAATTCTTTCTCCCTGTCCTTCAGCCCCCCTTATTCCCTGCCACCCTCTCCCTGCCTCTTTTTGACCTCTTGAAATGAGCGATCTACCTACCTCCATCTACATTAAATTTTTTTAGATTTCTGAGAAAAGTTGTGTCAAATTGTAAAATTTCTGATATTCATATTATTTATAAGGTTCGTGTTTCATAGCTCATTTCCTTTTGCGTATCAGGCAAAAACCCTGAGTAGTGTGATAAGTTAAGAATCATTAAGTTACCACAAGCTAGATTACTAGCCGATGGTACGTGTAATGTCATAACCCTGAGAAATAATGACTTAACTAGTCAGTAAGCTCTCAGAATCTCAGTTACTTAAAAGCAGTTGAGATTGTCAAAAAAAACGTTAATTTCTCACGGCAGTCGGTTACATTGGCTTTCCGTACTACCTTAGAAACGTTGCAATTTTAGTAAAAAAAGAGGATTTAAGTCCGATGACCATCGCAGTTGGACGCGCCCCCAGTAGAGGGTGGTTTGACGTTCTAGACGACTGGCTCAAGCGCGATCGCTTCG
>NZ_JAVRCB010000055.1:0-51650 GCF_034530955.1 Nostoc sp. DedQUE05 | reverse complement strand
ATCCACTCTTACTCATCCACAGTCCCTTTAGATTTTCTTTACGAATCAGCTCTAATACGTACTTTATATCTTAACTATAATTGCATAGCAGGCTATTAAGCTAAAAGTTTTACCCTGTCTCATCTAACTCTTATTCGATGCAGGATATATTATTTTAACCATTGAGGACAAGTATAGTTCTTGTCCTTTATTTTTTTGAGAAAGTTTTCGCCACAGGCTGCATTTTATTCAAGGTAATATCAATAAATTTTAATAGCCTCTTGTTTTTTAGCACAATTTATGTAAATCTCATAACTATATAATACGGTAAGACGATGTATTTATCGTATTTTAGCAAAAAATTAGGTGGGTTAGCCAATAAACTCAAAATTTAGTGCCAAGTAAACTTTTTAGGAGATGTAATCGTGAATACATATCAATCGGAGTCAGGCAATAGTTCGACTTCGCAACTGAATTTAGAGACTGATGTTCTAGTCATAAGCGGCGATCCATCAGCAACTTGGGCAACTTGGAATGCTGCTGCTCAAGGGGTAAGAGTAATACTCGTAGATAAAGGCTACTACGGTACCAGTAGAGCAACAGCATCTTCTGGTACTGGTTGCCTCGTAGATGACGAAGGGCGTCCTAGTCGTCGCGCTATAAGAAGCTCATGATTATATGCGCTTGATGCGTAATCTCCCCAGCTTCAAAGAGAGATTGAGGGTGAGGACATTTGATTTATACAAGAAGTCTATTCTGTAAGCTGCTAGTCAGGCAACTTTGCTGATTTCTAACCCTGGATTTGCATTTAATTTTGAGTAGACAAATTGGTAGCGATCGCGCTCATACACTTGCCTTTTTTCAACGGATTACTACCCTCACAGGACGCGATACCATCGACAATATCCGTAATGAAAAGTTACTTAAATATGCACAAGTTAGAGATTTTCTTAACAAGCAGTATTAAGAGCGAATACTACCTGTATTTTAAAGATAGCGAAAGAATGAAGAATGACAATTTTGTTACTTTGTCTTTCCTAAATTAGGAGTTACTAAACTTAAACTTGAACATTCGTGGAGGTCAAATCATGTTTTCTGGAAAAATCGAAAAAGAATTTTTTAGTGAAGAAATTTGGTCAATTTGGCAAACAACTAAATTACCAGACCATCTACAGCTATTAGTGGATCGAGAACTAGGAAAACGCGATATCTGGGAATTGCAGTCTCAAAAGCCTGACGATCGGTCGATTTCTCCAAATCTATATGATGACTCTAGTCATTCAACAAATATTTAACAAAAGAGGTAGTTCTTGCGTAAGGCAGGATAGCATAGCGGTAGCGAGTCCGCCCACTCTGTAAGAGTTGCAAGCTAGCAAGAGCGTCTTTTAGAGAGCGTTGGCTGGAAGAATACTGCCCTACACAAGAACTACTGCGATACCTACGGCGGTAAATTCGGCTCTGAGAGTAAGGGTTTAAGTCTCCCAGCAAATTCAAAATTTGGCGGGAAACTATCAAGTGGTCGGTCTAAATTACCCACTGATTGCATTCTGAATTTTGACTTCTCTATTTAATTAATGCAAAATCGAATTCATGCTGCAAATCCCTCCCCAATTTATTTTACGTAGCAAGAGAAGGAATCAAGATTAATGGCACATCTATTTGAACCATTCAAGATTCGTGAAGTTGTTTTTCGCAACCGCATCGCCGTTTCACCGATGTGTCAATATTCCAGTACAAATGGATATGCTAATGATTGGCACGTTATCCATCTAGCTTCTCGCGCAGTTGGTGGTGCAGGTATAGTGTTCACAGAGGCGGCAGCTGTAGAGCCGCGTGGACGCATTAGCCCGCAAGATTTGGGAATTTGGTCGGATTCACATATCGAAACTTTAGCCAAGACTGTGGCATTAATTCATAACTTTGGTGCTGTTTCAGGTATTCAACTTGCTCATGCGGGTAGAAAGGCCAGCACTGCCAAACCGAGTAAGGGAGGGAAAGCATTAGATGAATCTCAGGAAGGTTGGCGTCCCTTAGTTTCGAGTAGTGCGATCGCTTTTAGCCAAGATAGCCCAGTTCCAGAAGCCCTCAGTCTTGAGGGAATTCAAGAAATTATTGACGCTTTTGTTCAAGCAGCCAAACGTTCTCTCCAAGCTGGTTTCAAGGTAGTGGAAATCCATGCTGCCCACGGTTATCTACTGCACCAATTTCTTTCACCTCTTTCTAACCACCGTCAAGATGATTATGGTGGCAGCTTTGAAAACCGGACTCGTCTGCTCAGAGAGGTAGTTCAAGCAGTCCGAGAGGTTTGGCCTCAAACACATCCACTCTGGGTACGCATCTCCGCCACCGATTGGGTAGACAATGGCTGGGACATTGAGCAAAGTATTGCTTTAAGTGACAAACTCAAGTCTTTAGGAGTCGATCTCATCGATACTTCATCAGGCGGTACTATACCGGGCGTTCATATCCCAATTAAACCTGGTTATCAGACTCAGTTTGCCGAACGCATCCGCCGCGAAGCTAATATTCATACAGGAGCCGTGGGCTTAATTACATCCCCTGAACAAGCTGACGAGATTATTCGTACAGAAGTCGCTGATATAGTCCTGTTAGGACGCGAACTACTCCGCAATCCTTACTGGCCACACCTGGCAGCCAAACAACTGGGACACGATAAACTCTGGCCTGTTCAATACGATCGCGCTTGGCTGTAAGTTTTCCTCGTTCCCATGCTCTGTAGATTAGTGACAACTTAAAGTAATAAACTTCTTGGCATTTGTCAGGAAAAGGGTAAGGGGAAAAGGGGAAAGGAACAATAAAAAACATGAGTCCCTTTTCCCGCCTCTTGCAAAAGTCATTTTTACAAGAGACTCCATGAGCGGAACTCACAAGGAACAATAAAAATATCTCTTCCCCAGTCCCCAGTCCCCAGTCCCCAGTCCCCAGTCCCCAGTCCCTATTTTTAAGGCAGGTCTGATGTACATATCAGGTGAATTGATTGGAGCAATTGTTTGATGTTCTAGTAGAGTTTTACCCCTTGTTTATAAGCATCTACAAAACTCTTGTAGTCATATTCGACTTGAGTTGCATAGTTCACTGCAAAGTTAAAAATTTCGTCTTTGAATACAGCTTTATTACCACTTACAATATCAGTCACTTCTTTGTCAACGCTGACAGGAATAATCGCAGCATCATAGTCTCGATCGGAGATTGCATGGTTTTTGGCAACCACCTTCCCTGCGTATCCCATCGCATCCATGAATTTTGACTTACTGGTTAACAACTTATAGTCAAAGTCCACTTGGTAGGGTGATTTTTCACGCACCATAAAGGGGATGCTACTGACAGTAGTATAACCAACCAAGGGATCGAGATTGGATAACATCGCTTTCGTAGTGATTGTCACCCTTGCCCCTTCTTGATTTCCGTAGACTGAACTCGGCAGCAGACCTGGAACTGCGATCGCCACTGCGCTACTGCCTTCCTGCTTCATCTCTAAAATGCGATCGTCGTCGCTTGCTGAACTTGGCCCCTCAATCAGCAAGTAATATCGGTACTTCCCAAGACTACCAACACCTGAACCTAATTTAAGCCGAATGTCCTTGAGGATATAGTAACTGTCGTTGTAGCGCTTACTGATAGGAATTGAGGCGATATAGCTGCTCATAGCCCCAGCAATGTCAGAATAGGTGCTGCTGGATACAGGCTGGAGTTCTGAGGCTGTCTTGAAGAGGCGATTGTTACTGTTATTTAGCACTGTGTACTTTTTTAAAAGCTTAGAACGGCTCTTCTCTAATGCCTTTTGAATTAAATCTTTGACCACACCGTTCGTATTGCTGGATTCTAAACGGTATGACAGTTCATCATTGCTTCCCTTAAAGTCATTCATCTTATTGAAGTAAGCATCCAAGAAGTTTCGCACAACATCCTCAGCATCCGTTGAATTAAAACCATTCTCTTTAGCTACCAACAGAATGGAGACTGCCATCCTTCGCAAGTCCCAAACGTAAGGGCCAAGATAGCCTTCATCAAAGTCGGTGGTGTCAAAAACGTTGTTGTCTTTGCTATCTCTTATCGCTCCAAGATTTTGCAGATGCATATCTCCTTCTAACCAGACGGCTGAGGTTGAAGAGTTTACAAATCGTGAACTTGGTAAGGTCTGCATATCACGATAAAAAATGTGAGCCGTCCCCCGATAAAAAGTGAAAAAGCTATCTTTAGCTGTCATCTTTTGCATTTTCGTTGCCAGTTCTTGAGGCAATTGAGAAGCAAAGGGATGATTATATTGGTAAATTTCATTCACTACCCAAGTCGAACGGGGAGTTGCAGCTTGAACTGGAGATGCAAACCCCAAAATTAAAATTAAGACAAATACGACGATTGCAGATATGTGGTTAGGCATGATAGTTTCTAAGGCGTAAAAAAACTCTTGTGTAGAGAGAATCATTCAACAACAGTTTTTTACCACCTTGAGCCATACTTAACAAAGTGATTTAAAGCACAATGCAACAACTATTCACTCTCAAGTATGGAGAGGATTCAAAAAGGTAAAATTATAAAGAATCGTTACAACATAATCATGTCAACCATCCAAACAACTGTGGTTCTGGCGATGACGGCCGATGGAAAAATTAGTGCCGTAGATCCGAAAGCGCCTCGTGAACCCAATGTAGTCGATCATGCACACTTGGAGTATCAAGTCTCTCTTGCCGATCTATTGCTGGTAGGAGCAGGGACAATTCGGGCTGAGGGGGGAGCCTTTACAATTAGCGATCGCGAACTGTTGGCAGCACGTGAGGTTCGCGGCCAGTCTCCTCAGCCGATTACTTGTGTTGTTTCAGGTTCCCTTAACTTATCGCCGGACTTGCCTTTTTTGAGTCAGGACATTGAGCGATGGATATTTACCACACGGACTGCTTTAGAGCGCAGTTCTGATACAACAACTTTGCAAAAACTGGCTGAATTAATTGATTTGGGAGATACAGACCTGGACTGGAATCGGGCCTACACCTTGATGGCAGAGCGGGGTATTCACAAAGTTGTTGCTTTGGGAGGTGGCTCTTTAACAGCTGCTCTAGTTCAGGCAGGGCGAATTGACGATTGGTGGTTGACCATTTGGCCGCTCATTTTTGGGGGAAAGCACGCCCCTAGCCCAGTGGAAGGAGAGGGTTTTCTTCCCTATGCTGCTCCTCATCTAGAACTCATAGAAACTCGTCAGGTTGGAAGCGATCTGTTTTTACACTACCGCACAATCAAGTGAAAACGCGCTGCCAGAATTTGGCACTACGATCCTTGATACTAGAAAGCAGGGGCAAAGGGGTGCTTTTGCCCACAATTTGACTCAGTTTGTACCTTTTACCCTACCCCTGCCTCTAATCAACCAGGAGGCCAATTTAACTGCCGTCCTCCCAAGATATGCAAATGTAAGTGATCGACTGTTTGACCGCCGTCATCACCAGCATTGATGACAACTCGATAACCATTTTTTAATCCAGCTTCTTCTGCAACACGTTTAGCAGTTAACAAAAGATGCCCCAACACAGCATGATCCTCAGATTCAGCCTCAGCTAGTGTTGCAATGGGTTTTTTGGGAATGATGAGGATGTGAACGGGCGCTTGGGGATGGATGTCTTTGAATGCTAGGGCTAAATCATCCTCATAAACAATATCAGCGGGAATTTCCCGACGAATGATTTTGCTGAAAATCGTTTCTGTAGTTTCACTCATGCCAATCTACCTACTAATCTGCTAGAGATTTTATATTAAGTCCGCCTAATTACTTATCATTGACAAAATTTGATTGTGCGGGTAATACCATTTTGGATTTTAGATTTTGGATAGTGAAACATCCATTGGATAAGTGTTTCAGTTTTCCATCTGTCGCAATCATTTTTCAAATTGGTATAACATCCCTATTTACTGTTCGGTTAGGTTTTTTCAGGAAAAAGCTATGAAAAAACCTGCTAATCTTTGAAAAAGACTAGCAGGTATGGCTTATCATCAATCGGAGCGGCGGGATTCGAACCCACGACCTCCACTACCCCAAAGTGGCGCGCTACCAAGCTGCGCTACGCCCCGGTCAGAATTCCTATCATATAGCAAAACTGTAGGATTATCAAGAGGCAATTTTAAAAAACCTTAAGCATCCCACTAGCTTGCAGTAAATCTGGAACAGCAGAAGCATTCCATTTACCTTCTACACATCGCCCTGTATTCAAGATGAAGCGCAGACTGTAATCATCAGGATAGCCTTCCACTTCCATCCATAATAAATCGCTTTCGGCTTCACAAGTAATTTTTTCCTCTTCCATCAATTCAGTTGCGAGTTGCTTCATGGTGTCTGCTAGCTGTGCTAGTAGACGACAAAAATCATTTAACTCGGCTTCGGTTAATTCAATCGCCCAATCATCTGTACCAACTAAACCTTTAAACTCAGGTGTATCGGGGTTCCAGCCAATACGCCAACCCAATCCGGTTTTAACAACGCGTTCCATTCAAAGTAGGCTTGTGCATTCTCAGGTTAAAGTTTTAAAAGTTATCCGCCAACTAGTAATCACAAATCATATTTGAAAAATGCCATGTTTCAAGCTTGACAAAAGTACACTTACATAAGATACGCTCATGTAGGCTTTGTTTGCGATCGCCCATAGTCATCTACAATTTGTAGGTGACGAAAATAACGTGATAACTAGCTTTCCAGACATCAATTCTGAAAATTAAATCAAAAAATAATTACTAATTGCTAAAAAACTCCGGTTTTTTTGGCTTTGTGATGATAAATAAAAGTAATACTGTTGAATCACGTGCTTCGTACCGCGAAGGATTACTGAAATTCTTCGCTGCTTTCAAGATGACTACTAAACATCAAACAACATCTGCTACCAATCAGTTTTTTGCTGGGGATGCTTCTTTGCCACAAAAAAAGGCTCTACCACAAAACTTACTCTAGATGTATCTAAGTAACTATGCTGATAAAGTGTAAAGATGTCACGGTATCTGGCAGCCAATTTTAAAGGAATCGCAAAGGACTTGGTGCCAATTTGGCAAGTTTTTCTCCAAAATATGAGATATTAGTAGATTGTAGAAATCTTTATTCTTATTCACATCTCTCTTCTTGCATTAGTTCCTATCTACTAAAACTCTTAAGACCAAGCAAATTTGACACGATAAGTTTAAGTAATTTAATGAAGTAGGAAATAATACATGGTATTATCACTGTCTTCTCATAACGTTATCCAGTATCTGCAAGACGCGGGTCTGTGTAGCTCAGAAGATGGCCCATCAGAAAAATCTGAGTTGCCAGGAAGTAGTCAGAACAATTTCAATTTACTAGTGACTTTAGCAGATAATCGCCAGCTGCTCATTAAACAAGAACGTAACGTTAACAACAATGACGGCGCGCCTCATGAATTGTTTCAGGAGTGGCTGTTTCACCAGTTGTTACAACAGTTTCCAGTTCTAGGTAATACTTCAGCAATTGCGCCATTGGTAGTGCATTTTGACGAAGAAAATTCAATTCTTGTCCGTAGCTACTTGAATGAATATCTAGAGCTTGCAGAATTATACCACAACAATGAGATTTTTCCACAAGAAATTGCTTCTGCCATCGGCATAACTTTGGCGGGACTGCATCGCGCCACCTACAATCGCCGAGAATATCAGGATTTTATGGCAACTGCTCCCCAAGGAGAGTTTCGCTACGGGTTTTACAATCCAGCGCAAGGGGTAGGGTCGATTGGACCGGAGATTTTTGCGACCGTTCCCACGGATGCACTAAAATTCTATGTTCTTTATCAACAGTACGAGAGTTTGTCATCTGCGATCGCAGATTTGGCATATAGCTGGAATCCTTGCTGCTTAACTCATAACGACCTGAAATTGAACAACATTTTGGTTCATTCCAGATGGGAGCAATTAGACAATTGTCTTATACGACTAATTGACTGGGAAGCTTGTTCTTGGGGAGACCCAGCCTTTGATTTAGGAACTTTACTGGCAAGCTATTTAGGAATTTGGCTTAAGAGTCTGGTAGTAGACCCCACCTTTGAGTTAGAAGAATCTCTACATTTGGCGTTAACACCGTTAGAGATTTTACAACCTTCAATTATTGCCTTAATTAGGGCTTATATAAATGCTTTCCCAATGATTTTGGAATACCGCAGTGACTTTATTTCGCGGGTTATCCAGTTTGCGGGGCTGGCACTAATTTATCAAATTCAGGAAATGATTACGTGCCGGAAACACTTTAATAATGTTGAACTCTGTATGCTGCAAGTAGCTAAAAGTTTACTTGTAATGCCAGAGCAAGCTGTACTGACTATTTTCGGGATGTCAGAGTCAGAAATCCTAAATCCTGTGGCAAAGATTCATAAATTTCCTCAGCCTGTGAAAGAGCAGCAGTTACTTCGGATTTATTACGAGAAAACTCGGCTGCGTGGTTGTTAGCAGTAGGGAGTAGAACAATTTGAATCAGAACATATAATTCTGAATTCTGAATTCTGACTCCTGAATTCTATTTTATTAAAGTTTGATTTCTGAATGGATTAATGCTAAATTCCTCTATCAATCAATCGCTAAGTTCTCTATTTGATATTGCTCAGAATATCCAGATTGAGTCTAATTTTTGTATTTACCATCCCAATTATCAACCCTTCGCTCTGCCGACTAAAATAGCCGATAGATTTCAGCAAAATTCCGTAGATTTACAACAGAAGTATCTTACTCTCCTGCTGCGAAATTTTCTCTACGGAATCTATTACAATGGCTCCCTGCAAAGTACTTTGGCAGTCAATACTGATAATACTAATCAACCGCAAAAGCATAATTTAGCAGATAATTCTATTTTGGAGATTGATTGGGACTTTTACGAGCAACTGCACGCCAGTAATCACGGCATAGGTTACTTTGACCCTCGATGGCAGGTGTTGCGGAAAGAACCTGATGGGACTATGGCTGTGACTAAAGGCGGTTTAACACTTTATGTTGAGCCAGATTGTCATCTAGAATCCAGTAAGAAATCTACCAAAGTGGGTGATATGGTAGCAATCTGGATGCCCAAAAATCGACTGCAAAACGGCTGTTACTTAGCAGTTAGCAATGTTGGACAGGAACGGCAAAGCAGCCCAGACGCCGATTTAGGAGCAGGACGAATCTACTTTAACTTTACGGCATTTGGTGCGATCGCTCTCATGGAAAGCTTGACGCTGCAACTAAATGCAGCCTCGATTCCCTTTAGCTTTCAAGTTCTCCACAACCCCTCTGCATACGGACGCTATGATTCGGGGCTACTTTACTTTGAACTCCCCGACTATCCAGCAATCCGCAAAATCCTTCAGACTGTTTATATCGAAAATCAATTTCATTTCCAGCCCGAAATTCCTTTGTTTACCAAATTTTTAGCTCCAGGGTTAGGTTTAGCTGAGGAACCAACCCAAAAATTTGCAGCACAAGAAAGTTTTGGGATGAACCGTTGCCAAATCGTCGCTAATGCTTTGTTGGAAGCTTGGCAAAAAGGTAAAAATGCAATGGAGGAGCGGATGAGGACGATTGACCAACACTTTGCGCGGCATCTAATAGATTTGCAGCGTCCTTATCTCAATCCCAGTTCTGAGGATATATATCAGCCGTTAAATTGATTGATTAATTGGGGATTGGGCATGGGGCATGGGGCATTGGGCATTGGGCATTGGGCATTGGGCATTGGGCATCGGGCATCGGGTATGAAGATGAGGGATAAGGGAGTATAGAAAAAGTTACAGCAAGTTTTTCCCCAATCCCCAATCCCCAATCCCCAGTCCCCAGTCCCCAATCCCCCAATTTAAAATTCCACAATAACTGGCACATGGTCGCTAGGTTGGGTTAACTTTCTGGGTGCGACATCAATAATGCAACTTGTAGCACGCTCATATAGCACGGGTGTCAGATAGTGGTGGTCAATTCGCCAACCTAAGTTACGACGAAAAGCGGCGGAGCGATAATCCCACCAACTATAATTTCCACCCTCTGTGGTGAATTTGCGAAAAGCATCGGCAAATCCCAATTTCAGAATATCCCGTAAGGCTTGGCGCTCTGTTTCTGTTGCCATAATGTGATTTTCTGTACTCACTTGCTCGTGAATATCCTTATCTTCCAAGGCGATATTGAAGTCGCCGCACACACAAATTGCGGATTCTGACAACACCAGCAATCGCAAATACTCGTGTAACGCTGTTAACCAACGCAGTTTGTATTCGTATTTCTCCGTTCCTACTGCTGCGCCATTAGGAACATATAAGTTTACAATCCGCACGCCATCAATTACACCTGTAATCACGCGCTTTTGCTCGTCCCATTCGTGATGTAAATCTGGCAAAATCGCCCTAAACCCGCTACTGACATTTAGAAGTGGCTGGCGGCTAATCAGGGCTACGCCGTTATAAGATTTTTGCCCTGACATATAAAGGTTATAGCCTAACTGCTCAAAAGGCGATCGCGGAAATTCAGCATCCACAACTTTGGTTTCTTGCAAGCAGAGAACATCAACAGGATTTAGGGTTAACCAATCGATAACCTGTTCCAGGCGAGTGCGAATTGAGTTGACGTTCCAAGTAGCGATTTTCATTAGTTAATATCAGAATTTTTGTAAATTACTAATTACAAATTATGTAATTATTGTACAATTACTTAATATTTATATTTTCTGTTATTTTTCCCAATTACCTTTAAATGAAGCTTTAATGGCTTGATCCCATTGAATATTTTAGTATTGTCAACTACTAAATATTCAATTTTGTAAGTTCTGCTACAAAACATTCTACCTCTTTATGATCCCCAAGACAGATGCAACAAATAATAGGTTAGCTATACGGTTAGAAGTGTAGCTCAGAGTTGACTTTTGCCGATAGTCAGTTAGATTTGTTGGCAGAAAATTTGCGGTACGGTTAACCTTTATTGCGCTTTTGATAGCCTGTAAGGTTAATTTAAATGTCAAAAGAGTAAGTACAAATGCTCTTTACTCATAAAATAATGATCTAGCTCATTATTGAGGACAATTTCATCGACTGAACCAGAAAAACTTATGAAAATCGCTCAAGTTGCCCCCTTATGGGAAAGGGTTCCACCTCCTAATTATGGAGGAATAGAATTGGTAGTGAGTCGCTTGACTGATGAACTTGTTCGTCGCGGTCATGAAGTAACTTTATTTGCCTCTGGTGATTCTCAAACTTTGGCTAACTTAGAAGCAGTTTATCCACGTGCATTACGCTTAGACCAAAATGTGAAAGAGTATGCAGTGTACGAAATGCTAGAACTAAGCCAAGTTTACCAGCGTGCCGAGCAATTCGATATCATCCATTCTCATGTAGGGATTTCGGCGTTACCTTTAGCGAGTTTGATAACAGCAACTGCTACAGTCCACACCCTGCACAATAATTTTACAACTGACAACCGTCACGCATTTAGCTACTACCAAAAGCAACCATACATCAGCATTAGTAACTCGCAGCGTCAAATCGATCTTAATTATGTTGGCACGGTCTATAACGGAATTGAGCTAGCAGATTACCCATTTGTAGCTCAACCCTTAGAACCTCCATATTTAGCATTTTTAGGCCGTTTTTCGCCAGATAAAGGCCCGCACCATGCGATCGCCATTGCTAAACAAAGTGGTTGGCGCTTGAAGATGGCAGGAAAGGTGGATGCAGAAAACTCGGAGTTTTTTGAACAAGAGATTGTCCCTCACATAGATGGTGAGCAAATCGAATATCTCGGTGAAATTAACCACGCCCAAAAAACTGAACTTCTGGGTAATGCTGCGATAACTCTTTTCCCCATCAGCTGGCAAGAACCTTTTGGTTTAGTAATGATTGAATCAATGGCAGTTGGTACGCCAGTAATTGCCATGAATTTCGGCTCCGTACCTGAAGTTATTGCCCACGGTAAAACAGGTTTTATCTGCAATAGCTACGCAGAAATGGCAGCAGTGATTCCACTAGCATTGGAACTCAATCGTCAAACCTGTCGAAAACACGTAGAAAACAACTTTAGCGTTAGCCAAATGGTTAACGGATATGAAGCTGTTTACAGACAAATTATAAAAGACCGCATAGAATCGAATGGCCGCATTCATGCAGCTAACATTCAGTTTTAATCAACTGCTTTTTTGACTTAGTTTAAAACAACAATTTTTTTAAGGAGGACATTGGTATGAGTACGAGAGCTAACACTTGCCCATGCTGTGGTGGTTCCCTCCTGCGTCATGCCCGTCATGGTGAACTATATTGGTTTTGCCTGTCATGCCGACAAGAAGTACCGCTGTTAACTGCTACTCGCCTGCCTAATGTGGAAACCCGGAACACCGGTGTGGTTCCCCAGCCAGCGGTGAATACCTAGTTTTTCAATCAATATATAAAACCTACTAAAAATCAATACTGATTTCGTTTAAACCTATCAATAAGCGCCAACTGGTAAAATCGGATGGAGCTAATTAATAGGTTTAAAGTTTTGTTAGCAGCGTTACTTTATGGTCAAGAAGATTTACGCCTAGAGGAAGTTTCTGACCCTACTCCGGCGGCTGGAGAGGTTGTAATCCAAGTGGGGGCTGCAACAACTTGCGGTACAGATTTGAAAGTCTGGCGGCGTGGTGGTCATGCCAGGATGCTGATACCGCCAACCCTGTTTGGTCACGAAGCGGCTGGGCGAATTGTTGCTATGGGTGCAGGGGTGACAAATTGGCAAGTAGGCGATCGCATCGTCGCTAATAATTCTGCTCCATGCACGAATTGCTTTTTTTGTCAACGTCAAGAATATTCTTTATGTCCAAATTTGACCTGGAATAATGGGACTTTTGCCCAATACTTGAAAATTCCTGCACCGATAGTAGAACATAATTTGTTGCAGATTCCCGATGAGTTGCCGTGGGAATTGGCAGCCATGACGGAACCTTTGGCTTGTGTATTGCATGGTGTAGCGCGTTCTAATATTAAGCCCAAAGATAAAGTAGTCGTCTTGGGAGATGGGGCAATCGGGCTGATGTTTGTGGCGGCGTTGAGTGAGACAACTGAGGTTTTGCTGTGGGGAGGTAATAACCACAGACTAGAAATTGGTCAGAAATTGGGTGCAACCCAGACCTTTAATTATCATCAAATCTCAGATATTCCCAGTGTAGTGAAAGAACTGACCCAAGGATGGGGCGCAGATGTAGTAATTGAAGCCACTGGTGTCCCAAGTGTTTGGGAAACTGCGATCGCTTGCGCCCGTCCTGGTGCAACAGTCAACTTATTCGGTGGATGTCCACGGGATACCAGCATTACCGTCAGTACAGAACAGCTACACTATAGCGAACTTACTCTCAAAGGCGTGTTTCATAATACACCAGAGTATGTGCGATCGGCCCTTGCACTCATAGCTAGTCGTAAAATTCCCTTTGAGTTACTTATTAGCGAACAACGACCATTAAAAGATTTAGAACAGGTGTTTTCTGATATGAAGGTGCGTAAAGTAATTAAGGTAGCAATGATTCCTTAATTTTTTGCAGGGTACAGCAGATGATCTGGATCTAGCCAAACAATGTAGAAAATCTCGTCAATAAAGAACCCATGAACCCTACCATGTTCATTTGAGGAGATGGAAAACTGATATGGTATGTCAACTAATTGTTCTTCATTTGGCAAACCAAATGCCCTCTCGCTGGTATCTTCCCACTTGATGGGATGACACCTGAGCGTACTGCTACGATTTACTAACAACTCTTGAGCCGTTAGGCTAGATAGAGCTTTTAACCGATCAAGCAAGGTCAGCCAGTAGATTATTTCTTTTTGGCTACAAGAAAATTTGCTGTTACTGTCCTGATAATATTTAAACGAAAAGCTGATGCCTTGAGTTGGCTTCAGCTTTGTTGCTCTAATACCTGATGTGCCGTCTTTGGCAATCTCAGTCTTCTTAATCCTTTTCTTCGACACGAGATCCGTAATACTCCTTCATCCACTGTTTCTGAATAACTTCGTTGGAAGCTTCATCAAGTGGTAGATTTCCTCTAGCCAAATTCCAGGGTGTCTCGGCATGAGTCATCTGCTCTAGTTCATAACCATCACAAGCAAAGTATTCGTGTGCAACCTCATCTAGAAACTCTTGAACCTCTTGGGGTAATTCTGGGTTAACATCTTCTAAAATTGGTTGCCATCCAAAAAGCCTATACTTCTGGTACAACGCAGGTATCACAGGGCCATGTATCCAGGCTTGAAAATCCTCTGGGAATAGAGGAGTGTCATTGAGTGCAAGATGCCAAGCCTGAGCGTAGTACACAAGCTTTTGCAGCTTTAGATTACTGATAAAAGAGCCTGTTTCATTTGCTAACCAGATAAAGTAATCTGCTACGTTAAAACATGACAACACTACAACCACCCCCTTCAGTATGCTAGATAATAGTTAGCTTTTATTTGCTCTAATACATCACCTTACAGAGTTATCACAGCAAGAGCTAGGAAGAATTTTTCTGCTTCTTATAGTCTAATTGAGCGATCGCTATAATTGCGTCTCTACCACCTAATAACTAAATCCTTATGGCAAACACTATTTCAATTACCGATTCTCTAGTTCCTAATCCCGTCCCGAAATCAACAATTATTCGTTTGGAGAATATCTTTAAAGTATATGGCAGTGGCGAAACTGAAGTAAAAGCACTTAACGATGTGAATTTGACTATCCACGAAGGTGAATATTGTTCAATTATGGGGCCGTCTGGTTCAGGTAAATCCACAGCTATGAACATTATCGGCTGTCTAGACAGACCCACAGGTGGACATTATTACTTAGATAATATTGATGTGGCGCAAATGGATGATAAATCCTTGGCACACATCCGTAATAAAAAGCTGGGGTTTGTCTTCCAACAATTCCATTTATTACCCCAACTCACAGCATTAGAAAATGTGATGTTGCCAATGGTCTATGCTAGTGTGAATCCGAAAGAAAGAAGCGATCGCGCAACAGAAGCCTTGACGCGAGTTGGTTTAGCAAATCGCCTCAACAACAAACCAACTCAACTATCTGGTGGACAACAACAAAGAGTAGCGATCGCCCGGGCGATCGTCAATCGTCCCGTAGTACTCCTCGCCGATGAACCCACAGGCGCACTTGATTCGCGCACAACCCAAGAAGTTTTAGATATTTTTGGCGAACTCAATGCCAGTGGAATTACAGTTGTCATGGTAACTCATGAACCAGAAGTTGCCCGTCAAACCCAGCGCATCGTTTGGTTCCGTGATGGTCAAGTAGTACACTCCAACCTTACCCCAGCCGACTTGAGTCAGTTAGCTGTCTCGTAGGTTCTTAAAGTCCGCCTGTGCGGACTTTAGTTTGTGTAACCGCGATTTCTAATCGCCAAAGCTGATTACAAACTTGACGTTTTTCCAGTTTCTGCTTGCGTTGCGATCGGCTTAACATCGGTGTAACCCAATTCACCAGATATTGTCCGAAACACTGAAATTTGCTCTTCAAATTCTAATTTTTCAATTTGCGAAAGCAAATCATTAATTTCTTTAGTTGGCTGGTAGGTGCTTGGCAAATCAACCACCTTATCTCCCATAGCTACCGCCCAAGCATACCAAACTAACAGTTGATTGTTCTCTTTTATTGCCCCATAAGCACGGGAATACTCTGTGTCCTTACGGTTGACTATATCCCGCATAATTGCCAGTTGCTCCTCATCTGACAATTTAAAATAGTCTTCTGATAAAATTGGTGATAGTTCTGGTTCAGCAGCAGCAGGAGCGGCTGGAGTCACAGAGTCTCCCATTTTTTTATAAACTAAATAGAACCAGGCTAGTTTAGCATCGGTGTCTAAGGCGTTAAACGCATCTACCAAGTTTTGAGTTTCATTGCTCTGGGCTTGAGAAATATTTTTATCGTAACTTGCAGTCATAAATTTGTTTCCAAAGAAATTTTACAGGCCAAACTAAGGGTTACCAAAATTTAAGCATCAGATTCTACTACCAATAGAAAGAGTTAAATTAATTAAAAATTGTCGATTTAATCTACCTTTTAATAGAGGTAAAAGTCTCCCCCAAGAAGCGATGAAGCAGCACATTACTTTGCTATAATTTTCCCAGCAATAAAAAATTTACCTTAAGGTTTTAATTATGCCTGATGAAGAAGTGAAGCCAAATTTAAATGAAGCTTCCACCCAGGATGCCCAATTAGCTGCTGATAGCATAGCTAGTGGTGAAGAAGAAGCGCCAACGGTGGATTTTGATGCTGATTATGCAGCTGCACAAAAATTCAGCGTGAGTGAAGTTGACCGCACAGGTAAAGGTGCAGCAGCAGCCGAAGCAGCCACTGCACCTAACCAGAAAACCTCTCAGCCACAACAAACAAAAACTCAAACGCAGTCAACTGGTAATCCTGATGATTTTCTAGAGTCAGCAAAGGAAGTTGGAAATTCTCCGGCTGAGGGTGTAACTAATGTTAGTGATGATTTAGTAGAACAAGCTTTGGAAAAGGGTGAACGGAAAAATTAGTTTTTCGTGATATCTTGCTATTTTGTAAGATGGGCAATGTCACAAAATAAAAGAATTGAAACTATCGCCATTGGGAGACATTGCCCACTCTACTTTTTTGCTCAATTGTCAATTTTTAAAATTATCACTATCGATTTTTGACTATTTAACGACTGTTCATCACTTCTAGTAGTTCGCTAGGTTGCTGAATTAAATAATCTGGATTTTGCTTGGCTAGTACTTCCGGTGAATTAAAGCCCCAAGTGACTGCAATCACTTGGATATTTGCTTTTTTTGATGCTTCTATATCTCTGGTTTCATCTCCAACATAAATAACCTCTTGAGGTTTGAGTTGCTTTTGCCTCAAGACATTATTTATAATAGTTGTCTTGCCAAAAATTGTAATTCCTGAGTAGATAAAATCAAATAGGTGATTTAAATCATTGATTGTGAGGAATTGCGTAACATTTTCTTTAGAATTAGAAGTGATAATACCCAGTTTATATCCTTGATTTTGGAGTTCTGTTAATGCTTCCTTAATACCCAGAATTGGCTTTAATTCTGGTATTTTATTTTTTAATTCCCCTTTAACTTGTTTAACTAGAAAAGGGATCTTAAATAGAGAAACTCCTGAGTACTTAATGATTTCCCTAGATGTTAAGCCTTTGAGAAAGGCTAATTGTTCTGGGCTTATTTGTTTATAACCAAAGTCTATAGCTAAACGATTAGCAATACTTACAAGGGCATCTACTGTATCAGCAATTGTGCCATCAAAATCAAAAATAATTACTTTCTGGGTCATTCTTCTGCTTGGATGCGTCAAGATTAGCTAGGGCGTTGCGTCGTAACATTTCTGGCTTAATCCGCCGCAAGGCAGATGCTGGAAATCGTTTATCCCACTCCCGATCTGAGATTTGGGCTAATTCTAGCAGGTGGGGAGCAATATTCACTGGATTTGGCTGAAACTCTTCAATATCAGTTGTTTGGGAAAAACGTTGATTCCAAGGACAAACATCTTGGCAAATATCGCAACCAGCAACCCAGCCTTGCAAATGAGGTGCGATCGCTTGTGGCAATTCTTTGTCCCGATTTTCAATGGTATGATAAGCAATGCAGCGATTAGCATCGACAACAAAAGGCTGAGTAATTGCACCTGTGGGACAAGCCTGAAGACAACGAGTACAGGTACCGCAGTGTTCTGTGTGTGGGCGATCGCTCTCTAATTCTAAATTGGTCAACACTTCTCCCAAAAATACCCAAGAGCCATATTCTGGTGTAATCACATTACCATTCTTGGCAATCCAACCAATTCCGGCAAGTTGAGCCAACACTTTATCTTGCACCGGGCCAGTATCTGCATAATAAAGAGCCAATACGCCTGGATCGAGTGATTTTAGCCATATAGATAGCTGCTTGAGTTTTCTATGCATCACCTTGTGATAATCCCTTCCCCAACCATAACGGGAAATTTTGGCGTACTCCTCACTTTCAGGACGTTGATGTGGTGTGTAGTAATTCAGCGCTACACACACTAGCGATCGCACCTCTGGCATCACTAAGCGGATATCCTGACGCTTTGGATTAGCCATCCATTTCATATCAGCGTGATAACCTAGTTCAATCCATGCTTGCAACCTCTGCGCTTCTGTGGCATTTACCCGATCTACAGCAGTAATTCCAACTTTGTGAAAGCCCAACTCGCTGGCTTTTTCTTTCACCAGACTGCTGCTCGTTACAGAATACTGATTCATTTTTTTTATCTGGATTTTGCCCAAATAAAGGCGTTTTAATTATATATGATCTAGCTATTACCTTTAATTAAGATTTATTAAATGCTCATATGTAGCCTGTCTTAAACTGCATAGTAGTTCAAAACTTCCATCGTTAGGAAGATTTATTAATATGTAGCAATCTATTTCAATAGCGGCTTTTTTTTTACTTATTTTTGTATTGAAATTAATATTCAGATACCATAATACAGGTAATTTTATGACCTCTGCTGAATTTATATCGCCAGCGCAGTTTAAAGAAGAATTTCAGATTGAAGGAATTACAGAACCAAGTGTACTGCGTTATTTTGAAACCTTAAATGCAGGAGAATTTGAGGCAACTGCTGCCTTATTTGCGATAGATGGTGTGATGCGTCCGCCATTTGAATCTGATATTGTCGGGACAGATGCGATCGCAGCCTACTTAAAACAAGAAGGTCAAAACATCAAAGCTTACCCGAACACAGGAATAGCCGAGACTTTAGAAAATGGAGATATCCAAGTCCAGGTAACAGGCAAAGCCCAAACTTCCTGGTGTAGTGTCAATGTCTTGTGGCTATTTATCCTCAACCAACAACGGCAAATTTCTTATACTAGAATCAAACTTTTAGCTTCCCCGAAAGAGTTACTTACTTTACGTCGTGAAAAGTAAATAGCGAATAACTAAAAAGAGCAAAATTTGAAACCAATATTTATCACCTACTCACACAGTATTTATGGCTTTCTCTTAACTCCTGAGTTTTGAATTTTGAATTCTTCCTCATAAATGCATGACTTGAAAAATAGTAATACCAATTTGAAAAAAGAATGCAATAGATACATACGGACATACCTTTGTTATGTCTGGCTTTCTTAATGCATGAATTTTGTTAGCGTCGGCGGCAAGCGAGTCCGCGAGCGTCATTTTGAATTTTGAATTGGTATAACTTTTGTCTATCGGACTAATTCAGGTAAAGTAGCTTCTAACTTCAGACAGTTGGCACCATTAACCTGCAACTTGTAATCTACTTTATCCATGAGACGATTCATAATCAGCCAACCATAACCACCTTCTTGCTTTTCCAGCGGGTTTGGAGCGTAGTAGTTAGACATGTCAAAGCCTTCGCCGTAGTCCCAAATTTCTAAGGCAAAATCCCGGTCTTTCACTTCTAAACGCAGTAATATGGGTAAATTTGGTTGATCCTTATGGGCATGACGGACTGCATTAGAATAGGCTTCTACTAAAGCCAGTCTCAAACGACTTGATTGCCGCGACCAATCCACAGATTCCCCTAGCTGAATTTTCAAACATCCCAACAACCAGTTTTCAACAATATTGAGAAAATTCAAATCGCTTGGTACATGAAGCTCACTTTTCATGACTTATAAAATCTCCAGTGAAAGTATAGTTTGATCGTCTTCTTGAACGTGATTATCTGCCTGGATGCGAGCTAGTAAATGGTTAAGAGAAAGTGGTTGTTCCTCTTGTTGTAAGAGTTGCCAAAGACCATCTTGATTCAGCATCGAACGGTTTAATGACTCAACCCCAACCTCAGTTTTTACTGTTGAATCAGGATTATTTGATACCATTGCTTCTGTAATTCCATCGCTGGCTAGTAACAATGTGTCTCCAGCAGCGAGAACCAAGCGACCAGACTGTGCCTGCCACTTAGGCAAAATCCCCAAAGGAACGCTGCGAACTTTCAGGTAATTGGGATTTTCGGCTAAAGCACCTTGGCGTGACCATAATATTGGGTAAATATGACCGGCATTGGTGTAGACCAGTTCTTTTGTGCTTGGGGTATAACAAGCTAACACAAGAGTGACAAAATAATTGTTGCTAATTAAATCTTCACTGAGAGCGTGGTTGAGGTTCTGCATAACCACATTCGGCTCTGCTGGTGTCTCTTGAGATAATTCTCGGCGCAAAACTGAAATAATACTAGCCATAAATAAAGCTGCTGGGACGCCCTTGCCAGAAACGTCACCCACTGCCAACCACAAGTCACCTTTAGGATGGACAAAAACTTCAAAAAAATCGCCTCCTACTTCACGCGCCGGATAGCAGCAAGCTTGTACCTTCACACCTTTAATGTCAGGTAAACTTTGGCGTAGCAGGTTGTATTGAATTTGCCGAGCCACCTCTAACTCAGTGTGAATCTGCTGTTGCTTTTCTTGGAGGCGTTGGTAGAGTTTTGCTTGGGAAAGAGCTAAGGCTGCTTGTTCGGCAACACCTGCAATTAGTTGGATGTCTTCGTCTTCCCAAGGGCGATCGCGTCCCCATTGGTGGAGGGTTAGCACAGCCAACAAATGCTGATGGTAGCTAAGTGGCACAACTAGGTGATGACCAGGATTACCGTTATATATATCTTGAGCGAGTTGATAATGACGGGTTTCCAGCACTTTTTCGATTAAAACACTGGAGTCGAAAAAGGAATCTAATACATCAGATTTCGGATCGCGGTAGAAAAACTCGTCTTGTGTGAGGCGATCGCCCTCTACCGGTTTGAGTAAGCAACTGGTAGCTTCAAATGTTTCTCCAATAGTTGCGACAATTTTTTGCAGCATACTATCGTAGTCTAAAGATTCCCGAATTGCTGTTGTTACCGCATTAAACAAAGATTCTCGCCGTAGGGCCCGACGCAACTCTTGGGTGCGCTTCTTAACTAGGCGATATGTATCAGTAGCTTGCTCAACTAAGCTTCTCAGCCGTTCTGGATTCCAGGGTTTGGTAATGTACTTGAATACCTGACCGGAGTTAATCGCATCTACCAAATCTTCGACATCAGTAAAACCAGTTAACAAAATCCGAATCGTGTCTGGAAAGCGCTCTACGGTGCGACTAAAAAATTCAGTCCCATTCATTTCTGGCATTCTTTGGTCAGAAATAATTACCGCCATCTCGCCAAATTGATCCAACATTTCCATAGCACCAAAGGCATGATTGGCTTTATATACTTGAAAATCTCGCCTAAAAGTGCGGTAGAGTAAATCTAGGTTATCTGGCTCATCATCTACCACCATGAGCTTAAGTTTGTCCGTACCAATTTCAGCCATATTTGACTTTTATTTTTATATATTTGAATGGCGAGATAACATGATGTTTATCCCACCTAATAAATAAGAGAAAACCAGAAAAGCCATTCACTTTGAAAATATAACTTTTCAAAGTTGTGAGTTTCCCTTGATTATCCTCAATCGATCCACACCAAAATTAAATTTATCCAACTAACCCAGAACGCAAGGCGCGGACTGCTGCTTGGGTACGGTCATCGGCACATAGCTTATTCAAAATATTGCGAACGTGAGTTTTAACAGTGCCAACTGTGATGTAAAGTCTTTCCGCAATTACTGCATTACTACAACCTTCGACAATCAACTGTAACACTTCCAATTCCCTTTCTGTCAGGGTGTAAGGTTGAATTTCTTCCAGATTCTCAAAAGAATCAGGGTTAGGAGCAATAGTCTTGGAATCGACCAAAGCCGATTCCAACTTTTGAGGATTTTGTTGCGCTTGTTGTAATACAATCCGAGCGATCGCTGGATCGATCCAGGCGTTGCCATTGTAAGTTACTCGTACTGCTTCCAGCAAATTATCAAATTTGATATCTTTCATACAGTAAGAGTCTGCACCAGCGGCAAAAGCTGCCAACACCGCTTCTTTGTTATCCCGCAGCGTCAAAATTAATACTTTTGTAAGTAGCTGCTGGCCATTAGTAGTAGATTTTACCTCCCGTGTTAACTCAATGCCATCCTTATCTGGTAAACCAATATCGACAATGGCAATATCTGGTTGTAGCATTTTTAACATTTTTAGACCCTCAGCAGCATTAGCAGCTTCACCTACAACTTCAATTTCATCCTTTTGCTGTAGTGCTGTACGAATACCCACACGAGTTAGGTCATGGTCTTCAATCAGAGCGATACGAATTTTACTCATAGCCAACTTCAGCCCGTTACACTATAACCATAAAGTCGAGTTTCGTGACATACTCCCACACTAGCTGCAAGCAGTATAGTGGGAGCTTCTATTCCCGGAACCAGAGTTGCGAGTTGAGCGTTTTATACTGAGTGAATATTACACTTTAACAATAAAAGTTGGACTGGTTCAGCCCAAGTACAAGCGCCCAAGATTAATAGACAAAGGAGTGAAATTAATTATGTATTATCTAAAACCCTTATATATTACGTAGCAGGGCTGCGTATATACATTCTTGTTCACTATTATGTCTATTTAGTTTAATTATGCTTACTCTCGTTGCAGGGCAAAGGGGAATCTCTTTTGCCTAAGTTCTAATATAAAAAAATTTGATAAACTTAACATTCATGCAAAATCTGGTGTGAGTATTACTTAAGAATAGGCTATGTCTAACGGCAATCAAGCATTTTCAGTGTTGGGAATACCAGTTCATGTGATGGCTGACTATCCAGGCTGGTTGTTAGAATGCCTGCACACAGGCAGAGGAACTCATGTCGTAACGCTCAATGCAGAAATGACTATGCAGGCAGAGCGAAATCAATTATTAGCTCAGGTGATTAAAAATGCTGAACTGGTGATTCCAGATGGAGCTGGAGTTGTTCTGTATTTACGATGGCTGTTATGGCAAAAAGTGCAGCGGTTTCCAGGGATTGAATTAGCAGAAAAACTTTTGCAAGCACTTGGGCAACAAAAGACAGGGACAAAAATATTTTTCTATGGAGGAGCGCCTGGAGTGGCGGCAAATGCGGCAGATTTTTGGCAGCAGCAAATTCCAGATTTGAATATAGTCGGCACTCACTCAGGCTACCATTCTCCAGAAGAAGAAGCACAATTGCGACAAACTCTGGCTCAATTGCAGCCACAAGTGATTTTTGTTGGTTTGGGAGTGCCGCGTCAAGAGTTATGGATTGCCGAAAACCGCCATTTGTGTCCCCAAGCAATTTGGATTGGCGTTGGTGGTAGTTTTGATATTTGGTCGGGAACTAAAACTCGCGCTCCCGCCTGGTTAGGAAATAATAATTTGGAATGGTTGTATCGCCTTTATCAAGAACCTTGGCGCTGGCGGCGGATGTTGGCTTTGCCAGCTTTTGCTGTGAAAGCGTTTGTTTATCGTTTGACAGCAAAGGGTGCAATTAGTTAAGAGTGGAGCAAGTGGCGTCATAGGGCATGGGTATGGGGATGAAGAGACGTGGCGTGGCGACGCAAAAAAAGATCAAATACTATCTCTGTGTAAGACTGTCCCAATGCCCAATGCCCAATGCCCTATGCCCAATTCTGGGCGTTATTACTTAGTAAGTATTAAAGTCTTGAAAAATTTTTAAATTTTCTTTGTTGAAATTTAAATTCCCAGGCGAAACCTGGGAATCCTTATTTTGGGGAGAATGTCACCTCTAAGCAGTCAAACTGTTTAGTTGTGGGTATGAGGAAAATTTAACAATGCCAGTATTAACAACTCAAGTTAAGAAAGACTTTTCCGTTCGTGGAGAAGACAGTGAAACTCAACAGCACGGTAGCAATACTACAACTAAAATACAATTGCAATCTGTAAGCAAGACTTATGCTAACGGCACTCACGCCTTATTAAATGCTGACCTTGAGGTCAAAAAGGGAGAATTTCTGTTTATCACGGGGCCAAGTGGTTCTGGTAAATCAACGCTCTTGAAACTGCTGTATGGCCAGGAGTTTCCTACACAGGGAGAAGTAATTGTTGATGGATGTAATGTAGCCGATTTGCGGGGCGATCGCTTGTCATTATTGCGGCGACGAATTGGTATTGTGTTTCAAGACTACAAACTGATTAACCAACGAACAGTAGCAGAAAATGTCACTTTTGTATTGCAAGCCCAAGGGTATACCCGTAAAGAAATTCAACGACGTTTAGAACCAACCTTAAAGCTGGTAGGTTTGCTGAGTAAAGCTGACTGCTTTCCAGATCAACTTTCTGGGGGAGAACAGCAACGGGTGAGTATTGCCCGTGCGATCGTTGGTACACCACCCCTACTGTTGGCCGATGAACCTACTGGAAATCTCGATCCCGATAATTCCTGGCAAGTAATCCAGATTCTCCAGAAGTTAAATTCCTTTGGGGCTACGGTAATTGTCACCACCCACGATGAACAATTGGTACGGCGGTGCAATCATCCGGTAGTGCAAGTTCGTAATGGAACGTTGTCTCGAAAATAAGTGTTGGGCATTGGGCATGGGACATTGGGCATTGAGCATTGGGCATTGGGCATTAATTAGGACTAGTCGTTTAACCAAGGACAAATGACAAATGACAAATGACAAATAACTAATAAACGTGGTGTTTGACTTTTGATGATACGGGTACGAAAGGTACTGGTGTTTTGAGGGGTAGCACTTGTAGGCGATCGCAGGCTTGTAAACTCTTAAAAGCTGCCTCTCGCACTACAACTTCTTCCTCTCGGCTGAGTAGGAGTTGCAAGCATTGGACAATATCTTGCTGCACTGAAGAGTCAACTCGCTTACGGCTGATGAATTTACTTAGTTGACCTAGAGCAATCAACCGCTTCAATGGATCTTTTTCTGTTAAATTCATCAACAAGCGATCGAGGTGGTCTTCTTCTCGATTTTCATAGAAGTTGACAATTTGCCATACCAATAAAATTAAAGTTAACAGGGTTCCCACAGCTTGCGCGATCGCACCAGCAGCAATCCAGTGACTGTGAGAGTCGACCCATATTGCCGCTGCCATGTAAGTGCTGACAGTAGCAATACCGCCACTGATGACTGCTAAAACTAACCGACGATTTGAACTATTTAAGAACTTACGTATTTTAGACCAGCGCAATTGCCAGTCCCACTCTTGCATTGAGTAAACCAATACCATTACTCCAATGCCGATAAAAAGAGCCAGTAGCAGTTTCCAGTTCCACAACAACATGGCAATGATAATTGTCAGGAACCCAAGAAAGCCCCCAGGGCCAGAGAAACGTTTAAATGTTTGCTGCTTTATGGCTCCCTTTGTCTTGAATTTTGGAAGCGACCAGTTCCAGTTGGGGATTTGGTTGATCAATTGCTGCCAAGAAGACGAAGCCTGTGCCACAGTGTTTACCTACTTGATTATGAAATTACCTATTGTATAAGTTTTACTATGGATGAAGAAAGAATGAAGGCTCAAATCACAAAATGCCCGATTTTATAGACAGATAGTAGACTAATACAGCACAGCGCCAATTAACATACCATTTTCAATCGCTCAGAGCAAGGGCATTTTGTACGTAAGTCTTAATTAAAGACAAAAACGAAAGTTATCAAGGGTGAATTGCCCATCAAAAGTACAAAAGGTAACGCTGTAAATGTTATTCACATTTATAGATAATAAGGTATTGGGGGAAATTGCCGAATCGGAATTGGCAAGATTAGAGCCTGGTAGTGCAGTTTGAGCGAGTAGTTGCCGATCGCGATCGTAAGCGGAAAGCACTAGCCGTTGCGAACTAGTCACAAAGGCGCTAACCGAGTTCACGGGACGCAAGAAAGTAGCTTCTAAAAATCCGCTTTTGGGCGCTCCCATTAAGACTATTAGCCCTGAATAGGTTGGAAATGCTGGATTTGATGGCTGTATTGCTAGAGTATTGTGAAAAAGGACTCCCCAACGTTCATATTGGCGCTCTACCGCTTCAAAACACTTCAAGTCTTCTAGGTCTAAACAAATACAAGTAGGTACAGTAAGTCTGGCAGTATCAAGAGCTGGTTCGACCTCTCCCCGCCTAGCTGAAGCTTTAATTTCGTTTTGTATATTCAAGTTGTCAAGCGCAAATTTAGCGTCTTCAATCGTTGGTAGTTTATTTGATTGAAGAGTAGCCTGCTTTACCATGACATCCCGCCTTACTATTACTTAGATAAAAATCAGATTAGTTATACATCAAAAGCTGTGATTTCTACATGTATAAGTAGAATTAACAGCTTATTAAAATAAGCGTTTTAACTATTTTTGATGTGTTGACGCTCAAAATTATTTATCGGTTTTTTGATAGACTACCATAAAAACTTATGCTGGATTCACGCTGGAGCGATCCTCGCTACCATGAAAAACCCTTATAAAACAGTAATTTCAACGTTCAGTTACTTTATTTTTATGAAAAAAAGCACCAAATCTTTACAAGTAATCCAGTAATTTTATATCTACTTAATCTGACGCTAGCGAGAAGTCTGAGAGTGATTGGTTCGCTGATAATAACAATGAGTGGGGAGTTTGAACTAGACACATGAACAGTGCTGAGTGAAAAGACTGCCTATAAAGGACGTTGCTCTTACTAAGTACACAAATATTAAGTGCTTTTTAATTTACTCAGCACTGAATGCGGTAAACATCTAGGGTGACTAAAGGGGAGGCACAGAAATTATCGAATCTTCTCTTCGTGCGCCTGCGCCCCAGGTATCGTGTCTTACTTGTGCCAACGAATCACTACAGTCAACAAAAAAACTTATGTTTCAACCACTAGGATTTGAACAACGCTCTATAAATACCTCACTAGGTAGAATGGTATATTATACTGCTGCTGGAGCGCCTTGGGAGGATAATGTGACTGCCAAAGACGATCGCGAAACTTTGGTATTCTTGCACGGCTTTGGTGGTGGGTCTTCTGCTTATGAGTGGTCGAAAGTTTATCCGGCTTTTGCGGCTGAATATCGGGTCATTGCGCCAGATTTACTCGGTTGGGGTAGGTCTGAACATCCAGCACGGAGTTATAAAATTGAGGATTATTTGATTACGATTCGGGAGTTTTTCGAGCAGACTTGTACTGGGCCAGTAACAGCGATCGCTTCTTCTTTGACCGCAGCATTTACAATTCAGGTAGCAGCAAATCATCCTGATTTATTTAAGTCTTTAATTCTTACTACCCCCGCCGGACTTTCTGACTTTGGCGAAGACTACTCTAGGAGTTTTTTTGCCCAGTTAGTTAGCGTTCCCATTGTCGATCGTTTACTTTACAGCACTGGAATTGCTACTAGTGGTGGTATTCGCAGCTTTTTAGAACAACGGCAATTTGCTCAATCGAATCGAGTTTACGAAGAAATTGTAGATGCTTATCTAGAATCTGCCCAACAACCTAATGCTGAGTATGCAGCACTGTCCTTTGTACGTGGCGATTTGTGCTTTGATTTATCCCTTTACATTCAACAATTAGTCACTCCCACTGCGATTATTTGGGGACAAAAGTCGCAATTTACAGGCCCCTCAATTGGTCGCCGCCTTGCTGAAATCAATCCCTTAGCGATCCGATTTTTTCAACAGTTGGAAGATGTCGGATTGACACCACAGTTAGAATTGCCAGCAGTGACAATTGGGTTAATTCGCAAATTTTTGCCTTTGCTTAATTAACATGAGTAGTAGAGACGCAAAATTGGACTGGGCTTTCGCCTTGCTTTCCTAACGCGTCTCTACATTCTTTTTCAACAGATGTTTAATAAGATTTCTAGAGAAAATATTATCAACAAAAGTGATATACTATTTGTCTTTCAATCTGATATCAATGACAGTTGCATTGAAGT
Source organism: Nostoc sp. DedQUE05 (assembly GCF_034530955.1). Lineage (NCBI taxonomy): Bacteria > Bacillati > Cyanobacteriota > Cyanophyceae > Nostocales > Nostocaceae > Nostoc > Nostoc sp. DedQUE05. The sequence continues at coordinate 23,955 of NZ_JAVRCB010000055.1, read as the reverse complement.
TGTAGTTAAAGCCTTCTAACTCAAATGGCATCCCAATTTTCACTTTACTGTTACCCAAAACTGGCCCGCTTTCAGTAACTTGGGCTTTACCATCTAAAGTCAAAAGAAAATCTGCACTATAATTGTTTCTTTTTGGATCTGGCAGTTCTTTAACAGTACCATCCGGTTGGAAGACATTGATTGTTCTAGGTAGCTGTTGAATAGATTTAATTTCAATCTGTCCGTATGGCTGATTGCGGATAATCACATTGGTTTTCCCACCCTTTTTTAAACCATTGTCGATTAATTTTTCCGGGTCGCGTACATTCAAACCACGAACTACTAAGTCTACTTCTATGGGTACTGTTTTCGCGCCAACTTGGGCAACAGAACCAGAAGTGCCAGGAAAAATAAAGATGCCAAAGATAACTAGCAAAATTACCAGTAAAGCACCTAAATCTAGGAGATTGATTTTGCCAAACAAGCGACCTTTTGAATCTAAAATAGCCATAAAAAGTTTTCCGAGTTAATAACGAAGTAATGGATTGTAGCTAGAAAGTTTACGATGGAAACAGTAATTTTCCCTATTTGGTAATAACTCAAAGTATTCAAGGGTTGCAGTTATGCGACAGTTTATCACGAGTTCGTAATTTCCGAAGAGTCGGCAGCTAACCCTGAAAATTTTACCTGTTATAGCAGATTTCAAGGAAAGTAAGGTACACAAGCTCGCGTCTGTTACCCATATATAAAGCGTGTTTGACTCTTGAATTCTGAATTCTGCTGTAATACTTACGCGCCTAGAAAGTAAAATCTAGTGTTTAGGGCTATCTCTAGAGAGAATCTCTAGCCTCCCGCAGTTCGGTCGATTTGAGTCAAGATTATCTGTATAACAACTCCTTTGATATTGAGTTAAGAATGCAACTTAGAATACTCTAAATCCGTCTCATAATTTGTCCCCTCATTTTATGTTCTTCCAAAATAATCTTCAAAGCGTATTATGTTCAATTGGAAAGGTTTTGCTGCAAATTACCGTGTATGGCGGCGTCGCTGGTTTTATCCCCTAATTTCAGTGGTAGTCGCCCTGAGTCTGTGCCTGAGTACACCCTTGCCTGGAAGAACTTTAGATTTCTTACCTCTTTTACTCCAAGGAGTTCAGGCATTTCAGCTTTCTAATATATCCCCTAATCAAGAAGTTGATCTTGGTAAGCAGATTAATCAGGAATTGGTCGGCAGTCAAGTCCGACTTTACCGCAATCCCGAAGTGAATCGTTATGTAGAACAAGTTGGTCGGCGTTTAGCAGCGAATAGCGATCGCCCCGATCTCCCCTATACTTTTCAGATAGTTGAGGATGACGCTATTAACGCCTTTGCGACCTTGGGCGGCTATGTATATGTCCACACGGGTTTGCTGAAAACCGCAGACAATGAAGCGGAACTCGCAAGTGTACTCGCCCATGAAATCGGTCATATTGGCGGGAAACACGTAGTCAAGCAAATGCAGCAAAAAGCCCTCGAAAGCGGTCTATTAACGGCGGCTGGCTTAGATCGAAATTCCGCAGTGCAAATTGGTGTACAGTTAGCGCGAGACTTACCACGCAGTCGTAAAAACGAATTTGAGGCCGATCAAAGAGGACTACGAACTTTGACACGTACTGGTTATGCCCAGTCAGCAATGGTCTCTTTTATGCAAAAGCTGCTGAAAAAGGGTGGTTCCAGTCCGACATTTTTGAGTACACACCCCGGAACCAGCGATCGCATTGATGCCCTCAGACGTGCAATTAACTCTCAACCTAGTAATGGAAAATCTGGCTTGGATAATGCTAGTTATAAAGCAAATATTCGACCATTAGTAAGGTCTTGAGGAAATTGGGCATGGGGCATTGGGCATTGGGCACTTGTACTGAGCGTAGCCGAAGTATGGGGCATTGGGCGTTAGGAGTGCTGAGTGCTGAGTGCTGTTAGCGGTAGCGGGGCGTTTAGCCCGTGCTGAGTGCTGAGTTAGGAGTTAGGAGTTTTGTTTATCTCCTTGTCCCCTTGTCCCCTCATCTCCCTCATTTCAAACATTGCTCAATTCCTATTGCGGCGATCGACTTTAATTTTGGCTGGATCGACTGTACTTACAACCTCTTCTAAAGGCAGGGTACGGATATAGTTTTTAAAGATATTAACTTGATAAACCAACTGATTTGTCACATCTAGTCCAGTCAACCAGCCACTCCGGGGATGATAAGCGCCAGTATCTATGTCTAGCCATCCCTTTCCTTGGGCCAGTTTACCAGGAGAAACACCTGGCAGGGTAAAGGTAATGGTGTGACCGATGATAATTTGCTTATCTGGAAAGTAGGGTTTTTCAATGCTGTGAAATTCCTCTCGTATCCAGCACAGTTCATCGGCAGTTTGTTCTGCCACCGACTTGGAAGGGTCAACACCAGCATGAGTTAACCAAATATCTCCCAAGTCAAGGTATGTAGGCAAAGCTTTTAACCAATCCAGATGGTCATCAGGAATTGGAGCCTCTTGGTAACTGGCCACGGTAGCTTGCCCTCCCCCAAACAGCCATGCTTGCATGGTCGAGGAGGAAGTCCTTTCATTCGTCAGAATGCTTAATAACATCTGCTCATGATTTCCCAACAAACATGGGTAGTTATTTTGTTTGACAAAATTAACTACTTGTGCGCTATGAGGGCCGCGATCGATTAAGTCTCCCAGAAAATAGACTCGATCTTCTGACGTGGGGGCGATCGCCTCCAACAGTGTCATTAAACCTTCATAGTGTCCATGCACATCCCCAATTACAATTCGTCTGGGGCTAATTTCGCTCATTGTCTCTTAGCTGCAATAGTTTTGGCTAATACTTCTGCTACAGTTTACGCTGTCTGGTTTCCGCAATGAAAGGTAAAAATACTGGATAATGCTTATTTTAATTTAATTTTTGTACCAGTAATAAACTTAACTTATCAAATATATACAACAGCAATTGTTTTTCAGATATAACTTATAATAACGATGGCGTAAGACTAGCTTTTTCTGCTAATTTAAACTACTTAGCCGAGAATTTAGGCTCTTGCCATATTCATCATTTTTAAGTTCACAATGTCTAATGGTTTTTCTGCTGAAATTAGTTCGCGCATCTGCAAGCACATGAATGACGATCATGCTGATGCTGTAGTTATTTATGCTAAAGCTTTTGGTGGTGTCACAGATGCGAATGCAGCCGAAATGCTGTCAATTGATGCACAGGGTATGGATTTAACAGCGCAAGTAAATGGGGAAACTGTACCAGTTCGCATTCAATTCGATCGTGTTTTAGTAGATGCGGAAGATGCTCATCAAACTTTGATTGCAATGGTGAAGCAGGCGCGGGTTCAGACTAAATAAGAAATGACAAAATAATTGACACTAAATCTGCGATACATTTAATCGCATATTTTTGTATATACGAATCCGATTTGATTTCTGAACTGATTTGCGTAGGTAGGCAATAGGCAAGGGGAAAGAAAGCTTCCTAGTTGTACTGAGTTTTTTCAGAAATAAAATACTAGTTCTATAGCAATACTGAATCATTTGTGAAAAACAAAATCCCCGACTCTGTAAAAGTTGTCGGGAATCTGTGGCTTGGTTAAGCTTAGAGGATGTTTTAAAAGTCATGATTAATGTATCAAATATTTCTTTACCCCACCCTAACCCTCCCCGATATATTGGGGAGGAAACCGGATTTTCTTGTTTCCCACCTTTATAAGGGGGGATTAAGGGGGGTAAGAATTCGATTAAAGTCACAGCTAACTACTTTTAAAACATCCTTTTAGAGTCAAAGCTGTGTTATATCGTAATTAGTGTAAATACTCACCCCGCCAGCCGATACATAATCACTTTTCCTTTCCAATTTTCTTCTACAAATACTAGATGCTCACCATTGGAACGCCGAAAAGCGCGAATACCGTAGGGTATATCAATCCAGCCACTTTCGCTGCCAACTTCTGGGCCTGGTTTTAACTGTTGTACTTGCGCTCCCGTCTTGGCATTGTAGACATATACCTCTGCGGTTTTGACTGTCACGGCAAATACATAGTCTTCCGTCACACTGATTGCTGCTGTAGACACTTCACGCTTACCGGTGCTGTCGTAGGGAATTACAATCCGCCATTTAGGAGTACGATTTCCTTTACTCCAATTGTCAAAACGGGCAATCTCAGATCCAGCAACTCCAGCATCGTCACTAAATGCAGGGCGATCTACCGTAAAACCTGACAAAAACATACTATCTGTTTCAGGGAAATATTCGATCCGGCGCAAGTCGTTAAATATTTTGGGAGTAGTTTGCTTTTCCATCGAACTATAGCTGTAGATGGGGTTGCCTTTAGGATCTATTCCCTGTAAAGAATAATGTCGAATGCCATCTTCTGTTCGCAAAGCTTTCCAAACATCTCCTTTGCTGTCTACCCACCAGCCACCGAGATAAGGATAATCTTTACTGCGATCGTATTCGTTCTTTTCAAATTTGCCATTACCGTTGCGATCGCGCCAGATCCATTCTCCTTTTTCTGGTTGATGCGGTGGCCAATTTCCGGTGATAAATGGTTTATCTGCGCTATTAGTACCAACAAACATGCCGGCGGGGATAGCAACTTTACCATCAGTGGCTGAATTAAAACGATATATTTGCAGAAAGCTGTTATACATATCTGTGAGGAACAAAAACGGCTTCCCTTGAATGCGGCGAACAAAGGTTCCATCTGGAGATGTATGCAGACGTGGATCTTGAGGATATTTGAAAGCATTTAAGGTGTAGGCTTTGTAATTCCATTGCTTACCAGCAGCCTGATTGTAATCCATCAGATAGTGTTCTTGTTTGGTGAATAAATCGACACCATCAGTTTTAGGATCGGCATCTGCATTATCGACGAATATCAATCCCAGCGATCGCCACATTAGTTTTCCCGATGGCGAAAATTTCCGCAAATCTGTTCCTGATTTGTTGAAACCATTACTATTTATATAGATATTGCCGGAAGCATCTGTACCGACTCCGGTAAGTCCGTAAAGTTTCAAATCTCGAACTTCACCAGGAACTCCTGCATAGATACCGCCTTTAGTGCCAAAACTACTCACCTGCACTGGCCGATCTTTGATCTCATAAGTCAACATTTGCTGACGCGGGCCATTTTCTGCTACTAACAGCTTACCTTGATGATTAATAGCGATCGCAGTTGGTTCGACGATATCTGCAATCTGTTGGGGCAATTGCTTTCCACTTTGGGAATAATGTAAAATTTTTGCAGGTTTACTACCATTTTTGCTTTGAATAATCCACAGATTTTTTTGTGAATCGATAGTTATTGCTCCCGGATTAGCAACGGCAAAGCTGCGAAGTTTCTTCATCGTATCAGTATCATAAACACGAATCTGGTTAGCAGCAGAATCACTTACATACAACTCGCTTCCCACAGTTGCTAATCCAGTAACTTCACTTTTAGTACTGGTAATCAACATACTTTTATCCCAACCACGCCCATTCGGAAACGGCGCGGGTTTTCCTGATAAATCATAGCGTCTAACGCTATACCAAGTTGTTCCTTCTGGTGGATAATCTTCTTTTGTATCGCCCCTCGAACCTTGAGTCATGGCAATGTAAACATATTTACTATTTGCGGTTACAGCTTTGCCACCGCCACGACTCCAGCCGTGAGTATCCCCAAGGGCAGCAATAACCTTACCATCTTTATATATTCCTGCCTCCATTGCCGCCTCATCCCAATGACTGTTGGTATAAACTGTGCCATCAGGAGCAACATACATGCCCTCAATATTGTTTTGTACCCGCAGATTTCCACTACCAATAGTGTTACCTATCCACGATGTTTTGTAGTTCAGCGCGGCTGTTTCAGTATTGTTTTGTACCCGCAGATTTTCACTGCCAATAGTATTACTTATTGGCGACATTTTGTGTGTAAGTATGGGTATTTCAGTATTGTTTTTTACCCACACATGTTCGCTGACAATAGTATTATTTGTTGATGAGATTTTATGTTTAAGCGGGTGTATTTCAGTATTATTTTGTACCCGAATATTTTCGCTGCCAATAGTATTATGTGTAAGCGTGCGTGTTCCAGTTGTTGCCCAGTCTGTTGTAATTCCAAGGGTAGTAACAATAACTCCAATAGTCAGACTGAGTAAAAAGTTGAAAGTTTTATTTCTTTGTAAATATTTAGTATTAGATAGTTTTTTGATGTACTGATTGAGATAATGACGGAGTTTTTTGAACTGCGTCAGTAATTTATTTGTCATATAATTTTCAGGTTTTAATTATTTATATACAATCATTGTTTATGAAATCCGTAAAAAAATACAACTATTTTTAAGTGGTTAATATCCGGTCTACGTTTGGGTTGCAACAAAAATGGATATAGTCGAGTAAAGGTATTAATATTTACTTATTTTTACATCATAATAGTAAGCATTAATACAAAAATCTTCTATGTTTCTTGCTTTATACCAGCTTTGCTTCCTCCCTATATAGCATTCACATTTCTGAATTGATAGGTATCATATATAGCTATATCAGTGTTATCTGGTTAATAAAAACACAGGTTTAAATCCTTGTTGACGTTGATATATAAATAGTTTATAAATTGATTTTATATACAAAAATTATTATTGGTAATGTGTACTCATAAATTCTATTGATTCAGGTTTAGATACAGATGTAAAAGCGCAGAGATATGCGCTTGTTTTAGTATATTTATAGGCGATACATAGTGGAAAATAAACTAGAAAACTTTACTTCATCATCTGCATCTATTCTCACTCTGGGATTAGGCTGGTTTCCCAAAAGTCCCGGAGGATTAGAAAGGTATATTTATGAACTAACTCATAAATTAGCAGCAAATCAAGACCAGATTGAATTATGTGGAATTGGTCTACCAGAGGCTGAGATAAATTCGCCCATTAAGCTGACTAACTTGGCGAGTCCCGATAGTGCTATTTGGCAAAGATTATGGTCAATTCGCACGAATTTCCAGAAAACAAGAACTAGCAAACCAGATGCTATTAATTTGCACTTTGCATTATACAGCTTTCCTCTTTTAGATATTTTGCCAAAGGGAGTACCAGTTACTTTTAACTTTCATGGCCCTTGGGCTTCTGAAAGTCAGCAAGAGGTAGTTAATAAAAATCTCAGTCTTTTAATCAAGCACTGGTTAATAGAAAAAAACACTTATAATCGTTGCGATCGCTTCATTGTTTTGAGCAAAGCATTTGGGAAAATTTTACACGATCGATATCAAGTACCGTGGAGCAAAATTAATATTATTCCCGGTGGAGTTGATATTAATTGGTTTCAACCAAATTTATCACCCCAAGAGGCTTGTGCAAAGCTAGACTGGCCTAGTAATCGCCGAATTATATTTACATCACGCCGCTTAGTGCATCGAACCGGAGTTGACAAATTATTGCAAGCTGTAGCTATAATTAAGCCCAGAATACCAGATGTTTGGCTGGCGATCGCAGGTCGCGGTCACATTCAAGCTGCACTACAACAACAGGCTACAGAATTAGGACTAGAAGACAACGTTAAATTTTTAGGTTTTCTTCCTGATGAACAATTACCTATAGCTTATCAAGCTGCTGAATTGACTATTATGCCTAGCCAATCTTTTGAAGGATTTGGATTAGTAATAGTTGAGTCTCTAGCCTGTGGTACTCCTGTTTTATGTACTCCAGTTGGGGGAATGCCAGAAATTTTATCAGAATTTTCACCCGATTTAATTACTACTTCAACAGAAGCATCAGCTATTGCTGAAAAATTAGAGCAAGTGCTTTTGGGTAATCTCCCCATACCTTCACAATCGGCCTGTCGCCACTATGCTACCACACACTATGACTGGAATCAAATTGCCCAGCAAGTACGGAATGTTTTATTAACTTAAACAAGTAATTTGAAGAAATTATAGGGGCACTACATGAGCCAAGTTAGATAAAATAGAGGTTTAATGAAAATACTTTTCTTAGATCAAAGCGGTAAACCAGGCGGTGCCGAATTATGTTTAATAGATATTGCTAAACCTTATGGCGATCGCGCTTTAGTAGGTTTATTTGCAGATGGCCCATTTAAACATTTACTACAACAAAATTATATCCCAGTAGAAGTTCTCGCAACTCAAGCAATCCAAGTTCGCAAAGAAAGCAGTTTGCTACAAGGATTCAAGAGTTTGGGACAACTTGCACCTTTAATTACTAAGGTAGTTAAAAAAGCGCGTGAATACGATTTAATCTATGCCAACACCCAAAAAGCATTAGTTGTCGGTGCGTTGGCAAGTTTTTTCAGTCGTCGCCCTCTGGTTTATCATTTACATGATATTCTTTCCAAAGAACATTTTAGCCCAACTAATCTTCGTATTGCTGTTAACCTAGCTAATCGTTTTGCATCATTAGTAATTGCTAATTCTCAAGCTAGTCAATCTGCCTTTGTACAAGCAGGAGGACGCCCAGACATCATCGAAGTTGTTTATAACGGCTTTAATCCCAAAAATTATCAAACTGATGAGTCTGACATTCAGAAATTACAGCAAAAGTTAGGATTAGAAGGGAAATTTGTCGTTGGACACTTTAGCCGTCTTGCACCTTGGAAAGGGCAACATATTTTAATTGATGCCCTTGCGAAATGTCCGCATAATGTAATAGCAATTTTAGTGGGTGATGCACTGTTTGGCGAACAAGATTATGTCCAACAGTTGCACCAACAAGTTCGTGAACTGGAATTAGAAAATAGAGTCAAATTTTTAGGATTTCGTTCTGATATTCCCCAGTTAATGGCAGTTTGTAACTTGGTGGCACATACCTCTACTTCACCAGAACCTTTTGGTAGAGTGATTGTAGAGGCAATGCTATGTGAAAAGCCTGTAGTTGCAGCCAAAGCTGGAGGTGCAATGGAATTAGTAGAACATGGACTTAATGGTTTTTTAGTCACACCAGGAAAACCCCAGGAACTTGCACAAGTAATTACTACCTGTTTACAGGAGACGGAAATAACTGCAAATATAGCTAAGAATGCCAGGATTACTGCTAGTGGGCGTTTTGATATTGCAACTATTAATCAGCAAATTTTCCAACTGCTGTCTGATATCATGTCCGCTTAAATAGACATAATACCCGTGCTAACCCCACCCAGCTAAAGCATAGCTTTTACTTTCTTCCTCACTTGCAAAGGGGTGCTTTTATGATTGATAATTAGACGGGCATAATAATATTAAAAATTAGTACAGCCTTGCACAAGTTTGCAGCGAATCGAATTTAAAAACTTTGCCTTAGTGTGCGAATATTTACACCAAGTTGCTGTATTTAGCAATGCTCTATGTCATATAAATAGTGTAATTCAGAACACTGACTAGAAAAAACTCTATCTTATATTGTTATTTCTATAAATGATACAACAGAAATACATTTAACAATCTTCTGCGACTTTCAACTACCCACATTTGGTAGATAAAAAGATTTTGCTGACCATAACGCTGTATTATCAAAATACATCGCAATACACAACACCCAAGGCAAACGCATCTAAATTACTCTCGATCGCAACCAAGGTTAAGAACCAACGACAAAATCAGCATTTCTCATTTGGTTTAGTTTCCAAGACTCAAAGCAATATCTACGACAGGCTGTGACGCTCCTGCGGACGCTCGAGTACTCGCTACCGCTTCCTAACGCTAACGCTACGCTATCAGTGACGCTAAATTTATGTCAATAAGCGGGGATTAATGCGACTATTTTCGAGCCATTGAGAATAAAATCCTTTTGTTGACATGATGCGTTTGCCCTGACACAAGACCGAATCAAACAGATAAGGAACACAAATATTATGCCTTCAACTACAACTTACGCTTACGATGCTGCTGGCAATGTGATATCTGAGAAGATAGACAACAACAGTGATGGGATAATAGACTCAGTTATTACCTACCGCTATAACCAGACATCCTTTAGCGAAGACAACAATGGCGACGGCATAGTTGATTATGCCGAAACCTCTACTTATGATGCCAACGGCAACAAAACATCCGAAAGCCAGGACTACAGCGGCGATGGCATAGTTGATTATGTCTATACCTCTACTTATGATGCTAACGGCAAGTTGACATCGTATAGCGGTGACATCAACAACGATGGCATAGTTGATTTTGTCTCAACCTATACTTATAATGCCAAGGGCAAGCGGACATCCTTTAGCTCTGACATCAACAACGATGGCATAGTTGATACAGTCGAAACCTCTACTTATGATGCCAACGGCAAGTTGACATCCTTTAGCAATGACTCCAACGGCGACGGCATAGTTGATTTTGTCTCAACCTCTATTTATGATGCCAACGGCAACCGGACATTCTTTAGCGAAGACTCCAACGGCGACGACATAGTTAATATAGTCGAAACCTTTACTTATGGTGCCAACGGCAAGTTAACATCCAAAAGCGGTGACTACAACGGTGACGGCATAGTTGATTATGTCGAAACCTCTACTTATGATGCCAACGGCAAGTTGACATCTACGGAAAGCTTCAACGGCGACGGCATAGTTGGTAGAGTCTTAAGCTATACTTATGATGCCAACGGCAACCAGACATCCTTTAGCCGTGACTCCAACGGCGACGGCATAGTTGATTATGTCGAAACCTATACTTATGATGCCAACGGCAACCAGACATCCTTTAGCGAAGACTCCAACGGCGACGGCATAGCTGATTATGGCTACACCTCTACTTATGATGCCAACGGGAAGTTGACATCCAAAAGCTATGACAACAGCGGCGACGGCATAGTTGATTATGTTGAAACCTATGATGCCAACGGCAACCAGACATCCTATAGCCGTGACGACAATGGCGACGGCATATTTGATTATGTCTCAACCTCTACTTATGATGCCAACGGCAACTTGACATTCTCTAGCGAAGACAACAATGGCGACGGCATAGTTGATTTTGTCACAATTGATAATACTTATGATGCCAACGGCAAGTTGACATCTTCTAGGCGTGACAACAGCGGCGACGGCATAGTTGATTTTGTCTCAACCTATACTTATGGACGCACATCCGCCAGCTATGACTTCAACAACGATAGTGTAACTGATGCAGTTGGTATCTACAGCTACGATTTGAGCGGCAAGCTGATTTCACAGAAGATTGACAACAATAATGATGGTATCTTTGAGCGAGTGACTGCCCTAAGTTACGACGATAACAACAGACTAGCTGCACAGCTAGCTGACCTGAATAATGATGGCATCGCTGAGGAGATTACCACTTACAACTACGATGCCAATGGCAAAGTAACTAGCGCAGATATTGACAGCAACAGTGATGGCACTACTGATGCAGTTGCCACTTATCTGTATGATGCCAATGGTCAACTTCTCAGCAAGACCACCACAGAAGGAACTGTGCCAAACCAAAGCTTAAATGGTGGCAATGGTGCAGACACGCTCACTGGTGCGGCTGGTAACGATCAAATTAAAGGCAAAAACGGTAACGATCAACTCCTTGGATTAGCCGGAAATGACAAACTAGTTGGTGGTAACAGTAATGACATCCTTAACGGTGGCGCTGGGCGTGATACCCTCACAGGCAGTTGTGGCGCTGATAAATTTGTGTTCAATAGTCTGAGTGATTCGCTGCTGTCTGGCTTTGATAAAATTACTGATTTGAAAATCGATGAAGATAAAATAGATGGGCTGTATGCAGTTGACGCTACTAATTTAGTTCAACTTGGCACTGTTGCGAGTCTAAATCTTTCCGATGTACAGCAGATATTGAGTGCAACTGCTTTTGTGGCTAAAGGTGCGGCAACTTTTACCCTTGATACAGGCAATAAGGGGCAGACTTTTTTGGCACTCAATGATAACACTAATGGATTCTCTGCCCTCACGGATGCTGTGATTGAAATTAGTGGCTACAAAGGTAACTTAGCCTCCTTAGCAGTTGTCTAATCAAACTACGCTTCAGGTGTGACTATAAACCAACTAATTCACGAGATTCAAAATCAGAAAGTTGTTGAGCGATCGCTAATCTTGCTTCCAACTTAGCTACACTAAACTGGTTACGCAGATATTCCAAATGGGCGATGGCATTTGCTTTCTCGACAGTTAATCGAATTTGGGTGTCTATTGCTTTCTGATATTCCTGATTCACAAGCAACACCTCAAAGCGGCGAGCCTTGCGTTGAGCATCATTTTTCAAATCCATCTCAAAGGCGGCGGTGCGGTCTGCATTGCCTTCAAATCGGTTAACTTGGTGCTGCACTGCCATCAACTGAGAATCTATTTCATTAGCCCGTTGGGCAGCTTGGGCGATCGCAGCTGGATAATGACTCAGTTGCATCATTTAATAATTTTCCTCTCAGGTCAATAATGTAGTGTTTAAGTATAAGACCAACCCTTGAATTTATTTACCAAAAGGCTGTCACAGAGCAGTTTTACACTTAACTCAGCTTGGTGGAAGCTATATATATATTATAGTCCAAATGTATTGAATTAGGGGAGAAAAAGCGATGCCTGAAGTGCAGGTATGCCAATTATTTTCCTCTAATTATTTACAATCATTTTCCTAATTTTTCGCTAAAATAAAGTTAAAATAAACTCTCAAAAATTTTTATCTTTACTCTGTATGAGCTAACTTTTTAAGTTTTTGAAATTAGCTTTAGACAAAGGAGTAAAAATGAATATCGATCGTCATTAATTTCTAGAGATGTCTTTTGAATAACACTATTAATTTTGCCTTTTAAGATTAAGTCCGCCCATATACCCATGACTTATTTAGCCGTCAGACTGAAGTCTGCGGCTAATAAAGTAAGCCTGCATAAGCAGGCTAATTATTTTCTGCTAAATTCTACACTTTAGCTCAAGCTGCTTCCCGCAGTTGTGGTTGTGACGGCACACTCACCTCTGGAAATGAAAGCGAGAGTTGTTCGGCTTGAGGTACTGCCGCTTGCTGCAAAACTTGAACTTCAATATTCACGCTGACCAAATAACTACCTGTATCAGCACCAACTGCTTCGGCAATGAGTTTAGCAATGTCTGGGCGTTTGGCAGTCAGCGGGTCACGTAAAATACACCGATCCCATTCATGCTTGGCAGTCGGATTGAGGTTGAGAATATAATGCTTCATCATCGAACTAACCCTTGAATCCATCTTCCAGAAGGTTTTCACAGAGCCATTATGCATTTGGCTAGGCTTTGTGGACGCTATATCTATTATAGTATATTTGTACTAAATTGAGCGATATCTGAGTCAGAAAGTAGGAAATATATCATGTCTAGCTAATTGCTATATTCCCTAATCTATGCGGAAAGCTCAAAAATCCCTTCGCTCTTTGGTCTTACAACAGTTTTCATCTATTTGAACCACACTTGTCGTAGGGGCGCAAGGCCCATTGGTGTCAACTTAACTCGAAACCCGCTTGGTGACAACGTTTTGCTCTCACCCCCAGCCCCTCTCCCATCCGTGAGAGGGAAACTAGACATTCAATTCCCCTTGTCCTTTGGGAAAAGGGATTAGGGGATGAGGGTGTAAGGGATTTGCAAAACGCCTGTCTGATATAGTTTTCGGCTTAAGTTTACACCAATGAAGGCTTTATGCCCTTAGCGCGGGACACGATTAAGCCGTTCCACATTTAACTTGCATAATTAGCGTAGGCTTTTCGGTCTATGCCACAAGAGTTATATAAATAAATTAGATGTCGTTTAGCTTATAAATCATTCGTAAAAGCGTATAGGTGTGTCTTAGCTATATTCCCGTGCTACATCCAATTAGTTAAAGGACTTCTAACAAATAATCAAAGCGCAATGTCTAGGATGGGTAAAGCCAACGCCAAATTTATCTATTCCTTTCTTCTCTAATTTAGTGATGTCTCTAAATTCTTAATCCCAGAAAATCTGCCTATAGGTAAATTCTAATACAAAGGTATTGCAACTAAGCTTACAAAGCAACACCTTATATTTATGTAAATCGCTATATGGTAGATATCTATATTATTGACCTATTTGTAATTGGTCTACTTTTACTGATGGTAACTTTAGGGTCGGGTTGGATTACTCGCTTACCCCTTTCTTTTGCCATCATCTACCTAGTGGTTGGTATTTTTTTAGGCCCTTATGGCTTAGGGCTGATTGAATTACGTCGAGATGACGTTTTTAATACCGAACTGCTGGAGAAAATAACAGAACTTGTCGTAATTATTTCTGTGTTTAGCTGCGGCTTAAGAATTGTTCGGCCTCTAAAATTAGGGGTTTGGGATATTACAGTGCGATTGATTGTATTTCTGATGCCAATTTCAATTTTTGCTCTGGCTGTTGTGGGTAAATTCTTTTTAGGAATGAATTGGGGAGAAGCAATTTTATTAGGAGCAATTCTTGCACCTACAGATCCAGTATTAGCATCAGAAGTACAATTGACCAGTGCAAATGACCAAGATGAGTTGAGATTTGGTTTAACCTCTGAAGGTGGATTAAATGATGCTTTAGCTTTTCCCTTTGTTTATTTTGGTCTTCATGCTTTAAAAGATGACAACTGGGGTAACTGGTTTAAACAGTGGATTACAGTTGATTTGATCTGGGCGATCGCATCTGGCATTATTATGGGAATTATTGTTGCCAAATCTATAGTTTGGATTGAACAAAAAATTCAAAAACGCCGTCCTGCCGATAAGTTAATGGAAGACTTTACTGCTATCAGTACAATTCTCATAACTTATTCCTTAACAGAAATGGTTAATGGCTATGGATTTTTGGCGGTATTTGTTGCTGGCTTAGTTGTCCAACGCAGTTACAAAAATTCTGAAAAACCGATAGAACAATTAGAATTTGTTGAGCAAATCGAAAAACTACTGGAAGTTGGGACAATTTTACTATTGGGTTCAATATTATTATTGAAACCAATACTCAATTATGCTATGCAATCTGTGTTAGTAATAGTTTTGTTATTCTTGATCGTCAGACCTTTAGGAGTTTGGATTAGCACAATAGGTAAACGTCCTCTAGATTCACGCCGCCGAACCTTCCACCCAGGAACTCGGTTGTTATTTGGATGGTTTGGGATTCGCGGTGTTGGTTCTTTATATTATCTAGCTTATGCCTTTGGTCATGGTTTGAAAGGTGAGGCAGCCGAACAAATTGCTTGGATAACTTACACTACTATTGTAGCCTCGGTAATTGTGCATGGCATTAGTGCAACTCCATTAATGAAGTGGTATGAGCGCAATTTTGCTAACAATAAAAATACTACTCCTCCCACCACAATAGATGAATTTGAGTGAAAATATTTCTTGTATGTAGCGACTGTCTTGAAAGTCGCTACAATTTAATTTTCTGAATTTGCTTCAAACCAGAGAGGCGCTTTGATTCTTAAATTCTAATTTCTTTGTAATAAAGCGGTTCAGGTTCAGTCTATATTCCCTATTTTCCTGTCACTTTTTCAATAACTTCTTTCGCTTTTTCACCAAAACTTTCTGGGGGATTTTGTTCTTGTTCAGCCTTCAAATTTCTTTCGTAAGTCTTCTCTATAGTATTAAGATTTTTTGAATCTTTTATTGCTTGCTCATAAGCTTCTTGTCGTTCTTCTTCTTGAATACCAACACCTGGGTCAAATTCGTTAGCACGATTAATTTTTTCTTCAGAATTTGGTTTATACTCTGGAGGTATTAGTTTTAATTCTTCAAGAGTAGTTGCGTGACTAGTTTGCTGAACAAAAATGAAAGAACCTGACAAGCTGATGAAAACCATCAAGCCAACAACCAAAAAGCTTGAACGTAATGTTTGTTTTAAACTTAATAGAATTTTTTGCATGAAAAAAATCTCCTAATCTTTTTGTTATGAGGCTTTTGAGGTAGAAGATAGATTGAATATCTTAGGCTCACAGGCATCCTAAGTGTTTAGGTACAGTTCTTTCTTCTACCTCAAGGTATATTAATTTTTAGCTAGGGTAATCTTATTCACAAGACTAAAATCCCCGACTTCTCTAAGATGTCGGGGATCTCGTTGTTCTCAAATGATTTAGTAGGAGGACAAAATTGTGCCACCTTACCCGTGTACTTTTTTTAAATGATAATCCCTATAGTCAAAGATTGTTGTGCTTACTAACAATACCATCTAGAACTCAACTTTTGGACTAATAGTTCAAATCGACTCAAGTAGACTGATATTTTTACTTTTCGATCGGATAGACACTTATGACCAACTATGATTAATTTTTATTCCTCGGCTTTGCATTACCTCTTCAAATAAATTTGTTGGTAATGCTTCTTCTACAGGAAAAACTCCAGGTTTTTTGAGTTTACCTTCTAGCAATAATTGGGCAATACTACCTGTGCCACAACCAGAAGCCACAGCAGTATTTTCATGCACGACAGTTGAGCAATAAACGGCTGTTTCACCATTTTTCTGCCCTGTAACCTCAGAACGAACTGCTACTCCAATTCCACTAAAATTATTAGTGACATCTGTCATTGAATGGCTGACATGAGACAGAAATTCAATCATGTAACGACGCTGCATTAACCACTTGGGAAAAACGTGTGCCGCAATCCAAGTTAGATGATTATAAAAATCTGGAACGGAACCAAACTTAGTAATTACAGTTTTCACTGATGGGAATGCATGGGGCAGTGTAAAGGTTTCTGGCATATCAAACCAGTAAACTCCGGTGCGTCCATATGGAGGTGGAAACTCAACTACTTCTCTTTCACTATAAGGCTTGACTATTTCCCATTTTCCATCTATCCAAGTCTCAAAAGGATACTGCAACCCAAGAAAAGTTGTCCGCATCACTGTAATGCCAGCACCACCAGAACCACAAACTAAATAACTTAAATGAATCTTTTCTGGTAGCTGAAATTGTTCAATTCCCTGACGTACCATGCTGTTAGAAATACCAGGAAAAATGCCAGTATTAATAATTGCTGTCACGCCAGCAGCAGCAGCTTTTTCATGATAATTCAGAGCTTTGCTGGTATAAGACCGATGGTCGCTAACATCTAGATAATTAACGCCTTCAGCAATACAGGTTTCGAGAACATTAGTATCTCGATAGTGAAATGGCCCGGCACAATGGATGACTAAATTAGAGTTTGCGATCGCATCTCGCAATTTGTCAACTTCTGCCAAGTCCAATACCAAAAACTGCACTTGTCCTCCTGAAGACAAGCTTACAGCCTTCCCAAACTCCGCAGAACGTCCAGTAATCGTAATTTGAGCCTGCGTATGGGTAGCGAGATCCTGAGCAACACTGCTACCAATCCGCCCTCGTCCACCAAGAATTAAAACGCTGTCTGTCATTACTCCAGCATTCGCAACACTAACTTAATTTGACCAGTTTTGTGTCCTGTTTGCCATCGGTTATAAGTATGACTTACCTTTCAATCAAGGCAGAGTTTTCAATTATAGTTAAATCTGCCTTCTTCACGCCTCAATTTGCCTAACTACTGTTAGCGCTGAATAACTCACCCCAGCAGTACCTTCGCCGGGATGGGTGGAGTCACCAACTAACCACAAATTCTGGATTGGTGTTCGATTGGCGAACCCAAAGGGGCCAAAGGTGGGAATCCTTTGACCGATGCCACCAACTATACCGCGATCGCGGGCTGTGAAATGGGCAAAGGTGCGCGGTGTTGCGGCTTCTTGATGAATAATAGTTTCTGGTTTGAGATAGAAATATTGGGCAAGACGAGCGATCGCTTCTTGGGTAAACTTTTCTTTTAGTCCTTCATAATCATCAGTCTGCCACCACTGTGCGGGATCGACAAAGGAAGAAGCGATAATTGTCGCTTTCCCCTCCGGTGCGCGACCATCTCCAGGATGACTGACGGAAACAAACAGGGAATTATTTTCACCAATGGGGCCATTGACATCATACAGAAATTGCAGGTGGGGAGGACACCCAGGTGGAATCGCGCTGGCATCTACACCCAAATACACCACAAAAGCACCCGATGCTTGGGACAATTTTTTCACCCGATTTTTATATCCAGATGGCGCTTGTTCTCTCAACAACTGCACCAAATTTTGCACGGTGACGTTGCTAACTATGTGGTCGGCTGCTTCTGTCCAAACTTCGCCAGTTTTCTGATTTCTAATCACAATAGCAGTAGCTTTACCGTTTTCTACTTTGATTTCTTCTACTGTGTGGCGCATCAACAGTTTGCCGCCATCTCTCTCTAAGGATTGTACCAAGCGATCGCTTAATACTTGCATACTTCCCTGGAGGTGAAACAATCCTTGGGGCAGTTGGGATACACTCAAGGCTGTGGCGGCATAAAGTAATGCTGTCTGTTCTGCATCTACCTGGGAGTATAGCTTCAGTTGCAAATCTAAAAAAGTCCTCAATCGCTGGTCATTTCCCAGTCCGCACAACCGTAAAGCATCTCCTACCGTAAACAAGGTGAAGGGTACGGTAATTAATGTACTCGGACGCACCGCCTGAGTTAGCTGCCACAAATCCCATAAATTACGCGGTGGTAGCACCGGGTCGCGTCCTTGAAATTCCCAACTAGCAGCAAATAAAGTTGCCATCAACTGCCAAAACGGTTCGCTACCAGGAAACTGTTTTTGTCGTTCCTCTTGCCATTTCTCCTGGTCGCGCCAAACGTTGATAGGTGTGGTTTCCCCAGGTAAATACACTGCACAAGCAGGGTCGCAAGGCGTTGCTTCCGGTAAATCTATGTCCAATTCTGAGAAAATGCGGTGGTGAATTCCCCCTGGTTCTAACCCCGCCACCTGAGTTGCGCCCACATCAAAGGTAAATCCTTGGCGTTTAAACGTGGAAGCACAGCCTCCCGGTACGAGGGCTTGATCCAAAATTAAGACACTGTAACCTCTATGAGCTAATAATGCCCCAGCAGTCAGTCCACCTATTCCCGCACCAATAACGACGACATGAGAGTTACTTTTGTCAAGAGAAATGCTGGACATTGATTATTTTCTTTAAAATTCTTAATACTTTTACTTATAATTTTACCTTAATCTCAAATTTGAATGGGGTCGAAGGGTGCTAGTGTACACAAGTCATCGAATTACCCCCTTAATCCCCCCGATATATTGGGGGAAACCGGAAAATCTGGTTCCCTCCCCTTTATAAGGGGAGGGTTAGGGTGGGGTAAATTTACCCCTAAATGCAAGTGAGTAGACTGTTTCAAACTTGTGTATACACCATAGCCTTACTAAGGAGAGGAACAGATTTTGCGTAGCATAACCTTTCTTAAGGTATCTCAGGGGTTGCACGATAAATCTTAAATGGCCTCATCAAAAATTTGTATGTACACGGGGGTTAAGGGGGATCTAAAAGTGCCTATATTCACAGCAAAACACTTTTCAAACAACCTCTTAATTTGACACGCTACCCTAAACCCAAAAAATTTGAAATCAACGGCAATAGATTGCTGCATTGTTCAACCAACTTTGTAGCACTGGGTAAACTATAAATTGTTCCTTTTAAAATCTTTACAGCCGTTTTCGCCGCCTTTTGCATCGCCCCCTCTTGAGGATTTTTCCCAGCTTCTGCTAAAGCTTTCACTTGTTCTAATGCCTCAGCTTTATCTTCTGGCGGTAAATTTGTATCAGCCTCAATTGCTGCTTGCAATTGCGTCAACAATTCCTTAATTCCCGGTTTATCAGGTTCGGGAGACGCTGGTAACTCGTTGATGGTATTTGTTACCGTACCGCTAATATCGCCTAAATTTAAAGCTTGTCCACTTGCATTAAAATCTCTACCAACGCTACCAATTTCAATTTTACGGCTGGCATCATTACTGTTAGTCATATTTTTATTCTCAACTTTATTGTCAACTTGAACATTAATCGGCTTATTAGCTAATAATCTTACAATCTCTGCCATCTCTCCACTTTGTTGGCGATAAATGACTATTTGCTCATCTTTAGCTTGTAATTGTGCTTTATATTTTTCTTCTACAGCTTCCAATGCCAGTTGATAACTTTGTGTAAAATCACTATGAATCTTTTCTTTATCAGCACCATCAGGTACACCAACTTTAACAACTACTACGCCATCACCTTTATTTTCAATACTCTGTAGAGCTAATTCTGTGTCTGCATTTTGGTCTTGCACTTTTTGGAAGGCGCTAACAAAAGCTTTCCAGTCTATCCCGTTGCGGAAAATCAAATCAACAGTATTTAAAACCTCTTCAACCAGCTTAGTAAATTCTCCTGGTTGAAATTCGCCACTACTGGGACGGCGTTCGCGGTCATCGGTTCCTAGCCTGGAATATTCGAGAAGATAGATAAAGCGACAATCTACATTATGTAACTTGGTTGTACTGTCAATATTCCATGCTTCTATACAAGCACCAGTCATGTGAGCGCTGGTAAAATTAGTATATATAGCTTGAGTAATAGTTAGGTTTGCCCATTCTAAACAAGCTCTCTCAAAAGTGGCTGCAATAATATCAGCACCTTTAAGATTAGCCTTACTCAGGTCTGCATCTTTCAGATTTGCACCTTTTAGGTTAGCACCAGCATAAGATTTTCCCCTACCATTGCAGGTGACAAGCAAGTTGAGAACACTGCGGTTAGCCAGTATAGTGTCGTCTACTCTGGCAAAGTCTAGTTTTTTGGCTTCATAAAAACGAGTAAGTGTTAGGTTTGCTTTCCTAAAGTCTGTGTTTTCGAGAATTGCACCAGTAAAATCAGCATTAATCAAGTTAGCACCATAAAAACTTGTACCGCCTGTAGCAGCAAAGGTATTAACAACTGAATCAAACCAAGCGTCTTGATCACCTCTACTTGGAATCCTCCATCCAATCAAAACATTAAATAATATAGACGCAACGCTGATGGCTAAACCAAAGACAATGGCTAAACCTTTGGGTGATGTTCTAATTACAGAAAAATCTTTGGGAAAGGCAACAACTAAAATAGCGACTACGGGTGAGACAAAGACAAGAATGACGGCTACAATTCTTAAACCTGCCATTAAATTCTTGCGAAGAGTGACAATATAAAAAACTGCTACAACAATAATGCAGACTAAACTAATGAATACGTTTCCAGTGTATCTAGTATCAAAAATAAAGGCTGCTGATAAACCAAGACTGATTGAATAAATCACTCCTTGTGCTAACAGTATTAATGCGACTATGAGCAACACAATTAGCCAACGCCGCTGTAGTCCAGCTTTAGCACCTGTAAAATCAGCATCTTTAAGAATCGCGTTGGTAAAATCTGCTCCTCTAATATCCTTACCGCTAAAGTTAGCCCCAATCAGGTTTTGACCTTTAAAAGAGCGACCTCGGAGATTTTGACCGGAGTAGTCTGGCGGCATAATCGCGTCAGCAAGAGATTTTTACAGAGATTTTATACAACTTTACTCTGCAATATTTCGGATTTTGGGAAAATAAAGAAAATACAAAAATTTTGGATGTAATACGCGGTATAAGAGCATGACTGCCTGCCTTTACCTTTGAATGCTTAAGGTATCATCAGCAATATTGAAGTTGGTGTCACCATACTTAAGCTGTAGTTATGAATATTGCAACTGTAGCAGTTCCACAACTTATGGGAGCAGCTCCCGAACTTATGAGAGCAACTCCCGAACTTATGGGAGTAGCTCCTGAACTTACGGGAGCAACTCCCGAACTTATGGGAGCAACTCCCGAACTTACTGGAGCAGCTCCCGAACTTATGGGAGCAACTCCCGAACTTACCGGAGCAGCTCCCGAACTTATGGAAGCGGTTTCACAACTTACAGGAGAGTTAAATTAAAGATATGCTTTTCTAGGCGAAGCAAAGTATGCGCTATCAAGTTGTACTTGCCAACTTAATGTTTTGACCGAATTCAGCCGCATCACTCACTGGTTCTGAATACAAAGTAAACAACTCACTCAAAACTTCTTCCCCTGCAATTTCTCCAAGGCTGGTAAATCGTTCTAGCTTGCTTTTATCAATGACTTTACGATCAGGCGTTGTATTGCTTACATCCATACCAGGCGATCGCTGTCTTTATCCCCCTATATAGTATACAAAGACTACTATCTACATCTCTACTTACCAATTAGATACATTGAGCGACAATGCACAGATTATACGTTTGACGCTCAAAGAATTGGATCGAGTTGCACCGAATTCAATCGTACTTATCGTTAGCAAGAAGAGTGGATGTACTTACGCGGATTGCGTAGGCGTAGCCCGTCGTAGACATCGCTTTATAACTTTTTGTAAAGATTGCATAGGAAAGTACGTAAAGTTATTTGCTTGATACAGAGAAATTAATAGAGATTTCCTTTAAAGATGAAATTATATGTCAGTATCAGCTTCTTTAGACCTGTCTAAAACTTTCTTCCTCAACAGCTTATTAGAAGCTAATCAGACAATTTATTTAGATTTCGACGGCAATATCACCTCTGGTACTATCTGGAACACAAGTGAACGTCCGGCTAACATTATCACCCCTGCCTTCGACTTCGACGGCGATACAGCATCCTTTAGCTCGGCTGAACTTGAAAGAATTCAGTATATCTGGCAGCGCGTCGCTGAGGATTTCAGCCCATTTAATGTTAATGTCACAACGCAGGCTCCAGCAGATATTAACGATCTGATTAAGAGCGGCAGTGATGATACTCGCTGGGGGGTGCGTGTTGCGATCGGCGGTAGCACTTACGATTGGTATGATGAAGCAGTCGGAGGAGTCGCCTGGCCTGGTTCTTTCAACTGGAATAGTGATATTCCTGCCTTTGTTTTTGCTAAAGATACGTTCGGTAATCAGAAGTATACGGCTGAACTTATCTCTCATGAAGTAGGTCATACCCTGGGACTCGAGCATGATGGACGAATAACCCCCGATGAAGACTACTACGAAGGACATGGTAGTGGAGAGACTGGCTGGGCACCGATCATGGGAGCAGCGTATTACGACGAGCTAACCCAGTGGAGTAAAGGCGAGTATGCTTCTGCTAACAATACCGAGGATGATTTGCAAATTATTACGACCCAAAATGGGTTCACCTACCGAGCCGATGATTGTGGTGATACAATTGCGACAGCAAAGCCACTAACTATTTCTAGTACGTCTGTCAGTGGTAGTGGCATCATTGAGCGCAATACAGACCTAGATTTTTATAGTTTTGTCACAGGTTCTGGTCTGATTAGCTTGACAGTGAATCCTTTTAGTCCAGGGCCAAACTTAGACATTTTGGCAGAGCTATACAATTCTGCTGGTACCTTAATTGCATCGTCCAATCCAACAGATTTACTATCTGCAAGTATTACAGCAAATGTCGTTGCTGGAAATTATTACCTCAAAATTGATGGTATAGGAAAAGAAGATCCTCTTGCAACTGGCTACACGGATTACGGCAGTTTGGGGCAGTACTTTATCAGTGGTACTCTAAACTTTCCTAATATCCAGCGATGGGCAACTGGCCAAGGCGGTTTTTGGGATGCTCAAAAATGGCTAGTCGGCAATTTTAACGCAGATGGGAAAGATGATTTAGTCAACGTCTTCAATGATGGGGGTCTAGCCAGTATCGATACTCACTTATCTAATGGTGGGAGTTTTGATATCCAGCGATGGGCAACTGGCCAAGGCGGTTTTTGGGATGCTCAAAAATGGCTAGTCGGCAATTTTAACGCAGATGGGAAAGATGATTTAGTCAACGTCTTCAATGATGGGGGTCTAGCCAGTATCGATACTCACTTATCTAATGGTGAGAGTTTTGATAGCCAGCGCTGGGCTACAGGCCAAGGCGGTTTTTGGGATGCTCAAAAATGGCTAGTCGGCAATTTTAACGCAGATGGGAAAGATGATTTAGTCAACGTCTTCAATGATGGGGGTCTAGCCAGTATCGATACTCACTTATCTAATGGTGAGAGTTTTGATAGCCAGCGCTGGGCAACTGGCCAAGGCGGTTTTTGGGATACTCAAAACTGGCTAGTCGGCGATTTTAACGCAGATGGGAAAGATGATTTAGTCAACGTCTTCA
>NZ_JAVRCB010000054.1:0-52514 GCF_034530955.1 Nostoc sp. DedQUE05 | reverse complement strand
CGCTCCTGCTATCAACGGTTAATTCTGAAGTTTAGCTAAATAAGAAAGCGCCCTCCGTTAACAGAGGGCGCTTTTTGTTTTAATGTATAAGAATTACAAGTTGCTTTAACCCACTTTTCCTAACAATTCAAAATATATATATGGGAATAGACATCAATTATTAGTTCGGTCAATTACTACATAAATGACTTGAGTTAAAGAAAAATATATTTCTAGCCAGCCAATTTTTTACTATAGGAAACCATATCTCTTCAACATTTATATAATTTAAAGATCAAAACTGTTGAATTTTCTTTCATCTACTTTCATAAAGTATTGCTATGGTAAAGCCGTAGTAAATGCTTCTATGTTGATAGTTTTTATCGATTGTAATAAATTAGGATTTTTAGTATTAAACAAGTCCAAGTCCTGTTTCAGGTGTCTTTCGTAGAATTCAGGCAAATTTATCATTAAAGAAGGCTTATTGATAATTAAGTCTTTTTGTTGTTTTATCATAAATTGCCACATTATTTAATATGTAGGCATTTCAGGCTATTTTATCTTCCCCCTAGCTGTGCAAGTGATATTTTCTTAGTGTAAACTATCAGACATATTTTACACTGGAGATTTGCATAAATATTGAACCGACATGTATCTCTGTAAGAAGTCTCTTTGAGTACAGACCAATTTTTTATCCCTAAATATCAAAGAGCTTATACATGAAATTCTGAATCAGTAGAAGATTGGATCGTAAAAAACAAATTTTGCAAAAAAATTAATAATTATTTTAGATTTAAAATAATTAAATTTTAGTACATAATAAAAACTTTTATCACAAAACCACTAATGCTATTTTCTGAAAATGAAAGCCAAAGGAGTTTTAATTTCCTTTTCTCTAAAAATCCCAATCCTATGTGGGTATATAACCAGAATAATCTGCAATTCTTAGATGTAAATGAAGCTGCTGTTGTTCACTACGGCTACTCACGAGAAGAGTTCTTGCAAATGCGAATAACTGACGTTCGCCCTTCAGAAGATGTGCCTCTCTTACTTGAATATTTACGACAAAAGCATTCTAGCTTGGACTTTACTGGACGATGGCGACATCAGCGAAAAGACGGACAGATTATTGATGTTGAAATTTTCACACAGACAATAGACTATGGCAATTATAAGGCTCGTTTAGTTCATATACGAGACATCACAGAACACAAACAAATAGAAAGAACTCTTCAACAAAGTGAAGCTAGATTTCGAGTTATTTCTGAAGCTATTCCTGTTCCATTCATTATTTCGCGTGTGTCTGATGGGTTGATTTTATACGCTAATACAGAGTCTCTTCATACATTTCAGTTTTCTCCAGAGTATTTAGTTAATCGCAAAAAAATTGTAGATTTGTATCATAATTTGACAGATTTAGAAGCACTGTTAAAAGTTCTTAATCAACAAGGGTTTATTCATAATTATGAACTGCAATTAAAAAAAGCAGATGGAACTCGTTTTTGGGCGATCGCTTCTTTACAATATTTAGTTTTTAACAATGAATCAGCCATTTTAACAGTATTTAATGATATTAATGACCGCAAAAACGCCGAAACAAAACTTCAAGAACAAAATGAGTTTTTGCGGATAATTTTTGAGAACATACCATTGATGATTGCCCTGATCGATACCAATGGTGAACTCCAGTGGGTGAACCAAGAATGGGAAAATATTCTTGGTTGGAAATTTCAAGATTTCCAAACTTGCGATCTCATGAAAGTGCTATATCCTAATTCTGAATATCGACAGGATGTAATTAATTTTATTCAGTCTGCACAACGCATTTGGGGTGACTTTAAAACTCAGGTGCGCGATGGTCGTTTATTGGATACCTCTTGGACTAATGTTTACCTTTCAAATGGTCAAATTATTGGTATTGGGCAAGATATCACAGAACGTAAGCAAACTGAACTAGCTCTAAAAGCTCAAGCCGAGCGGGAGCAATTGATGCGAACTGTTGCTCAACGGATTCGTCAATCTTTAAATCTTCAAGATATTCTAAATGCAACAGTTCAGGAAGTGCGAGATTTACTTGGGGTCGATCGAGTAATAGTCTATCAGTTTGACTCAGAAATGATCGGCACAATTATGGCAGAATCAGTGGAACCTGGATGGACGGTTTCGTTGGGTGTAGAGATTCACGATACGTGTTTTCAAACAGGCTCAGGAGTGGAATATTATCAGGGACACAAACGAGCGATCGCTAATATTTATGAAGCTGGACTAACTGATTGCCATATTCGCCTGTTAAAACAATTTGAGGTGAAAGCAAATTTAGTTGTGCCGATTTTACTAGAAGTAAGCTCTCAAAACCCTGGCTCTCACATTTGGGGTTTACTGATTGCTCACCAATGCTCTGGTTTTCGGGAGTGGGAAGAAAATCAATTAGATTTGCTCGATCGAGTAACAGTCCAATTAGCGATCGCAATTCAACAATCCAGCATCTTAGCGCAAGCTCAAACGGAACTTGTTCAAAGACAAAAAGCTCAAATAAAGTTAAAAACAGCCCTAGCTGAAAAAGAAGTTCTTTTAAAAGAAGTTCATCATCGAGTTAAAAACAATTTGCAAATTGTCTCCAGTTTATTACAACTTCAGTCTCAAACACTCAAAGACCCGGAAATAATCAAAGTTCTTCGAGAGAGTCAAAATCGAATTGAGTCAATATCTCTAATTCACAAAAATTTATATACTTCCGCTAATATCGGACAAATTGATGTTGCTGACTATATCAATAATTTAGCAGCTAGCTTACTAATTTCCTATCAAATATGCCCTGGTAAAATTTCTCTAGAAACTGATATAGATTCAGTAAGCTTGAATGTCGATCAAGCGATCGCCTGTGGATTGGTAATTAACGAATTAATCTCCAATGCCCTCAAACACGCTTTTCCCAATCAACAAGTAGGCATAATTAGTATCGCTTTACACAATATTGATAACAGTATCGAGATGACTATCCGAGATAATGGGATTGGTTTACCAGATAATTTAGATTGGAGAAATACTGATTCTTTAGGTCTGTCGTTAGTACATGACTTGGTTACAGAACAACTAGAAGGCGATATTACTCTAGAACGCGATCGCGGAACAGTATTCAACATAAAATTTACGCAGTTAACTTTGCATTCATCAATATCAAATGGATCGAGCTAGGATTTTAGTCGTTGAAGATGAAGTGATTGTGGCTAGAACTATTGCTAGTCAACTCAATCAGCTAGGATACATTGTTACGGGTACAGCTTCATCTGGAAAAGTTGCCATTGCCAAGGCATCGGAAACTCAACCAGAACTAGTATTAATGGATATTATTCTTAAAGGTGATATGGACGGTATTGCTACTGCCACTCAGATTCGCGAGCAGTTAGATGTACCTATAATTTATTTAACCGCTTATGGCGACGACCATACCTTAGAAAGAGCCAAAATTACCCAACCTTTTGGATACATCGTTAAACCATTTACTACAAAAGATTTAAAAATTGCGATCGAGATTGGTCTGTTAAAACACCGATTAGAACGCGAACTGCGGGAAAATCGAGATCAGTTAGCAACCCTTTTAAACTCAATGAGTGATGCTGTAATCGCTACTAATGAGCAGGGAAAAATGACATTCATGAATCCCGCAGCTGAAGCACTGACCGGGTGGCAGCAAAAAGATGCTTTAGGAAATGAGGCAGCAAAAATTTTTCATATTGTCGATGAAGTGACAGAGACAACATTAGAAAACCCTGTGACAAAAGTGCTGCGAGAGCAACAGGCTGTTTATTTAGGGGAATTCACATCTCTGATTACAAAAAATGGCAAAAGAATTCCCATTGGCGATAGTGCTTCACCACTGAAGCGAGGAACTGACCAGATAAATGGTGTAGTAGTTGTTTTTTGGGATCTTAGCGAACGACGGCAAACAAAATTGCTAGAGCAAGCATTAGAGAAGGAGCAAGAACTTAACCGTCTCAAATCCCTATTTATCTCTACTGTATCTCATGAGTTCCGTAATCCCCTAACTGTTGTTCAAACCGCAGTAGAACTCATGGAAATGCAGGGAGCAAATTTGACAGATACAAAAAGAGGCATCTATTTAAAGCGAATTCAAGGCGCTGTCCAATCTATGGAAAAACTCATGGAAGAAGTGCTGTTTATGGGTCGAGCAGAAGCAGAAAAACTCATATTCAACCCTACTCCCCTTAACCTAGAGCAATTTTGTCAAGAGTTAATCGAAGATTTTTTGATTGTTAAAAACAGCGCTTGTGAAATTGCTTTTACCTGTCATAGTGAGAATACATCAGCTGTCATGGATGAAGGACTCTTACATTACCTATTTGCAAATCTTCTCTCAAATGCGGTTAAATATTCTCCCCAAGGTGGCAAGATTCAGTTTGATTTAATATGCGATCCCATTGAGAAAGTAGCAACTTTTTATATTCAAGATCGGGGTATGGGTATTCCCGAATCAGACCAAGCTCGACTGTTTGAATCATTCTATCGAGCCTCAAATGTTAAATCAATTCAGGGTACTGGATTGGGGTTAGTAATTGTTAAAAGATGCGTTGATGCTCATCAGGGTCAAATCAGTGTCACAAGTGAAGTTGGAGTTGGTACTAAATTTACAGTAATTTTGCCCTTAAATTCTGAATCATGAGTTATAAATTATTCTTCAACTCACATCCTGATTTTTGTTGCTAACTTGGGTTTGATAGTAGCGCCATTTTTCTTGCTGACGCGCTCTTTTCTCCTCGGTGAGGCTATCAAAACAATAGGGACAGGAGATACCTTGCTCATATTTGGGAGACACTTTATCTTCTTCTGAAATCGGACGCCCACAACAGAGGCACAACTCATAACTTCCTTTCTCCAATCCATGACTAACGGCTACCCGCTCATCAAAAACAAAACATTCTCCTTCCCATAAACTTTTTTGTGCTGGAACTTCTTGCAAATACTTCAGAATGCCGCCCTTGAGATGATAGACTTCTGCAAAGCCTTGTGCAAGCATGAAAGATGAAGCTTTTTCACAGCGAATGCCGCCTGTGCAAAAGAGAGCAACCTTTTTGTGTTTGGTTGGGTCGAGATGGTGGCGCACATAATCGGGAAATTCGCGGAATGATTCAGTTTGGGGATTTTCTGCCCCTTGAAAAGTACCGATATTCACCTCATAATCATTGCGGGTGTCAATCACCGTTACTTCTGGATTGGAAATTAAATCATTCCATTCTTGGGGATTGACATAGATGCCAACTTGCTCAGTTGGGTCAATTTCTGGCAACCCCAAAGTAACAATTTCTTGCTTCAACCGCACCTTCATCCGCTCAAAAGGTGGGGTTTCGGTATAGGACTCTTTGGATTCTAAGTCTGCTAGACGGGGGTCAGAACGCAAAAACCAGAGAACTGAGTCAATGGCCTGACGCGAACCAGCAATTGTCCCGTTAATCCCTTCAAGTGCCAGCAAAATAGTGCCCTTGACACCTTGCGTTTGGCAGTAAGACAGCAGAGAATCTCGTTTCTCGGCAAAATCTGGCAGCTTAACAAATTTATACAGTGTGGCGACAACTTGGATATTTTCTGGCTTCATTCCTTTGGTAATAGAACGATATAAGTTACAATAACAACGGTAATCAAAGTTATCTACTATTTTAGTATGGGGGTTTAGCTCAGTTGGTAGAGCGCCTGCTTTGCAAGCAGGATGTCAGCGGTTCGAGTCCGCTAACCTCCATTGAAAATTTTTGATTGAAATGTGTGATGCCTGCTATTTTTGCTAGTCTACGCACATTAAAATCAATTAAAACCCGATTCATTTTCAAAAAATGGGATTATTTTTCCTTGTTAAGCAAGGGGTTCGGGGAGAGGAAATTATAGTATTGCATTCATTGCACCGATTCAAAGCCGTACTTAGTTAGAAGAATCTCTGGATAAGGAGGTGAACTCTGACTTGACAGCACTCAGGTAATTTTGACGTTCAAAATTTGACTTATCTATGCTTAGGGGGTTCTTTGAAAAAGCGTCCATTGGGGTTAGTGGCAATTGTTCTCTACAAAACATTTACCGCCTTGCTGCTTATGGTTACTTCGATCGCTTTATTATTGACATTAAAAAATTATCAAACTTTAGAGGCGTTTTCAGAAAATTATGTTTTAGAAGGTAAATCGATCGTTATTGATTGGCTTTTAAAGAAAGTTGTTAACTTAAATCCTAGAACTCTAGCATTTAGCAGCATCGGAACCGGAATATATGCTATTGTTACCACTATTGAAGCCGTTGGTTTATGGTACGAAAAGCGTTGGGCACATGTCTTAGTATTGGGACTTGTCGGTATCAGTATTCCACCAGAGATTTATGAATTGATTCGAGGAATATCTGCGATTAAAACATTAGTTTTTGTGTTAAATTTAGCTGTGTTTGGCTATTTATGGCAAAATTTTCCGAAACATCCAAACTAATTTTTGATTCGATACTTAGGGTCTATCGTTGAAAAGTTTAGGAATGCTGAGTAAGCAAAACAGCGAAAGGTAGCGATCAAAAAGCTTAACCGTCAAAGCTCAGGGTTTACGCAAAACCAAGACCCCCACGTTGTACAATCGCTAGAAATATAATCTGGAGAGCGACTTGCCTAGATCGATTCAGTCTACTCAACCACCATTGAAATTTATTCCCCAACGGTTGAATCCGCTGGTACTCCAGATTGTTCGGTGGTTACTGCCGATCGCACTACGGTTTCGCACTCGTCCTTGGCTACCGGCTGGGATTGTCAAAATAGAAGCCACGAATGTTGAAGTATTAGCTGAACTCTATCAACAATTTCAGGCTGGAAAAATTCGCTTTTTGTTGGCATTTCGCCACCCAGAGGTGGAAGATCCCCTCTGTATGCTGTATTTGCTTTCTCGGATTGTGCCACAAGTTGCTCGTCAAAAAGGTATTACATTAAAATCCCTGGTTCACAGCTATTTTCTTTATGACCGAGGTATGACAGTTTGGGCTGGAAAGTGGCTAGGTTGGCTGTTCTCTCTGCTGGGGGGTGTGCCGGTTCGGCGTGGTAGGCGACTAGATCGGCAAGCTATCCAAAATGCACGAGAGTTGTTTGCTAATGGCGCACTACCGATCGCAGTAGCGCCGGAAGGCGGTACTAATGGTCATAGTGGCATTGTTAGCCCCTTAGAACCTGGTGTTGCTCAAATGGGGTTCTGGTGTGTAGAAGACTTAGAAAAAGCTAACCGTTCTGAGACTGTAATTGTTGTGCCGATCGCTATCCAATATAGTTACGTTGAGCCACCTTGGTCTAAACTCGATTGGTTGTTGAGTAAGTTAGAAGCTGATGGTGGCTTGAAAGTTTTGGAAATTGATTCGGGTAATCGCGAAGAGATTTACCATCAACGCCTCTGTAGGTTGGCTGAATATCTAATTACCGAGATGGAAGAGTTTTATCGTCGCTTCTATCATCAAGATATCCCCAAAACCATCTCAACTGATGAATCGAAGAGTGTTAATCAGGTATTAATTGCCCGACTCCATCGCCTACTAGATAAGGCATTACAAGTTAGCGAACAATATTTTGGAGTTCAAGCGCAGGGTAATTTTATTGACCGTTGTCGCCGCTTAGAAGAGGCTGGCTGGAGTTACATTTACCGAGACGATTTGCCAGATATCAATGCTTTAGCACCCTTCAAACGCGGTTTGGCAGACTGGATTGCAGAAGAAGCTGACTTGCGAATGCGGCATATGCGGATAGTGGAAAGTTTTGTTGCAGTCACAGCTACTTATATTCAGGAACAACCGACGGCGGAACGGTTTGCAGAAACAGCTTTGCTTGTATTCGATATGCTTTCTCGAATTCAGGATACAACACTTCCGGGGCGACCTCGGTTAGGTTTGCGACAGGCACAAATCACTGTGGGAGAGCCAATTTCAGTTACAGAACGCTTCAAAAATTGTCAGGGCGATCGCCAAGCGTCTAGACAAGCTGTGAGCGATTTGACAAAAGATTTGCAAATCGCTTTAGAGAAGATGATTAGATAATAGAAATTCTCAGATTTTTGCGTTTGTCGCTCTATATAAGTGGGCGATACTGGATTTGAACCAGTGACCCCATCCGTGTGAAGGATGTGCGCTACCCCTGTGCTAATCGCCCAAGACCTTTTATATTACTATAACTTATTAAATAACGACGTAAGTTGAAATGCTCAGGGCTGACCAAATAATTCGTAATTCGTAATTCGTAATTCGTAATTAATAAATTGAGGATACAAGCCGCTTAATTTATTAATGGAAAATAAAAAAAGTTATTCATTATTCAAACCCCAACATGCGGTATGGGGTGTAATTACGAATTACGTTAGCGCAGCGTTAGCGACGCAGGAGCGTCATTATTAATTACGAATTACTTTGACTTGCTGTGCCTA
Organism: Nostoc sp. DedQUE05; assembly: GCF_034530955.1. Classification (NCBI taxonomy): domain Bacteria; kingdom Bacillati; phylum Cyanobacteriota; class Cyanophyceae; order Nostocales; family Nostocaceae; genus Nostoc; species Nostoc sp. DedQUE05. Next base: position 44,103 of record NZ_JAVRCB010000054.1, on the reverse strand, counting down.
CGCAATTGACGTTATTCTTCATCGTTCCCGTATGTCACGCAAGGACTGTCAATGATGAGTGCTGGCTCAAATGAATTGCAGAAAATAACGGTAGAACAATTAACCCCAAATTCGTCAGGATGAATGCACGTTATCCCTTCTTCTACTAAGGTGTGGAAAGCACAATCATTGCAGATAGTCTGACATTTCTCCATTAAGTATAAATTTTAAATGGTATTGCGATCGCACTTCTCTCAGTTAAATGAGAATAAGTAGCGACAAAATCAAATGTTTAAATCGCGTAGAGCCAGACGAATCTGCTCGCTTCGTCTGCGGTTGACACCGAGATCCGACTCTCCCACACGAGATGCCGATCGCAGATGAATTACTGACTCATTAGGAGGTAAATAAAATTCTACATCATCAACAAATTTGAAGATACGGCTTTTAGAAAGAGCGTGGATGTAATTATCTGTTTGTTCTACAATTTCTGTACGCGGAACAACACTGATAACTTTTAGTAAGATTTCTCTAGCTGCATTGCGGTCTACATGATAAGGAATCGGGTCGATGGCGTGTTTTTCATCTGGGTTTTGACTAACAACACAGTTGTCTGAAGCCGGACAAGAACTAAGATGACCATTCTCAACTCCCAAGCTAGAAGCAGCCCAAGTAGCCCCAGGAAGTATTAAACTACTAATCAAAGTTAAAAGTATTGCTTTTGCAATACTCCGTAAGAATCGCTGCCGGAATGCTGTTAGTAAACGGGACATAATAAATTTAGTCCTTTTGTGCGGTTATTTTGAGTGAGTACTGCGAATTGCTGGTTCGCTCTACAGATTATCATCTATCCAGCCGCACTCTGAGTTTGGGCAATCGCGATGTAGCCGCGCCGACCAGTCCCTTGTGCCATTATTCCTGCCAATAAGGGAATCAAGCCAAAAAAGTGACCAATAATTCAGATTTACATTGACTACGAATCCAAAATCATTAGCAGGGGTTGCGACTGCATTCCCCGATCGAAAGAAGCAGGGGAGTAGGGAGCGGGGAGCAAGGGGGAGAAGCTGAGACAAAGCTTGTACCCCTCCCCAGATGAGCGCCCTCTTATGGGCGGGGCTGCTGCGCGAACGCCAACGCGAACGTACCCATGCTCTGCTTGGCTTTGCGCAGAGTGTTGGCCTGCTCCCCCAGCTAAAAGCCCCTTCCCCTCTGCCTCTTCGATGATTCCAGCTTTGACTCAAAAGAATTGGCTGGTATCGGCTTTGTTGTGGCCAATGTTAGAAAGTTTGATGGTTGTAGATGAACATAGGAATAATCCAGCCTTACAGTAACGGGTTTTTAGAAGTTGTACCAGAGAGCGATTATTGGCAGATTGCAGCTATACACATCAATGGCCAAGCCTACTGTCCTACTCCTCAGCTTTATCGTTCAGAAAAAGTGGCATTAGCAAAAGCAACACAAATTTATGATTGGATAGCTGACCACGAACACCAAATCAGTGATGAGGCTTACTACTGCTCTGAATTGAAACTCATCCTATGGCAGCAACCAAAAGTATCTTAGTACAGCATTTCATTAATTCGTACCGAATTAAATTGGCAATCCACGACAATGTTAATGCGTCGGCTTGCATTGTTAATGCGGTGGCCGCCTTGTTAATGCATTGGCTTGTATTGTTAATGCGGTGGCCGCCTTGTTAATGCATGGGCTTGTATTGTTAATGCGGTGGCCGCCTTGTTAATGCGTTGGCTTGCATTAAAAACTAAAAACGCTACGCTTTTAAGCAAAGCTGTACTTAGTTAACTAGGCAGATTGCTTGCTTTGGGCAAATCTGATACTAGTTTTGTATTAATGTTTCAGAGTAAAGCTATAGTCCCTGCCGCAAATGTGTGGATTTTACAAAGAAAGGCAGAAGGCAGAAGGAAAGAAGTACTAACGAAAACTTTAGTTATGGATTATTGCCCACTAGTATAAAAAAATTGTGTCTCCTGCCATGCATCTCGACACAAGGCATCCTTACTTCAATTCCACGTTTAAAAACGTGGGTTCCCTTCTGCCTTCTACCTCCTGCCTCCTGCCTCCTGCCTTCTGCCTCCTACCTCCTGCCTCCTGCTTCCTGAATTTGTTGATAGTAAGCATAGGCATACCCGCCCGCTTGAGAAATTCATGTTAAGTCGAAGTAGCTAGGATCTAGGTACAGGAGTCACTGAAGATTCATTTCTTTAGTTTATCTAAAGTCGCATCTAAGTTATCAAATTACCTTTCTAAGATAGAAGCAGCAACTATAAGTTGCTATAGATGACTAAAACCCAATTAACAGCTAGTTGCTGCGGAGAACATAAAAATGGCTAAAGCGCCAGAATCTTTAGACTTATCTGCCTACGATGCTACAGACAGAGCTTTAGACCGTGACTGTACAACCTTATCCCGTCACGTCCTCCAACAACTTCAGAGTTTTTCGCCAGATGCACAGGATTTGAGCGCGCTGATGAATCGCATCGCCCTGGCCGGAAAACTGGTGGCTCGTCGTATGAGTCGCGCCGGTTTAATGGAAGGTGTTCTTGGATTTACTGGGGAAGTTAATGTCCAAGGGGAATCCGTCAAAAAGATGGATGTTTATGCCAATGATGTATTTATCTCAGTGTTTAAGCAAAGTGGCTTAGTCTGTCGCCTCGCTTCTGAGGAAATGGAAAATCCTTACTACATCCCGGAAAATTGTCCCATTGGCCGCTATACCTTGCTGTATGACCCAATTGATGGCTCATCCAACACTGATAATAATCTCAGCTTAGGTTCCATTTTCGCCATTCGCCAACAAGAAGGAACTGATAGCGATGGTAAGGCAACTGACCTACTCGCCAACGGACGCAAGCAACTCGCTGCCGGATACATCCTGTATGGGCCATGCACGATGCTGGTTTATACTATAGGTAAGGGGGTTCATTCCTTTGTTCTCGATCCCAGCTTAGGAGAGTTTATTCTCACAGAAGAAAATATTCGCATTCCTAACCACGGGTCTGTTTACAGTGTGAACGAAGGTAACTTTTGGCAGTGGGAAGAATCAATTCGAGAATATATCCGCTACGTTCATCGCACAGAAGGCTACAGCGCTCGTTATAGCGGCGCAATGGTGAGTGACATCCATAGAATTTTGGTTCAAGGCGGCGTGTTTCTCTACCCAGGCACAATTCAAAACCCTGAAGGAAAATTACGCTTGCTTTATGAAACGGCTCCTCTCGCCTTTTTGATTGAGCAAGCAGGTGGCCGTGCTACTACAGGACTGGTAAATATCTTGGATGTGGTGCCAAAAAAACTGCATCAACGCACACCTTTAATTATTGGCAGTAAAGAGGATGTAGCAAAGGTGGAGTCTTTTATTCAAAACGGACACTAGAAGATAATTCGTAATTCGTAATTCGTAATTACTGTTACGTAAGGATTTTAGACGTTTTATAAGAGTAACTTATTTCCTCTGTGCTGTACTCTCATCTGGCATTAATTAAAAGTTAATCATGGTGATTTAGGATCAGGGATGCAATGTAGCGCTTTTTGAAGATCAATTAAAGATTATCTCAGCTGGCCGATGCGATAAGTGATTAGCAACGCCACAATTCAAAAGTAAGTATCGATGCGTTTTGCCAACTTCACTTAGAAACATCACTATACAGGAGTGAAATAAACTAGCTATGACTACCAATCATCTACTAGAAATTAACCAATACGGTCAAAGTATCTGGATGGATAATTTGACCCGTGACATTATTCAATCAGGTGAACTCAAAGACATGGTTGAAAATCAAGGTATATCTGGGATTACTTCTAACCCAGCTATCTTTGAAAAAGCGATCGCTGGTAACGTTATTTATGATGCCGATATCGAAGCCGGAGTTCGGGCTAACTTACCCTTAGACAAAATTTACGAATCCCTAGTTTTTGCAGATATCCGCAATGCCTGTGATATTTTACGCCCTGTTTATGAAGCCTCGAATAGACTAGATGGTTATGTGAGTATTGAAGTCCCGCCAACCATTGCCCATGATACTGAAGCAACCATAACCGAAGCCCGACGCTATTTCCAAGAAATTGGTCGGGAAAATCTGATGATTAAAATTCCTGGTACAGAACCTGGTTTGCCAGCAGTAGAACAGGTAATATCCGAAGGGATGAATGTTAATATTACGCTGCTGTTTTCTGTAGAAAGCTATGTAAACACAGCAATGGCTTATATTCGGGGCTTAGAAAAACGGGTGGCTGAAGGGAAGGACATCAGTAAAATTGCTTCAGTTGCTAGCTTCTTCCTCAGCCGGATCGATAGCAACATTGACGGCAAGATTGATGCTAAGTTGAAAAAAGGCGTTGATGATATTTCCGTGGAAGCAAAGCTAAGAGCTGTTAAAGGAAAAGTAGCGATCGCTAACGCTAAGATTGCGTATCAAGAATACAAGAAAATCATTAGAAGCGAGCGTTGGCAAGATTTGGCAGCAAAAGGGGCTACACAACAACGGCTACTTTGGGCTAGCACCAGCACCAAAGACCCCAACTACAGAGATGTGATGTATATCGAAGAGTTGATCGGCCATGATACCGTCAACACCGTACCACCAGCGACCATTAAAGCTTGTGCCGATCATTGTAACGTAGGCGATCGCTTAGAAACAGATTTAGATAATGCTTACACGCTGATCGAAAACCTCAAAGATCCCGACATCAACATCGATCTTGATAACGTCATGGATGAACTGTTAGTCGATGGTATTGACAAGTTTATCCAGCCCTTCCAGTCCTTGATGAACTCTTTAGAAGACAAGATCAAGGTATTGTCACCAGTGTAGGGACTGGGTATTGGGGGCAAGGGGACAAGAGGGACAAGGGGGCAAGGAGGACAAGGGGACAAGGAGAATAACCCATGCCCAATGCCTCATGCCCCATGCCCAATGCCCCATGCCCCATACCCAATGCCCAATCTCAAAATCCAAAATCCAAAATCCAAAATTGTTATGGTTAGTCTGCTAGAAAATCCCTTGCGCGTTGGTCTGCAACAACAACGGATGTCCGAACCCCAGATTATAGTCATTTTTGGCGCTTCTGGCGATCTCACTTGGCGCAAACTAGTGCCAGCACTTTACAAATTGCGGCGAGAACGGCGTATTCCACCAGAAACTACCATTGTCGGTGTAGCACGTAGAGAATGGAGCCATGAGTACTTCCGCGAACAAATGCAAAAGGGCATGGAAGAAGCACATGCGGATGTTGATTTAGGGGAACTCTGGCAAGATTTCTCTCAAGGTCTGTTCTACAGCCCTGGGGATATAGACAACCCCGAAGGCTACCAAAAACTGAAAAACTTATTGAGTGAATTAGACGAAAAACGGGGCACACGAGGTAATCGAATGTTCTACCTCTCAGTTGCCCCCTCATTCTTTCCCGAAGCGATTAAGCAGCTAGGAACCGCCGGGATGCTAGAAGATCCCTACAAACATCGTCTAGTAATTGAAAAACCCTTTGGTCGGGATTTGGCTTCTGCCCAAAGTCTTAACCAAGTGGTACAGAAATATTGCAAAGAAAACCAAGTATACCGGATTGACCACTACTTGGGTAAAGAAACAGTTCAAAATTTGCTGGTGTTTCGCTTTGCCAATGCGATTTTTGAGCCGTTGTGGAATCGTCAATTTGTTGACCACGTACAAATTACCGTAGCAGAAACCGTGGGAGTGGAAGATCGGGCTGGTTATTATGAAAGCGCCGGCGCATTGCGGGATATGTTGCAAAATCACCTCATGCAACTTTACTGCCTAACAGCGATGGAAGCGCCTAACGCAATGGATGCCGACAGCATCCGCACAGAAAAAGTGAAAGTACTCCAAGCTACTCGTTTAGCTGATGTTCAGAATCTGTCGCGGTCAGCAGTCCGCGGTCAATATAGTGCTGGCTGGATGAAGGGTCAAGCAGTGCCAGGGTATCGGACAGAACCAGGCGTTAATCCCAACTCCACCACACCGACCTACGTCGCCATGAAGTTTGTGGTAGATAACTGGCGCTGGAAAGGTGTTCCTTTCTACTTGCGTACTGGGAAGCGGATGCCGAAAAAAGTCAGTGAGATTGCCATTCACTTCCGCGAAGTTCCGTCTCGGATGTTCCAATCAGCCGCCCAACAGGCAAACGCCAATATTTTGACGATGCGGATTCAGCCGAATGAAGGTATTTCCCTGCGTTTTGATGTGAAAATGCCAGGGGCAGAATTCCGTACCCGTTCCGTTGATATGGACTTTAGTTATGGTTCCTTTGGCATCCAAGCCACATCTGATGCCTACGATCGCTTATTCCTTGATTGTATGATGGGCGATCAAACATTATTCACCCGTGCGGATGAAGTAGAAGCCGCTTGGCAGGTCGTAACGCCAGCCCTTTCCGTTTGGGATGCACCCGCCGACGCCAATACTATTCCCCAGTATGAAGCTGGAACCTGGGAACCAACAGAAGCAGAATTCTTAATCAACCAAGATGGCCGTCGCTGGCGCAGACTGTAAAAAGTTAGGAGTGATGAGTTAATAGTTAGGAGTAATAAATTATGAGTTTTTGAGTTAATAATTTCAGTTATTCTAACTCCTAACTCCTAACTCCCAACTTTTAACTCCTAACTTCTAATTCCTAACTGATTCACCAAACAAAGCTGACAACTCAAAACTACTATGGCTCCCCAAGCTTCTACAATTTTTTCACTTCAGACGCCAAAAGATATTTCGCTTAACGAAATAGAAGCGGAACTTCATCAAATTTGGCAAAGTTATGGCATTACTGGCGAGGACGGTGGGCTTCCTGCTGCCACCCGCGCCACGACATTTACCTTAGTGGTTTACGAACCCGAAGAAACCCAGTATCTTTTGGCTACTTTGGGATTTTACAACGGCCCGCTTGATGGGATTCTAGGGCCTCAGATGGTAGCTGCCTTGCGCCAAGTACAGACAAAATATCGACTGCCAGATACGGGAACAGCAACCCCTGAAACCCTGGCTATCTTGAGAGAAGAATTTATTAAACGTCAAGGAAACGGTGCTGCCGGAGATAATGGTTCTATCGATCTTCCCAGCTTAAATGCCCCAAGCCCCAGAATTGCTGATGAAATCGCCCTCCGCAACCCCTGTCGCATCATCGCGCTATTTCCGATTACTGGCGAAGATGAAGGGGTCAAAGCTCAAGTTTCTGCCTATTGCCCCATCCAGAAGCAATCATCAAGCACACTAATTTGCTGCGAATACATCACTATCAGTGGTACTGCTGCTGCCTTGGAACGGGTAGGGGGGATGATTCCAGCATTGTTGATTGGCGGCTTACCGAAGTTTCTCTGGTGGAAAGCAACACCACACCCCAACAACACTCTATTCAAGCGGCTGGCAGCCGTCTGCAATAATGTGATTGTGGATTCTTGCCGCTTTAACGAGCCAGAAAGTGACTTACTTCGTCTCCAAGAATTGGTAGAAAGTGGTGTTCCCCTAGCTGACCTTAACTGGCGTCGCCTTTCAGCTTGGCAAGAATTGGCAGCTGAAGCTTACGACTCGCCTCATCGTCGGGCTGCCCTTCGGGAAGTTGACCGAGTAACTATTGATTATGAAAAAGGCAACCCCGCACAAGCACTGCTGTTTTTGGGTTGGTTGGCAAGTCGTCTAGGATGGCAGCCAGTTTCCTATCAAAAGGAAACCGGAGATTATGAAATCACTCGGATTAACTTTATTGCCCAAGACCAACGCCAAGTAGAAACCGAATTAGCGGGTGTTCCCCTTGCTGATGTGGGTGAAATTGCTGGCGACTTGATTGCTTTGCGCCTCAGTTCGACCAATCCGCAGGCGGACTGTGGTACAGTAATTTGCTCAGAAACTGGTGGTTGTATGCGGATGGAAACCCACGGCGGCGCTCAATCTGCTGGTCTGTTTCAACAGGTGACTTCACTTTCTGAACAAAAGGCGGAAGCATTGCTAAGTCAGCAGGTACAACGTTGGGGTCGCGAGTCACTTTTTGAAGAAAGTCTGGGAGTGACTGCGAATATTTTCAAATTGGAAACAAATAGTTAGTTGCGCTTGGAAACAATAAAATTTACCAAAATTGCGAAAATCAAACACAAACTCTTCAGATTTTTGGATATTTCAATAATCTGGAGGGTTTTTCTATAGCGCTTCTCGGTTGAGTCCAATACAGACCTAACCCCCAGCCCCTTCCCTACAAGGGAAGGGGAGTAAGATTCAAAGCCTCTCTCCTTTTAGGAGAGGAATGGAAGTGAGGTCAGAGTATATTGCATCCACGCGAGAACCGCCATATTTTCCTTGGTGTTAAATCAATACTGTTCGGTTAAAGCAAGAGACGGGATTCATCATGTCTCTACAATAATCAATCTTTTGTCTTGACGGCGTATCACGTCTTTGGCGAGCAATAATTTTCATCAAAAAATCTTAATCGAACCGTATTGTCCCAACCTTCTCCTAAGCTTGGGCTACGCTGTACACATTAGTCTTTTAGAGTTGCTGTGTAATTTCTGACTTTTCACGGTATCTGGAAAACCTCTCTTCTATTTTTCTCTTCCTTTTAGGAGAGAGACTTTGAATTTTCCCCCTTCCCTGCGAGGGAAGGGGGTTAGGGGGTTAGGTCAATCGTTAGCTTTTCCACATAATGTGAAAAGTCAGGTGTAACTTAGGGTGGGCTAATCTTTGCAAGTCGATGTATTAACATAACAAGTCAATGCATTGGCATAGCAGGTCGATGCATTAACATAACAAGTCGATGTATTAACATAACAGGTCGATGTATTAACATAACAGGTCGATGTATTGGCATAACAAGTCAATGCATTGGCATAACAGGTCGATGTATTGGCATAACAAGTCGATGTATTAACATAACAAGTCAATGCATTAACATAGCAGATCAAGACGTGGGACAGCTTTAGAAGACTTTTGTGTACACTGTAGCCTTGCTTGGGAGAGGGATTTGGGGTGAAAGCTCATCGATTCATGCAAGAAGTCTATTGAAAAGATACCTCGTATTTACCTCCACGCTCCAGGGCGCGTTTGTAAGCAGGTCGTTCATGAATGCGCTCGACAAATTCTTTCAGCTTTGGTCGGTTCTCAACTTCTTCGGGGAGTGCAGCGATTACTTCTAGGGGAAAGCTCATTTGGATATCGGCGGCGGTAAATTCATTGCCTACAAACCACGTATTTTTACGGAGTTCGTCTTCTATGTAGTCAAAGTGAAGTTTGATCTGGGGCGCGACGAATCCGCTAACCACGCTGCTGTCGCCTGCCCCGAAATTGTTCAATACCAGCCGCATCACCAACAGTGGCATTGCCGAACCTTCGGCGTAATGCAGCCAATACTTGTAGCGCAGATGCTCCGGCGTACCGGATGCTGGGACTAACCGACCATTACCATAGCGCTCGACTAGGTATTCGATAATTGCACCCGACTCAGCGATCGCCAAGTCTGCATCTGTGATTACTGGTGACTTTCCGAGAGGATGGACTTGGCGCAGCGACTCCGGTGCCATCATCGTCTTGGCATCGCGTTCATAGAACTCGATCTCGTATTCGATACCTAATTCTTCAAGCAGCCACAGCACCCGCTGCGATCGCGAGTTGTTAAGATGATGCACTACGATCATAAACTTTCCTCTTTTGGTAGCTGATTATTATCCGATCTCGGCTAATCTCCAACTGTATTATTAAACAGACGTTTTCAACCTAACTCCCCTAATTGGGTAGTTTTCTGGTTTCTAATTGGTATAAGTTTGAGTTAATTGGTTTGATAAACTGGTACATCTGCTTTTGCATAAAGCGACGATGGACGCACAGCCAATAATCAAAATAGTTGCTGCATAAAAACCTAATTTGTTTCATTTATGGCTTTAGTCATTGCCGGGGAACGTAGTGGGGTGGGTAAGACAACAGTCACGCTCACCCTTTTAGCATCTTTACGCCGTCGCGATCGCTTGGTGCAATCTTTTAAGGTAGGGCCAGACTACATCGATCCGATGTTTCATCAACACGTAACTGGTCGTGCTTGTCGCAATTTAGACCCAGTATTGACTTCCGAAGCCTACGTTCAGCAATGTTTTGCCCGTCATAGTCAACTGAGTGAATATACCCTCGTGGAAGGGGTGATGGGGTTGTTTGATGGGATTTCGTCATTAGTCACTAGTCATTTGTCATTTGCAAATAACGAAGGACAAAGGACAAATGACAAAGGACAAATTACTGATTTTGCAAGTACGGCACACATTGCACGGCTTTTAGATTTGCCTGTGATATTGGTGATTGATTGCAGCCGTTTATCTGGTTCTGTAGCTGCGATCGCTCACGGCTATCGATCTTTTGATCCCCGAATTAAAATAGCTGGAGTAGTATTAAATCGCGTCGGGAGCGATCGCCATCTCTCTCTCTTGAAAGATTCCCTAGAACCCTTACAATTACCCATTCTCGGCGTCATGCGGCGTCAAGATAACATTACAATTCCCGATCGCCACTTGGGTTTAGTACCCACAGCCGAACTTCCCGAACTCAATGCTTTAATCGATCGCCTCGCCGATTTAGGAGATAGTTGCTTCGATTGGCAACGTTTATTACCTTTGTTAAAATCAGAACCCCTTTCTTTTTCTGCTTCATCCTCCTTATCTCCCTCATTCCCAGTTAGGATTGCAGTAGCCCGCGATCGCGCATTTAATTTTTACTACCAGGACAATCTCGATTTGCTGCAACAGCTTGGTGCAGAATTGGTTTTCTGGAGTCCCTTAGAAGATGCTGGTATACCAAAAGATATTCAGGGAATGTATTTTGGCGGTGGTTTCCCAGAAGTTTTTGCCCAGCAACTTGCAGAAAATTCTAGCGTTCGTCATGCAGTGAAAACGGCAATACTTCAAGGAATGCCTACAGTTGCCGAATGCGGAGGATTAATGTATTTGTGCGAGCAAATTATCGATTTTGAAGGTAAATCTTGGTCAATGGCGGGAGTATTACCAACATCTGCTGTGATGGGTGGACGTTTAACTTTGGGTTATCGTCGTGCTGTCGCTTTGCAAGATAATTTGTTAGTTAAGGCAAATACAACTGTTTACGGACATGAGTTTCATCGTTCCCATTTAACCTTAACTCCGACTCAACCCCTATTTGAAACCTCTCGCTACGATTGTGACGAAAATATGGGATGCGAAGGATGGGGTTTACCTGCAAATATTCATGCTTCTTATATTCATCAGCATTGGGGAGAAAGTAGAGAAATTCCCCAGCAGTTTCTTAAAGAATGTCTAAAAGTAGCATCTTCAAAAACGTGGATTTAAGCCAATACAGTTCAGATAACCCAAAACCCTCATGTAGAGACGCGATTTATCGCGTCTTGATTTATCGCGTCTTGATTTATCGCGGGGTATGGGGATAAAGAGACACAAAAAGGCAGTGATATCATGTCCGCATAATTAGTTATGCTAACCACAGTCATTACACCCCACCCCCAACCCCTCCCCGCAAGCGGGGAGGGGAGACAAAGCATAACTTTGGCGGGGGTGGGGTTCTTCGGGTTTAATAAGCAATCAAGCGGACATGATATGAGATAATTCACCGCCTCCTCTTGGATCAACTCATAGTTCCATGTTAGTTTTGGACTTCAACCCAACGGCGGTAAAGCTTTTGAATTTGTTTGAGAAGCGCAGTGTGAGCTGGTTGATTTGACTCATTCGGCTTCGCCATATCCTGCAATTGCGTCAGGAGTCTGGCTTCTTCGACAGCAACTTCACCATCGCTATAAATTAAACCACTGATGGCTTCAATCAGATTTTCGCAATCTTCAAGACTGGGGCGATCGCCTAGATACTCCCGCACCCAGTCGTAACATTCTTTTGGCTGCACAGGAACTAATTCGTACAGCCAAGGCTTAATTTCTGGGTCGTTAGCTAAACCTTTTGCTTGAGCTATTTCGCGGAGATATTGCCGTTCTTCTGGCTGGATTCTGCCATCGATCCAGGCTGCTCCAATCAGGATTTTAACTAAGTTTTTCACATTGGAAGGGGAAACCATTGCTGCCTCCTCTGGTAGATTCAGGCCTCCACCAAATCGTACAATCCCAAACAGTATTCACTCGGAATTATTGGTTTTTCTTAAGCGCACCATAAAAAAACCATCCATATCCTGTCGATGGGGCCAAAGTTTAAACCAACCTTCAGGCGCACTATCGGTAGAATCAGGTAACTCAACGCCAATAGGAGACTCAATTTGCCACTGAGGTGAATCAGCTAAAAACGCCGAAACTACTTGTTCATTTTCAACTGGATGCAATGTACAGGTGGCATAAACTAGTACACCACCAGGTTTGACAAAAGTTGAGGTATGTGTCAATAATTCTCGTTGCAGTACCGAAAGTTCTCGGACGGATTCTGGTGTCTGTCGCCAACGCGCATCAGCATGACGGTGCATAGTTCCCAAACCAGAACATGGAGCATCAAGTAATACACGGTCTGCGGTATTTTGAAATTGCTTGAAGTGGCGACTGTCGCCAGTGTAAATTTGAATAGATTGTAAATTTAGCCGTTGAGAATTTTCTTGGAGTTTGCGAAGACGAGACGGAGTGCGATCGCAAGCCCAAATTTTACCGTCATCTGCCATTAATTCCGCAATGTGGGTTGTTTTCCCCCCTGGTGCAGCACAGGCATCAATTACCACCTCACCTGGTTGGGGGTCGAGCAAATGACCTACCAATTGAGCGCTAGCATCTTGTACAGTCCACCAACCTTCTTTAAAACCCGGTAGTTTTTGAATTGACCCAGTATTACCAATAAATCGTAAAGCTTGGGGTAAATGAGGAATCCGTCTCACCAAAACACCAGCAGATTGCAAAGCCGCCTCAACTTCCTCAATGGAGGTGCGAAGTGGGTTGATGCGTAAGTCAATGGTTGGTGATTGGTTCATCCATTCACACAATTGTTCTGTCTCAGTCAAACCCAGTTGTTCTAACCAAACTTGAACAATCCAATCAGGAAAGCTGTGTAAAATGCCCAAGCGTTCCACCTGATTTTTCACATCATTTGGAAAAGTTAGCGCGAAACCTAACCCCCCAGCCCCCAACCCTACAAGGGTTGGGGGAGAATTCAAAGCCTCTCCCTTTGTAGGGGAGAGGAATGGAAGTGAGGTTTCCAGATTTGGTGATTCTGGAAGTTGTAACGGATCGCCCTTTATCTTCTCTGCAAGGCGGATGTATTGTCGTAATAAACCGTTAACAAAACCCGCCAGTCCAGCAAAACCGTTTTCTTTAGCGAGTTGGACTGTGGTATTAACAGCAGCTGAGGCGGGAATACGCTCTTGATAACGCAGCTGGTAGAAGCCCAGATGTAAGATAGTGCGGAGGTCTTGTGGTTGTTGATGAGATTTCTTTTTGGCGAATTGATCGATGAGAGTATCGAGGGTGCGTTGCCTTCTGACGCTCCCATAAACCAATTCTGTCACTAAGCGGCGATCGCAATCAGGCAAATTAACTTTTTGCAGCACTCTATCTAGGGCAACATCAGCATAAGCCCCCTTATGAACATCTCGCAGGGCGATAAAAGCTAATTGACGGGCGTTTGTCATGAAAACACGATTCGGGAGTCAGGAGGCTTTTGTATTCTAACTCCCAACTCTTTACTAATTCGTAATTCGTAATTCGTAATTGTCGAGTTGAATTCCCCCTTGTTTATAGGTGGTCTTACTTTTATTCGGGTCTAAATTTCTGTCTAGAACTGTCTTTTAATGACGAATTACGAATTATAAATTACGAATTATTGCATATATGGGTCTACAGTGGCAATTTCTAACTCACACGCTCTAGAAACCTGTTCTGCTGGTAATTTTCCAAAGCTGATTAATGGTAAAGAAGTGGGGTCTGCCACGAGTTCTTTTGCTAATAAGAACCCAGTGATTGTCCAAGTTTGATATTTTCTAGCTTGTTTGCCAATCAGTCGCCCTTTTTTTCCATCATAATACTCTGGCCATTCATCTGTACTAAGGCGTCCTTGGGCAGTTTGAATCGCCTTTTGTGCGAGATTTGTTCTATTAGTTTTCACAGCCGCCGCCGCCAACATCCACATTAAAACAGGCCAACTACCAGCATTATGATACGACCAAGGTATATTTTTGGGGTCACATCCAGTCACAATTCTGTATTCTTCATGTTCCAAAGCTGGGAAACAAATTTTCATTGGCATATCTCCCACCAAATCATCCCATCGTTCCTCAATAAGAGTCATAATCGCTTGTGACTGTTCTTCGGTGGCTAAGTCGGAAATGATTGCCATTAAGTTTCCGAGTGAAAAGAAGCGAGTATCTAGCTGCGACGGGCCAACATTACCTGCTAAATAACCACCTTTTTTTGGTAGCCACTTATCTAATTCATAATAGGGAACGGAATCTACATATATGTTGAACAGATTAACAGCAGCCTTGCCATATTCTTCACTTTTGAAGCGATAAATTGCATTCAGACGATTAATATCTATCCAATAATGCTGGCGAATATGAGCGCATAAAAGAGGCAAACGGTTATCAATGGCTTCAACAATATCAGAATTACCTTGACAAATTAGCAGTTCGCGAGATGCACGCAATGCCGTGTAAAAGAGGACTTGTAATTCTAAAGGATGCCCATAAATGCCCATACGACGGTCAATCATACAAGCGCCATCTGGAACCAACAGCGTTGGGTACATATCAAAACGATTTGCCAAGCAGATTTCCATAATTAACCTGATTCCATTTTGGAATTCAGGTTGATAGGCGAGAGAAAAATCTTCTGTGGCGACTATATAAGCGCGCAATAAAATAATCCACCATAAGCAAGAATCTACAGGTGTAACTCTAGCGATCGCATGTTCGCCAAAGTCTGCTTCTAAATATTCTTGCCCATTGTCTGATACCACTTTAAAGCTAGCTGGTATTAATCCGCGTCCTGGCTTATAGGCATCCAATGCCTTTTCTTTAGGCTGTAACTTTAAGGTTTCTTCTAAGAAATTACGAACAATATCGGTTCTACCTTTAATCAGAAAAATTAGAGCTGAAGAAACAAAATCTCGGACAAAGCACTGATCGTAATTAAGCGCTTCTACAGAAGCATCATAAGCCGCTACTGTGCCAACAGGGCGACCTTGATAATAGAGAATTGATTTTTCTAGTGCTAGCCATGCTTCTTCCACTTCTTTTAAATTCTCAGTAGTTTCCAATTCATTTAGGTGCATTGCCAGAATAACTCCATAAGGATTGTGAATTTGTGGTAGATGTGTCTTCATTTATTCTTTTTGCTATTCTCAGCATAACAAAAACGATTCTTTTAATAGCAAAAATAGTTGAGCAAAAAATAATCAACTAACAAGAAATAAAATTGCTGATATTTATACAAATTTATTGTTAGTTAATTGCTTCCCATCTATTACTATTTTGGTGAATTATAGTTGTTATTTTCCACCGCAACTAGTAAGATAATTCCTAAAAACAGTCACATAAGATATACTTTTAGATTATTTATTGTTCCGTTGTCTGTCCAGAATCTTTGCTTTACCAAACAAAAACATATCTTCAGCGCTGTTTAGGAGTTGTGTGAAGTTAAACTGGTTGCAGTATATTTACTTGAGCAGGATTAGTTTTTGACATTAAGAAGCCAGATTATTGCCCTATTCTCTAATAATTTATAACGTTTTTTCTGAATATGCAAGATGAAGGCTATAAAATTTTAATATGTCAATACTTCTCAAGGGTTAAATATCTTACCCTGCTGACAGATGACATGGGGCGTTTATAGGAGTCTATCCAAAGATAACGAAGAGTGCTGAGTCAAAGACTGTTCCAAGGAACGCAGTATGTATCCAATTATATAAGTAACAAGTATTAGTACAATGTTTATCGTAAGTAAAAGAGTTGAATTTTGAATTTTGAATTTTGAATTGTTAATACTGTTCTCCCGAAGCAGCCTTAAACACTTGTTCGGCAGTTAGATTCAGCTCTGTTAAGCTTGGCGATTGAATTTGCTCATTACCACAAAACTGAGTTACTTGATATTCGCCATCCACTAATATATAAACTGATATTGTCGGTTGTTTAGGATTGCCGATAAACCGTTTTCCACCAAGAGCAGCATAGTCAACAATCCAATATTCTGGAATTCCAATTTCCTCATATTCAGCGAATTTGAGAAAGTAATCATCTCGCCAATTTGTACTCACAACTTCTACTACCAATGAAATTGATGCTGCTTGAGTAACTGTTGATGATTTTTTCCAAAGTGGTTCATTAATTAAGTTTGGGATATTAAATACCAGCACATCTGGAATATAACCAGATTTTTTATCGACAGATTTGATTAATGCTTGAGCCGGAATCGAATAAGCTAGGTTAAACCGGCGAATCTCAAAATTGAGTTCTCTAATCAGAAATGCTCTGACTAACTCATGTTCCCCTGTCGGCTGCATTTCAACTATTACTCTTTTATGTAATTCATATCTGCCGTTTTCCGGTTTCCATTCGACAAATTCTTCAAAATTTATCGACTCTACTAAATGTTGAAACATAACACTATTTCCTCAAATATTATTCATATTTTGACTAGCATCGATAAACTGCTAACTTCATATTACCTGTCGCTGGAATTCTTTATAAGCTCGATTAATTGCTTGCATTGAGGCTTTTGCAATTGTAGAACTATTAACATCAGGATGATACAATCTTGCTAATCGACGGTAGGCAATTTTAACAACATTGGGGCGATCGCTCTGATTTACGCCCAAGACTTCCCACCATTCCCCAGATAATCCATCGAGAGTAAATTGACTCCAAATCTTGATGCTTCCGCCATTACCGCCGCTTACCAGTGTCTTGCCATCAGGGCTAAAAGCAACGGGATTACACCCAAAAAGATTTTGTAGTAATTCCCCAGTGTGGAGGTTCCAAAGTTTGATTGTACCGTCTCGGCTGGCACTGGCGAGGGTTTTTCCATTAGGACTAATGGCAACAGACAAAATCGCTGTTGAGTGTCCAGTCAAAGTGGAAAGTAATTCTCCAGTTTGGAGATTCCACAGTTTAATTGTGGTGTCTGTGCTACCACTAATAAGAGTTTGACTGTTATGACTAATAACAACTGTATTCACCGCTCCCAAATGTTCAGTGAGAATATAGCGTTGTTCCCAAGTTTTGGTATCCCAAAGCCTAATAGTTTTATCGGCACTACCAGTTGCAAGGATTTTACCATCGGGACTGATGGTGACAGACAAAACTGCATCTGAGTGTCCATTCAAGGTGCGTTTTACTGTTCCCGTGTAGCGTCCCCAAATTCTAATCGTTTTATCAGTGCTACCACTAACAATAATTGCCCCATCAGGACTATATGCTACCGAGTTAACAAAGCCATTATGACTGTAGGGAGAATTTAAATAAAAGAATGTATGGAGAAATTTTTTTGTGTCTATCTGCCAACTGCTGATTTTGCGATCCACACTACCACTTGCAATCTTCTGTCCATCAGGGCTGATAGCAACAGATAAAACTGCTTCTGCTTGTCCAGAGAATGTATAAAGCCATTTTCCCGTTTTCAAGTTCCACAAATTAACTTGTCTGTCATCACTGCCACTGATTAAGGTAGTACCATCGGGACTGATTGCGATCGCATTAACTGCCGCTAAGTGACTCTTGAGTGTGCGTACACATCTCCAAGTTTCAGGTAGCTGGGTTTCTAGAGAAATTATTTCTGGTTCAATATTGGGAGTAGAAGGTTTAGGAGTAACAAATTCTGATTTTTTATTGAATTCAGCCTTAAGCGCTTGTAACTCGTCTTCCATTTCCAAAACGGCAAATTTTTGGTTGAGATCGTCACCAGATAAAAATGCATCTAATTCCATCACTGCTTCGGAATAGTATCCCATCTGCAAAACTTTCTCTTCCATCCGCTCAAAAAGCTGTGCTGGAGTTTCGCTAATTCCCGATTCGTCTAACAGTTTGGCAATACCATAGGCGGCGAGTCCCACTACTGCACCGATTCCTGCCATCGGAACTGCACCAATACCAAATGCTAGTCCTACTTTCGGTGCGACTAAACCCATACCACCGACGACGCTATAAACACTAGCACCACCGACTGTACCAATTCCCATTGCACCAAAAGCAACAGCATCTCCTTCTGCTATGGCTTTAAAAGCGCCATAAGCAGCTGCACCAGCCACAGCGCCAGCACCGACTACAGGAGTTACACCAATACCGACTGCGCAAAATCCGCCTGCTAGCCCCATCCCGCCTACAGTTGCGGAAACACCAGCACCTGCTAGGGTTCCGCCTGCAATGAATGCTGCCCCTGTTTTAGAATTCTGTGTCATTGCCTAATGTTTTCTTGAAATTTTCTAGAGTCATCAGATTTTGTCTGAGTAAAGTTACTGTTGCTTGCTGCTGTTGAAGCTGAGTTAGAAGAACAAGCACAATTTTATTTTGTATTTTTTTATTTACTACAGCTTGAAGAGCTAAATCATCATCATTGTTTTTCAAAGCGTCCTGAACTTTTTCGTTCCAGTATTTAATTTCTTTCTGGGCTTTTTCAAAATCTTTCTCAATACTTTCTTGATTAGCAACAGCGCTGTTGACAGCTTTTTTTGTCTCATGAATAGCCTCTGTTAAAAGCACTTTGCTGTCTTTTTTAGCTTGAGTTTGCTCTTGAGGTTGAGGTGGTAGCATTAATGCTTTAAGTTGCTGTAATTCATCATCAATCGATACATCAACATCTTTATATTCAAAGCTGATGAATGTTGGTGAAACCTCACCGATGTTAGACTCACTCCGTAATACTTCATTCTGTGTTTTTGAAACCTTTTGCTCCCAAGATTGCAAACTACTTTTAATTGCGTCTACTTGTGGTTGTTGCTCCTCTACCAGGGTTTTTAGTCTACTAGCGATTGCTTGATATCGTTCCTTTTGGAATTTCGCTTGATTAATTAAATTCTGATTACCTCCTTGCACAGCAAGGTGATATTCTTGTTCCTATTTATCAGCTTCGGCTTGAGCTTTTGCATAGTCTCGTTGAGCAATTTCTTGGGCTACTCTAGAGTGGCTTGCTCCTTCGCGTAACTTTCGTAGGGCATCCTGTGATGATTGATTTTGGTCGTAAAGTCCCATAAGTTTATCTGAGTAGCCTGATTACCCAGAGAGTATACTAATTAATACTATTGCGTCCTCGTAAAAATTACTTAAGCCTTGACTTTTCCTTTTAATGCTACTTCAGGAAAGTCTCAGTACAATATTTAATTAATTCGTAGCAAAATAAATTAGGCAAAGCTCTGCGTTAGTCTGCGTCCCTTTGCGTTTAAAAACATAACGATTTTACGCACTCATTACCAAATAATCGAAACTAATCCTGATGCAGTTATATTTGAATCACAGGTTAATAGTTGTACTTCATTACCTTTACTTGCTAAAACTAGTGCAGTCGCAGTAATTTGCCTATCGTGCATTTCATTAATAGCAGATAAGCTCATAGTTATTTTAATTATATCTTTGTCAAGTGGATAAATTACCACACGCGGATCGGCTTCAACTACTGAAAGTAAATTCTTGGCAGAAGGGATAGATGTTCTTCCTCTCTCAATAATCCAAACAGCTTCAGCTAATGTTGTAGCTGGTATAACTAACTGGGAATCAGGATTAGAAAGAATAGCATTGGCATTCGCACCTAATCGCGAATTTCCTTCAATAAACCAGATGAGAGCATGAGTATCAATCACGTACTTCATAATTACCTATGACCAGTCTAAGCCATCTTCGGTATCTCCATTAAATTCAGTAATTTTAAAATCGTTTTCTGTTGATTGTTTCTTCCCAGAAAACATACCAAACCGCATTATCTGCTTTTGGATTGGAGATTTTTCTGGTTCTAAAAAAGTTACAATAACACGGCTTTCTGACACATTAGATGGTAATTCTGAAAGTTGTATATTACCGTTTTTATACACTCCTTCAATCGATTGCAACATTAGTATTTACCAAATTTGTACTCATAGAAATTATAAAGTGAATACTAAAAATAGGCTTATTTGTTTAAAAACATCAACTTTTTGGGCTGTACTGGTGCTAGCTGCTGTGCGTTTGGATTAAAGCAGAAATTTATCTCTGTAACTGAGACTTTAGGTAGCGATCGCATACCATATACACACTCTATCGATTATGTCAAGCAAGCCTGCGCTTTTATTAATCAGCAAATAGGCGAACTTGAACCAAAACCCATACGCAATCAGGGAATTCTCAATAACCCTGATGAAATCTACTAAAAAGATGGAATAACATTTGTGTGTGCTTCAGAAATTGTGTATAAGAGTTAAAAATGACGATATGGCAACATCTAATATCCTCAAAGAACCACAGCTTTTGCGGCTGGGTAGCTTGTTTAGTGGGCTGCGTGGCGATTTCACGGGAGGGCTAACAGCAGCAGTGGTGGCATTGCCTTTAGCTTTAGCCTTTGCCGTGGCTAGTGGTGTGGAACCAAAGGCGGGACTTTACACCGCGATTGTGGCGGGAATTGTCGCCGCGATTTTTGGTGGTTCCTCAGTACAGATTACAGGGCCAACAGGTGCGATGGCTGTAGTTTTGGTGGGAATTGTCGCCAAGTACGGCCTTGAGAAAGTTTGGATTGCTGGGGTGATGGCTGGGATTATCCAGATTGCCTTGGGGGTTGCCAAACTGGGACAGTTAGTCAAATTTATTCCCTATCCGGTAACGGCAGGTTTTACTAATGGTATTGCCGTGATTATTTTTTGTGGTCAGTTAAATAATTTCTTTGGTTTAAAATTACCACGTAGCGAACATTTTTTACCCGGACTTTGGCAAAGTCTAACTAATGTAGAAGCTTTAAACTGGGCAGCAGTTGCTTTGGCAGTTGTGGTAATTGCCACCAATCTTTTGTGGCCAAGGATCAATACGACAATACCAGGTTCTTTAGTGGGACTAGTGTTAGCAACTGCGATCGCTTCTGCTTTCCATCTGAATGTACCAACAATTGGCACGATTCCTCAATCTTTACCGATGCCTCAAGGTATTCCCCACTGGAATGATTTTAGCCTGATTCGGGAACTAATTAACCCGGCTTTGGCTTTAGCTGCACTGGGAAGTATTGAATCGTTGCTATCGGCGGTAGTGGCAGATGGTATGACTGTCAGCGAGAAACATAATAGCGATCGCGAATTAATTGGTCAAGGTTTGGCTAATATGATTGTGCCATTTTTTGGTGGTATTCCTGCCACAGGTGCGATCGCTCGAACTGCTGTAAATGTCCGTTCTGGCGGCAAAACCCGACTATCTGGCGTAATTCACGGTGTTGTTTTAGCCATCATCGTTTTAACTTTAGCACCCCTAGCAGCACAGATTCCTTTAGCGGCACTTGCTGGGATTTTGATGGTGGTTAGCCTGCGAATGGTTGAGTGGGAAGCTATTGGTTTATTGATGCGTGCTACCTACTCAGACTTTGCTGTAATGATTCTCACCTGGCTAGTGACAATCTTATTTGACTTAGTTCTCGCTGTCGAAGTGGGATTGATTGCAGCCGGAGCCTTGTTCATCAAACGCATGAGCGAATTGAGCCTAGCCAAAATACCTGAAACCGAAGTATTTCCCCCTGGTACTCCTCTGGAATTAGGTAAAGAAATTGCCGTTTATCGGGTAGATGGCCCCGTATTTTTTGGTGCTGCTGAACGGTTTGCTACTTTCCTCCGCGATGAACCGGAAGTAAAGTATTTAATTCTCCGGTTGCGGTTTGTACCAAATATGGACACAACTGGGTTAGTAGCCTTAGAAGATATTTATCATGACTTGGAACGGCACAATTGCCGCTTAATTCTCACAGGTTTACAACCCGAAGTCCAACAACTACTAGAACGTACAGGATTGTTAAATACAATTGGGTTATCAAATTGTTTTGAAACAACCACAGAGGCGATTTGCTCCATCTCTCCTCAGATTGCATGTTCTCAACCTGTCGCGGCTGATTTGAAAACAAAAGAATTGCTGGAATTAAATGACTGAAAATATTTTGCCATTAAGAGGATGTTTGAAAAGTCGCAAAGTATCTTAGTACCGCAAGGCACAAGTGAAAAGTCACGCATAATTGTATTCCAAGCTCTTGCGCCATTTGCAATGGTATGTTTATTTACGCGGTACTGTACTATTACAATGTCTAAGTTAGTTAGGACTTACGCAAGTGTCATAAAAAAATCGGATTTGTAGTTTGTAGTAAGCGGCTCTAGCCCTTATTTTGAAGACTTTAGCCCTCTCTTCTCTTTCGGAGACGCTAACGCGAACGAGACGCTGCGCGAATACTACGAACTGAAAATAATATGCCAGTTGCGTAAGTCCTGTTAGTAATGAAAAATTTGTAGTAAGCACTTTAGTGCTTAGAAAATTAACGACTAAAGTCCTTACTACGAACTTGCCTATTAATTAAAGCCTGTATTCATTGCTGAATCAGGCTTTTGATATTTTTTATTCAACTCGTATGGAGAACTTCAGTTTAATTACCGAATAGCGAATCCTTCTGGTCTGATTGCATCTTCCAAATCAACACCCATCAGGTTAGCTCCTTGAATGTTTGCATTTGTCAGATTTGTATCTTCCAAGTCTGCGTTTTGTAGGTTAGCGGTTTGCAGATTGGCTCCCAGTAGATTGGCTTTCTCTAAGTCTGCATCAAATAGGTTTGCTCCCACCAGGTTTGCTCCCCAAAGGTTTACCTTGCCTAAATCTGCTCCTTGAAAGTTAGCCCCTTGTAAGTTTGTTTGCTGCAAGTTAGCTCTTTCTAAGTCTGCATTTTGTAAGTTAGCACCTTCCAAATTTGCTGCTTGCAGGTTTGTGTCCTTTAACATTGCCCCAGCCAGGTTACAGCCGACACATTCATTGGTTTGTAATAAATGTCTAACGTTATCTGCTACTGACACTATTGGCGGCACAACTGGAGATATTACTGGTGGTGTTACAGGCTCTATTGGTAATTTAAGCGGAGATATTACTGGTGGTGTTACAGGCTCTATTGGCGATTCAACTGGAGCTAGTTCAGATTCCGTAGGTATGGATGGTGTTAGTGCTTGCGCTCTAGCGCTGGGCTGGATAAGCAGAGTAAATCCCGCTACAACTACCAGAAACACTGCTTTTACGAGCCACTGAGTTAATTTTTTAGAGTTGGATTGATTCATTAGTTCCTTCATAATCTGATTCCTATTGGTGGGCTTGCTTTTATAAGAGCCATCGATAATGTGCTTTATTCTCACTTTAGATAACTTGATTGATAAGAGCAAATATTATTGTTATTCATATTGATAAATTCAAGTGATTAAAAAATCTTTTTGGATGGGAACCGATCGCTGATTTGTTTGCTTACATCATCAAGAATTGCGATCGCGTGGAGCGTCCACTCAAGGGGGAGCGATCGCTTCATACCTAATTCCCAAGCATTGCCAGACTAGGTAAAAGTCGATATGTTTCACTTTTAATTAAGATAGACAGTCCCAAGTAAATTAAGATAAAGGGAAAGATTTTGCGACCATAGCGAGTTAAAACGGGAGTCATCAGAGGATTACGAGTCAAGTTGTAAGAGAGTAAACACCACATCCCAACAGCGCAATAACAAACACACAGAATTACGCCCAAACTTGGAAGATTGCTACTGGCAAACAACGGTACATAAATTCCAATGTTGTTTCCTCCATTGGCAATGGTGACAGCAGAAACACGGTAAGTTTGAGGATCGCGGATGGTTGCTAATAGTGATTTCTTCTGGCGTGCAGATTTTACCGGAGAGGTGAAGTCAACTGACACAGCTTGCACTGTCTCTTCTTGTTCTTCTCGACTGATGAGATTACTGATACCAATGGCGACGGGAAGTAAACCTAGTAAACCAATCCAGCTGCTAGGAATAATCAGACCCCCGAAGAAACCAGGGAGACTAGCACATACTAAGGTAGTAAATCCCAGGAATTCACCGAGAACAATATGCTTAGGGCGAAAGCTACGATTGACTTTACCGAAAAAAGCTGTCAAATATAAGTTGTCGTCAAAGGTAGTTGCAAAAGCGACAGAGATTCCAATCAATAATGTACTAATTAGCCAAGCCATAATTGTTGCTCACAGTAATTCTAATGCTGTTTGTGTTAATCTTCTCTGCTTCTCGATCTGAGGGCAGGTTCAGAGATTTTGTGACTGTTTTTCTAACGACAACCGAGCGATATTCGTTATTTATCAGCCAATGATCCAATTTTTAGAGGCATTGCCTCCAATCAAATTGGTGATTTTTTCTCAGCAAGGTACCTTGGGAGCTCATGAAATCAATATTATGGCTTGCAGCCAAATAAGAGCAAATACTCTTGTTTTTTAAAATGATAAATAAAAGTGATTGACAAAATTACTAAATGTTTTGGGCTTTGTACCCATTGACACTCATGAGGGAAAAACGGAAAGAAAATAGCCTTTAACCTTTTCCCTAAACTAAATTCTGAGTTCAAAATGCACAAAACGAGTAGTATTGAATACTGAGCTATTGTTTGAGAAACTTCTATGCAATCGCTCTTATTGAAGAGAACTCTTGTCAGATGATAAAGGCTCGGATATCCTTGACGGCTAGCATTCAACATCGGTAATATGACTAATCGCCCTCTGACTTCAGTTTTGAGATGTTCAGTAATGTTGAATTTTAACTTGTAATTATGCTAACCAGTGTTGACCGTTTATTATTTGTCCGGCGAGTCCCGATTTTTAAGGAATTGCGGGATGATTTTATTGTGCGGCTCACTTCAGTGATGAACGAATTGTCATTCCCAGCTAATTACACCATCTTTCGACAGGGAGAAGAAGGGCGATCGCTCTATATTGTCGTCTCCGGTCGAGTTAAAGTTCACATTGGGAATAAACAGTTGGCAGAGGTGGAACAGGGAAAATATTTTGGTGAGATGGCAGTATTCGATACTCAACCTCGATCTGCCACTGCCACGACTCTAGAACCTTGTGAATTTTTAGAACTGACGCAAGAGCAACTATATGATGCGATCGAAGAAACTCCCGAAATTGCAGTGAATATCATTCGTGAGTTATCCCGTTTGATTCGCAGATTGAACGACGATATGAATGTAACTTCTTTGCGGAGTTAATAGGCAAATGTAGAGATGTAGCACTGCTACGTCTCTACAAGGCTTCTGAATAATCTAAAATGTGGTTCAAAATAAATGAAAACTGCTGTAAGTTTGATTATTAAACTCAGCACTCATCACTGCTTATTATTTAGGTTCACCCACACCCGGAGTTTCTTCTTTATCAACTTTAGGCACAAAATCAGGACGTTCTTTGCTTTCCCAACCTGCGGGGCGTTTCGAGTTGTACCAAGCTATTGAGCCAATGGTGACAGCAGCAACAAAACCAACGACATACACCAAGGTAAAAGCAACAGGAAAATGAGGGGCAGCATCTATAGCTGGTGCTGCTGTTTGCATAAATAATAAATTCATGAGTATATTCTCCACAGTCAGGTAACACTATTGAACACCCTATAAGATGAGCGTATCACCTAACATCCCTCTGTAGTTTAGTTTGAGCAACTTCATATTGCATAAAAAAGGCAGAGGGGAGGGGGAAGTCGCTGACATATATAGGTTTGTTGCACCTGTCAGCCTGCCCCACTGCCTATTTTTCAGCATTTATATCTTTGCCATGCAGACTCGACTATTTCAGCAATGATTTCTGTATATGTCATACCACCCAAACGTCCGATCATTGGTAAGTCTGAGCGGATATGATGTAGCCCTGGCAATGGGTTAACCTCCATAAACTGCAACACACCACTAGGATCGCAGCGTAGATCCACACGGGCAGCATCACGGCAACCAAGAGTATGGTAAGCATCCAGCGCTAGTTGCCTTGCCTGTGCTGCCAGTGGTTCGGGATCTATGAGCAAACGATAAGATACCCGTTCCAAATACTCATCTTTATTGAGGGTGGTGTAGGCGAAAGCTTCCACTTGACCTGTAAAAATTACTTCCATCACACCTACTACCCGTGAGTTGCTACCGTTGCCAATAATGCCTACTGTTACTTCTCTACCAGGAAGAAAGGTTTCCACGAGTATTGGTTGCCCAAAAAGTGCGTGTAACACTTGATAAGTATTGACTAGCTCCTCGCGTTCTTTGACAAGAGAACGCCCAGTTACCCCTTTAGAACTGCCTTCCGCCATAGGCTTAAGGAAAAGTGGCATTGGCAACGACACAGCTGCTGCCTCTGCGGTAGTATTCGCGACCTCAAAGGGAGCTGTCGGCAAACCGCGATCGCGCACTACTCTCTTAGTTAGTGCCTTGTCTAACGTCAGGGCGCAGGTAAGCGGATCGGAAAAGGTGTAAGCTTGAGCAAATAATTCGCAGATTGCCGGGACTTGAGCTTCGCGAGAACGACCCTTTAAACCCTCAGCAATATTGAAAACCAGATCCCAGCGATCGCCTTTTGCCAAACGCAGAGCAAGTTTTCTACCATTACCGACACGTTCAACCTGATGACCTAACTGCAATAGTGCAGTTTCCAACCCGATGATGGTTTCTTCATCGTCGAACTCCATCACCTCAGACGCATTGAAACCAGCCTGAAGGTAATCTGCCTTCAGGTCATAACATAGACCAATAAATAACCCCATACCCCGATAATTCCCAGTGAGAAAGCTTTCTCTGTTAGCTTTAATGTACAAATTAGGTGTCTTAATTAAATAATTTCGATTACTAAATCTTTAATTAAGTGAAAATATCTCATCAACAACATCAAACCATATAGGAGATTTATCATCAGGAGAACCGTTGTAGTTAGCAGTAATTTCTTCTCCTACTTCTATATCTCGGTAGGCAATCAGATCCAACTCTCGGTCAGCGAATTTTTTCACATAATAAGCATTGGGATTGTAGGAATGGTTGATCGAGGAAGATAAACCTAGAGCGATCGCCGCAGCTTTATCTTCCCAATCGTAGTAATAGTTGCCCAAAATTGTTTTATCTAAGAATTCAACCTGTTCTGCGGGTATAACAACAATTGGCACTCTCTCAATGAGTTCTCCTTTCAAAAAGTGCTTCTGTGTGAAGACACCTCGACCTTTTAGGTTTGTATTACCAACAATCAACATTCCAACTAATCTCCTGCTATTACTTAGTTTTTTGGTTTGCCAAGAACTCAATAGAAACATTTCAACCAGCTCTATTAAATGATGGCGATCGACTCGTGTACAAATATATAGTGTTATATCAAGTCCGGTTAATCACTTATGATTACCGCATCTGTGCAAAAATCCCAAAAGCCTCTTTCCCCAGCAATAACTGCGGTCTATAATGATAAGTTTTTAGCCGGACACGATATTACCCCTGCTCAACTGGATCTATATATGTGTACGTCTTACCTGCCCAATTTTGCACTGTAGCTGTACCATTCTCATAAGCAACTAGAGTTTCGGCTTGAATTGGGACTTTGCCACCACCACCAGGGGCATCAATTACATAGGTTGGTACAGCGTAGCCAGTAGTATGACCGCGTAATTTAGAAATTAAATCAAGCCCAGTTTGCACGCTCGTTCGCAGATGTGCAGTCCCAACAACAGGGTCGCATTGATAAAGATAATAAGGTCGTACACGCAGCTTCAGAAGACCGTGAAACAGATTTTTCAGGGCTTTTTCAGAATCATTCACACCTTTTAACAGCACGGTTTGACTGCCTAGAGGAATGCCGCCATCAGCGAGGCGATCGCAAGCTTGTGCCACTTCTGGGGTAAGTTCCTGCACATGACAAAAGTGCAAAGATAGCCACACACGATGTTTACGTAGCAAGGCAACCAGTTCTGGTGTAATTCGCTGCGGTAAAAAACTCGGCACGCGGGAACCAATGCGGATAAATTCAATATGCTTGATGGCACGCAGCCGCCTCAGCAAATTGTCTAAAGGTTCATCAGCCATCAATAGAGGATCGCCACCGGAAATTAGTACATCACGGATCTCGGTGTGTTCCTCCAGGTAAGCGGCGATCGCATCCAACCGCCGCGTTACTGGGTACATCTCACCTTGGCTCACCAAACGAGAACGGGTGCAGTAACGACAATAAGCAGCGCAGCTGTCTAGGGCAAGCAGCAACACTCGGTCAGGATAGCGGTGTACGAGTCCTGGTACTGGAGTGTCGCCATCCTCACCACATGGATCTACCATGTCTGCTGGACTAACTATTAGTTCTTCTTGCCGTGGTATCACTTGTAACCGTAGTGGACAAAGGGGATCTTCTGGATCGAGTAGCGATGCAAAGTATGGAGTTACGGCTACAGCAAACTTCTCTGGTGCAATTAAAAGTCCCTGTTCTTCGGTAGCACTAAGCCTTAATAACTTCTGAAAGTGTTCTAGCTTAGTCAACCGATGCCGCATTTGCCAGCGCCAATCGTTCCAGTGTTCCTGGTTGTAAGTTTCTCCCAAAATCTGACAAATTTCTTCACACCGAATATCAGTTACTAGAGGATCTAGAGTAATGTTTTTGATCATGATCAGACCGAAATTAAGCTGAGAATAATAAACCAATCACAGCCTAATAGAGTGCGGCGCAAATCCAGCTACCATCTCAATTAAGCAAGCAGACAAGTAAGGGCAATTAATGAATTTCCCCTACTCAAGTCCCTTGTTAAAGGTAAGCAAATTTATCTCACAGTGTATTAGTATGTTTACTTAGATTTTTAGGTAAAATAAAAAAATTTACTTTCAATCTGACAATAAGTATTTTTCTATACTAAGTAGCTTGATGCTGCGATCGTAGCGATCGCTCTTAAAGTGTCTTTGTTACCTTAAGTCAGTCGGTCTTTCGTGTTATTAATCAGTATTAATGCATAGACTAATGTCGTATATTTCATTATGTAAGGATTTTTTGGGGTGCGATCGCTCAATCTACAACTTGTGTAGAATAATGCAGCCAGCTACGTCACATTTGATTACCGTTGGGTGATTGTGGCGAGAAGACGACTAAAATAAATTTCTTCGTTGCTAATCAGCGACTCATTGCAAAAATCTGTTCAGCCGTTAAGGGAATGTTCGGAAACAATCTAAAATCAATTCGATCCTGCCCTCGAAACACCTTTGGGGGTAAATACTCTCCATCTTCAAGTTGGTAGATTGTAATGGTTGGCTGTTTGGGAGAGCCAATGAACCGAATGCCACCAAAAGCAGCATAGTCCACAATGATGTACTCAAAAACGCCCAAGTCCTCATATTCAGCAAGTTTTGTCAGATAGTCGTCCTTCCAGTTGTTGCTAACGACCTCAATGACTCCGGGTGGTGGAATATATGCAGCAGCAGAACTAGAGCTAGTTTTCATCCTCTGCCATTCAACTCTTGCAAATATGACAATATCTGCTTTCCGGCTTTTTTCCTTTTCGCCTGGTGCTGTTTTGAGCCGAACCTGCTTGGACTGGCGCGACACGTAAGGCAGGTCATTTTCTTGGCAGTGATTTTCTAAGTAAGCACACAGTCGCTCGATCAAATCCTCATGATTTGCATTTGGTTCTGATAATGGCACAGGAATCCCATCCAATAGCTCAAACTCTCTGCCTGAACCATCGTCCCAGGCAAGAAATTCTTCAAAAGTCAGTGGTTGTGTGACGGTTGCGTACATCGCCCTCGCTCCCTTGGTGACGGGTACTTCACTCAATGCTACCAAGATGTACAGCTTTATCTATGGCTATTAAACTACCTAGAGAATGAGCAATCAAATGAATTTCTTGTTGATTTGAGTGGTCATTTAAGAACTGACTCAGTTGTTCAACGATAGCTTTACGTATTGCTTTACCGCGATCAGGATTTTGATAGATTAAAAAATCACCTAAAAAATTACTGATTATCTCATTTCTTCGTTTTCTGTATCTGTAAATATCATCATACGAACCTTTATATTCTTTATGATGTTCACAAAATCTAGAAAAATCCTTCTCAATACATCTAATAGTTTGATGTTTTTTATTGTTGAATAAGTTCCCCCAAAAACTTGAGTAAAACTTTGCAGGAATTGCTAGTTTGTTGTGTATTTTTTTTATGATTACGTCAGCATATCTAGAATTCTGAGTGTTGACACTGTGGATAAAGAATACAAGCATACTGGTGAATAATTACAGTTATAACTGCTAGAAATTGTACTGTTATAATATTTCCCCATAACCAACCTCAAATCACTGCGCTATAAAACAATTGTTATTTGATGTTGAGCCGTACAAATTTCGGGGAACACTAAACTTGAAACCCAATGAGTCTGTTATATCAGTATTTATTAGAGGATATAGTATGGATGAATTTGTAAGGAAAGCAGCTGGAATAGGTTTGCCTGCAATTGTACTTATAATTACGATGGCTACTACAGGTCTTACTGGTGCTGCTGCTATTACAGCAGCTTTAGCAATGTTGGGGCCAGGAGGGATGATAGGTGGTATAGTTCTGCTGGGAATAATAGGATTGGCAGCTGATATGTTATCTAAGTTTGGTCTAGAGGCGTTGTTAATAGCCATCTATAGACAACGCTTACAAAATGGGGAAACTCGTAACAATATCTGCCAAGAAATTAACTGGCTACCTATCTCTGGAGATTTAAGGCGCAGGCTTAGAGAAGAATTTGGGTGCTAATTGCTCTAAGTAAGCGATATTTGTTAGTGAGTATCGCCTCATCTGCTAAATTTAAGGAGGATTCTGGAAATGCGATCGCGTACGGCGGGGCCTAGCCCATCGCACAAATGCCGCTCATCTTCTTTCACAGCTGTACTATTGTGCAAATAATCCCTCACGCAATTTAAAGCTTTCGCTAACAATATTTAGTCATTCGGTATTTGCTTGAGTAAAGCTATCCACATATCAGATGGAGCGGAGTAATAATCAATTTCTTCAACTTGATATTGATAAGATTCACAACCTTCTCGTAAAATAATGCGATCGCAAGCTTTAACGCTTTTCCCTACTCCAGTCATGTACCCGATTGTTCCTTCATTGAAGCGCTCAAATATGTAGTCGCCTCCACAAACTTGTTGTCTGTAATCATGGATTTTATTCTTTTGTTTTAATTCTGTTACTGGCGAGATAACCAAAGCTAATTTATTTAAAAAACTAAAACTTAAGTTCATACCTGTTATGATTGAAGAGAAGGCACTTAAAAACATTTAAAAAATAGAACTTATAATTTATTTAAAAGTCATTCTTTTAAATTTACAGTACTATTAATCGCATATTCAACTGTAAAATCACCTAACTGTAGGACAATATCTGGTGAGATATAAGTTTTTTGCTTAACTATCTAGTATTAATTAATAAGCTTTTTATGTCTTGAAAATGTCATATATGTATATATTTTAATAAAAATATAATTTAGTTACTACTTGTCGTAGCTAGAGCTACATCTATCTGCTTCAGTAGTATTTCTAGGGTAGAAGAGTTATCTAAAACGACATCTGCATGAGCCACTTTTTCTTCGATGGATAATTGGCTGTTAATCCTGGCTCGTGCTTGTTCTGTATTTAAATGGTTTCGTTGTATCAATCTTTGTAGTTGTTGCTCTTGAGAACAACGCACTACCCAGATTTCTGTTACCAAATCAGTCATCCCAGCTTCAAATAATAGAGGCACTACTAACACCAGTATTTGTGAGGAAGACTGAGCAATTGCTTTGAGAAAGCGATCGCGCACATCAGGATGAATCAAATTGTCTATCCACTTGCGTTCATCTTGACGATTAAAGATAATTTCGCCTAGCTTTTGGCGGTTGAGGCTGCCATCTGGTAGTAAAATTTGTTCGCCATAACGTTGAGCGATCGCACCCAAAATAGGCGAACCTAAAGATACTGCCTCTCTAGCATAAATATCTGCATCCAAAATCGGCAGGTTATAAGTGCTAGCCAAATAATTGGTGACAGTGGTTTTGCCTGTGGCGATACCACCAGTTAAGCCGATTATGCGTTTTGTCATTTGTCATTTGTCATTGGGCATGGGACACAAGAGGCAGAGTAGGCAGAAGTTCTAAAATGTTTTAATTTTGAATTTTGAATTTTGAATTTTGAATTTATTTCTCCCCTGCTCCCTCATCTAAGAATTTGTCGCCCATGCGATCAGTGCTTGGGTTAAACCATCTAAAGTGTATTCTTCGGCTTCTACATCCACGCGTCCGAATAAATCATGGCAAGTTTTAGAGGTTTGGGGGCCGATAGAGGCAATACAAACTCCCTCTAATAATTGGCTAGGATCGGAGTTGTTGGCAAATATACTATTAGTAAGTTGACAGAAAAATTGTACAGTTTTAGAACTGGCAAAGGTGATTGCATCTACCTTGCGGTTTTGGAGAGCTAACTTTGCCGCAGGTGGAATACTACTAGGACAACAAGATTGATATGCCGCAACTTCTATCACCTTTGCTCCCTTGAGAGTTAATTCCTTAACTAAAACTTCTCTGCCGCCGCTTTCAACTCTGGGAAATAACACCTTTTTACCATCTAATCGATCTGGGAAATTTTCCACTAAAGAATCGGCAATAAAGTTGGGGGGAATAAAATCTGCTTGCAGAGAGCGTTGTTTGAGACTTTGGGCTGTTTTCTCACCAACGACGGCAATTTTAATGCCAGCTAAGGCACGGCTATCTTTACCTTGGGTAGTTAGCCTTTCAAAAAAGTAGTCTATGCAATTGGTAGAAGTAAGAATTAACCAGTCGAAGTCAGATAAATGAGCGATCGCATTATCCAAAGCTTCCCAACTGGAGGGGGGGCCGATTTCTAAGGTAGGCATTTCGATGACTGTTGCACCTGATGCAATGAGGCGATCGCTAAATTGACTCGATTGCCCAATTGAGCGTGTTACCAAGATCATTTTACCAGTAAGGGGAGATAGGGAGAAATTGCTTGACATAGCAGGGGGGCTAAAAGTTTTGCCTGTAGTAGAAACCTGACAATCTATTTTCTCAGGTTGTAAGTACTTGCGTAGCCCAACAACTTCGCCAATCACAATTACCGCCGGAGAAAGGGATAATCCGGCGGTTTGTTCTAGAATATTGCCCAGTTGCGCCGTCCAAATTTGTTGTTCGGGAGTTCCTGCCCAACGGATGATGGCAATGGGTGTTATGTGCGATCGCCCATGCTGCACCAGTCGATCTACAATCTCTCGTAGATGTCGCCCTCCCATTAAAATTACCAGTGTCTCTAAGCGTGACAGTGCTTCCCAGTCTAAAACCTCTGGTTCGTGAGCTGTAAGCACTGCAAAAGTGCGGCTTAACACCGGATCTGTCAGGGGAATTCCTGCCAGTAAAGGTGCTGCAAGGGCTGAGGAAATTCCTGGTACTAATTCAAAGTCACAACCGGATGCTTTCAACGCTTCTATTTCGGAGGTGCAACGCCCAAAAATTAAAGGATCGCCTGATTTGAGCCGTATAACTTGTTTTCCTTGCAGACAGTGTTTTACCAGTAACTTGTTAATCTGGGCTTGGCTTGTACTGGGTTTGCCACCGCGTTTACCAACGTCTAACTTCAGGCAATCATCTGGGACGCACTGCAATAATTGAGCATCTACTAAAGCATCGTAGACTAATACTTGAGCAGTAGCTAAGAGATTGTAAGCTTTTACTGTCAGGTATGCTGCATCTCCAAGCCCAGCACCTACGAGGTAGACTTTACCCCTTTCATTTGTCATTTGTCATTTGTTAATAGTTCTTCTTCCCTGCTTCTTTCCTAGTCCCCAGTCCCCAGTCCCCAATCCCTTTATTCAATCCGTTTGCGTATTAATTTTTTCGATTAGCCGATCGACTTGCTCAATCATCTCCTTGTTTTTCTCAGCTTGGAATAATTCTCTGGCTTTTTTGAGATTAACGATCGCTTCTTTTGACTGTTGTTGTCTTCCTAAAGTGATTCCCAAATTATAGTAAGTGAATGCATCGTTGGGGACGAGGCTAATGGCTTTTTTGTAATGTGCAATCGCTTCTTGAGGTTTACCTCGATCGTCCATCGCATTTCCCAAACCTGTGTAAGCTTGTGCGTGTTTGGGATCGAGACGAATCGCTTCGGTATAGCCAGCGATTGCTTCTGTGAGCTTGCCTTGAGCGTAAAAAGCACTTGCTAAATTATAATGAGCGTCTGCATAGTTGGGAGCGAAGCTGATGGCTTTTTGGTAATGTGCGATCGCTTCTTCTAGTTTGCCTTGAGCGTATAGAGTATTTCCCAAGGCATTATAACCTGCTGGATTTTTCGGAGCGAGGCGAATGGCTTCGGTATAGTTGGCGATTGCTTCTGCTGGCTTTCCTTGAGCGTACAAGGCGTTTCCTAAGTAATAGTGAGCGTCTGCATAGTTAGGATCGAAGCTAATAGATTTTTTATACTGGGTAACTGCTTCTGCTAGCTCACCTCGATCGTAGAGAGCATTTCCTAAACGGGTGTAAGTCGGCGCATAGTCTGGTTTGAGGCGAATAGCTGCTGTATATTCGGTAACTGCTTCTTTTAGCTTGCCTTGAGCGTAGAAAGCGTTTCCTAAGTTATAGTGAGCTTCAGCATACTTGGGTTCAAGGCTGATGGCTTTTTTGTATTGGGCGATCGCAGGTTCTAATTGATTCAGTCTTGCTAAAGTCAAACCTAAATTAAAATATGCTCTAGAGTCTTGAGGATCGAGACTAATGGCTTTATTGTATTGAGCGATCGCTTCTTGTGGTTTACCGCGATCGTCGAGAGTATTTCCCAAGGCAATATAAGCTTGTGCAAAATTGGGTTCTAGTTCAATTGCCTTCCGAAAAGCCGCCTCTGCTCCTTTTAAATCTCCCTGTTTATAGAGATTGCTTCCTTGCTCGAAGTTAGCAACTGCGTTTTTGTTCCGAATAACTGCGGACTGAGTATTTTGAATTTTTGCTAAAATAACGCCAACATTTTGACCAAAGGCAGTATTCCCATTACTCAAACACAAGCAGATAATAGCTGCTACCAGTAGATTCTTGTTTTTCAGCATTTTTCTTACCTTACCTGCTTGGTTTACATCTAATATCGAGTTTGGTTAATTGCGATCGTCAAAAAACCCTATCTTAGCCCTTCCTGACTTGCTGTTAGGAGAGCAAAAGCGTAGCTTTGGCGAGGTTATAGCTGGAATTATAAGTGATTAAGCTAACTTGATACAAGTGTAATCTCATATAAATGGCTATTTGTACACAATAGACATCTTGCAAAAGTTACTTTTGCAAGATATTGGGGTGCATGTCAAAAAGTAAGGGGAAATTTCATACCTTTACCCTTTAACCCTTACCCCACTATAGATAGTGCTTTCTTAAAAGTAAAAAGTCGTTTTTAGGTAATTGCTGACACTTTTGTTTCCATCAATTTAACAATCGCTGCAATTAATTTTTCTGGGTTAAGAGGTTTGGATAAATGCATCTGAAATCCAGCTTTTAGAGCTTTTTCGTGGTCATCGTTTCTCGCAAAGGCAGTCAAGGCAATTGCTGGAATTTGTCCACCTTGTTCTGGTATCCGAGTTCTCACTTCATGTATTAACATATAGCCATCCATATCGGGCATACTAATATCGCTTACCAACACATCTGGCTTGAACTCTGCTAAGGCTTGTAATGCTTCTTCTGCTGAAGATACTGTCATCACAAAAGCCCCATCTTGCTCTAATACAAAAGCAACAAAATCTCGTGAATCAGTATCATCATCGACAACTAAAATCCTGATGTCATGCAGAGGTAAGGAGTTAGTAGCTAAAAATGCAGGATAATTTTGTCCATCCGTCAGCTTTGGACTTTCATTTGGCAGAAGCGGTAAGCTAACAGTAAATATTGCCCCTTTACCCTCACCGTGGCTATCTGCTTTGACGATGCCGCCATGCATTTCGATGATATTACGCACAATTGCTAATCCCAGTCCTAATCCACCAAATTTCTCGTAGAGGTGCTATCTGCTTGGCGAAAGTAATCAAACACAAATGGCAAAAAGTCAGCGCTAATTCCCTTACCCGTATCGCTAACAATTATTTGAGCATAGCCATCAGTTTCCTGGAGTCGCACTTCTACCTTTCCTCCTCTGGGTGTAAATTTGATTGCGTTAGAAACGAGATTCCAGACGACTTGCTGCAAACGAGTCGAGTCGCCCATAATTTGTCCCACACCTGGTTCAAATACTGTATTTACCTCAATCAACTTTGTTTCTGCTGCTAACTGCATTGTCTGTAGTGCCGACAATACCGTGGACTTGAGATTAATCTTCGTGATATTTAGCGTCAGTTTGCCTTGTAAAATTTTGGAAATATCCAGCAAGTCCTCAATGAGTTGAACTTGTAAGGTAGCATTTCGCTCGATTGTGGCTAGGGCTTCAGATGTCTTTGTTTGGTCTAATCTGCGGGTTTGCAACAACTTTGACCAGCCGAGAATTGCGTTGAGTGGAGTGCGTAGTTCGTGAGAGAGGACGGCTAAAAATTCATCTTTAATTCGATTGGCTGTTTCTGCTTTCGCTCGTGCTACTTGTTCTAATTCCAGTAGGTGCGCTCGTTCTTCAAGTATTTGTTTTTGTTCGTGGATATCCGTACAGGTTCCAAACCACTTGACTACAAAACCTTGCTCATCTTTAAGTGGTAAACCTCGCGCTAGCTGCCAACGATAAGAGCCATCAGCAGCTCGTTTAAAGCGATACTCATTGTTATATATAGTGCTATTTTTGACAGCATCAGACCACACTTTATCAGCTCTTTGAACATCATCTGGATGCAATGCAGCCAACCAACCAGAACCCAAAGATTGTTCTAACGTTAGCCCAGTGTATTCGCACCAATTTTGATTAAAATAATCGCATTCACCGTTAGGTTTAGTTGTCCAAACAAGTTGAGGAATTGCCTCAGCCAAGTAACGGTAACGTTCTTCGCTTTGCCGGAGAATTTCTAAGATGCGTTGACGTTCAAGAATTTCTTGTTGTAATTGCTCGTTAGTCTGAGTAATTTCATTGGTGCGAACAGCAACCATTTCTTCGAGATGATTCTGGTATTTTCGCAGTTCCTCTTCTACCCATAAGCGTTCGCTTATTTGTGTTTGAAGTTCTTGATTTGCTTGTTCTAATTGAGTAGGGCTAGGAAGTGCCAATGCTTGAGGAACTAAAGGTACAAGCTTTAACGCGGTAATTACAGATATTGTGGCAGTTACTGCTTTGAGAAACCCCGACACCCAATAGATTGGATGCCAAAGTGTCCAAATCTCCATTAAATGAGTAGTGCCACAAGCTACGATAAATCCACTAAATAGTAGAAAAATCCAATCAAAGGGCAAGTCTTGTCGCTTGCGGACAAAGTAGAAGAGTGTAGCTGGAATCGAGTAATAAGCTAGTGCAATGAATGCGTCAGATAATATGTGTAACCAAACTAAATTCGTTTGCCATAGATAGCAGTGTCCATGTGGAATAAATGATTCTGATGTCAAAAAGTTAGTCCACAATTCTGATATTATATTTGACATAAAAACTGGATTCTTTAATCTAAACAATCTACTACTAAATTTCTACCCTTGCTTAATAATATTTTAGTACTAAAATATTAGTGATACAGTGTGTCTAATTTCTGTACTGCTTAAATAAACTACAATATGTCTTTACAAAACAAAAAGGCTGTTAGTATCATCACTGTTTTGCAAACATAAATAATATCATGTCCGCCAAATTACCCATAATAAAAGAACCCCACCCCCAACCCCTCCCGAAAAGCGGGGAGGGGAGACAAAGCACAGCTTTGGCGGGGTGGGGTTCTTCGGGTTTAATAAGCAATCAAGCAGACATGATATAATTTAAAATTCACAATATTTTTTCTTATAAAGCCTAAATGAATTAATTGTAGCTATGAAGCTTGTGGCGCATCCGATCGCAATTGTAAGGGCTGTGAAGAGAGCGGTCAAACTTGCGGAAGTTGCAGACATAATTATGGTATACAATAGTAAATTACCAAATAAAAACCATTCTCACCATAATGATGGGAATGGCAAAAATTAGGAGACACAACAGGAAAATTTAATCTCTGCAACTCTCATTAAAGTTAAGATTCGCTTGACTTAGCACTCATTTTATCTAATAGTTGAGTGATTTTTTTAGCTTTTTCAGGTTGGCGCTGTTTTTGTAATAAATCTTTAGCTTGTTGCAGGTTAGTTTTAGCTTCTTCTTCTCGCTCTTGCTGCATGAGAATATTTGCCAGCCGCAAGTAAGCATCAGGATTTTTCGGACTGCGGCGAATTACTTCCCGAAATAATTCTGTTGCTTCTTCTACTTGTCCTTGCTGGTTTAAAACATCTCCCAAAAACAAGCGCACTACGTCATTTGTAGAGTTGATGGAAATCACTTTGCGAAAAGCTGCTTCTGCACCTTGGTAATCTTTTGCTTGGGCAAGATTGATACCTTTTTGAAACAAATCTGAGGTAATCAAAGTTTTCCAAGCGAAATAGCCAAGGATTGACAGACTCAGAACAACTACAACAGCAGCGAGAATCGAACTAGTAGGAAAGGTTTCTAGCATTGTCTAAGCCAAAAGACAGGCGATAGGAAAAATCAGATATTCCATAAAAAAGAGTTTCCAGATAAATTGGTAGAATTGAGCGATCGCACTTTTCTCTTGTAAGTCTACCGTCAAACTCCGTAACCACAGCCAAGCCAACAGCCCCAAATGAGTAACTACCAGGAATATAGCGTTAACTGAGGCGACGTGTAGCACCCCAACCAGAATTATTCCCAGATAACAGGCAGTTATTACCCAAAGAGATAGATTGAACACAGCTTGAGGGCCAAGTTTGATAGTGAAAGTAGTAATATTGTAGAGGCGATCGCCTTCCATATCGGGGATATCTTTAAAGATAGCGATCGCAAAGGTAAACACCAAAATAAATAACGTCAGCACCCATACCACAGGCGGAATTGTTTGGCTTTGTTGCAACGCCCAACTGTAATGCAGATATAGCCCTAAGTTAACAATCGTACCGCGCACCGAAAAAATACACAGCGCCGCCCAAATCGGAAACTGTTTTAAGCGAATTGGCGGTAAAGAATAAGCAGTACCAATGGCCAAACTAATTGCTACCATACCCAATAAAAACGGGCCAGTTAGCCACGCCACAACCAGCGCCAAAATCCCAGTAGAAGCAACAATTAATTGCCCAGTTTGCTGAGAAAACTCACCAGACGCTAAGGGTAAATGAGGCTTATTAATCTTATCAATTTCTACATCTTCTAATTGATTCAGCCCGACAATATAAACATTGCCACACAGACAACCAATCCATGCACCAAAGACAGGGAATACAGAATACGTAGAGACAAGATTCATCGCGTTTGTAGAGACGCGATTCATCGCGTCTGTAGAGATATGATTAATCGGGTCTCTACTGATGGCAATGGCAATTAAATATAAACCCAAAACACTCAGACTTGTACCAATAATTGTGTGAGGGCGAGAGAATTTCCAGAAGGCGTATAACCACTGGAAATATGATTGAACAGGTTTGCCTGTTAAAGGGCTGTTTTGAGAACTTTGGCTCATGAGTAGCTTAAATACAGTATTCTGGTTGGTTGTTAATCATTGTCACAGAATTTGGTCATTAGACTACTTTCATGAATCAATGAGCTTTCATCCTTCTACTTCGTGCCCTCTGCTGTGGCTGCGACAAGCCGTTCGCGTAGCGTCTCCGACAGGAGAAGCGTCTACGTTATTCTAAACTTATAACTTCTTGCGCCAACTCATATCAAGAATGCGACTAATTTTATACAGTAAACCCGGCTGTCATTTATGTGAAGGCTTGCAAGAAAAGCTAGAACAAATCCAAAATCTCAGTTTCGAGTTGGAAGTTAGGGATATTACAACTCGTGAAGATTGGTTTGCTGCGTATCAGTATGAAGTGCCGGTGCTTTATTTATCGAACCGCAGAGGCGCAGAGGGCGCAGAGGGAAGTGAGAAACCATTGCCGCGTCCTTCTCCTCGTGCTAACGTGCAGCAATTGGAGCAAATGTTGCGTAAATATTTAGCCAATTAGAAAAAAATAATGCAGAATAAGCGCAAGATCAAGAATGTGACGAGGTTCACAAAATGAAATTGCGGGAATTACTAACAGCGGTAGACAGTGTTGAGCAATTGCCTAGTTATCCAACTTTAGAGGATGTGGAAGTTAGGGGTTTAAAGACGAATTCCCATGCTTGTCGTGTGGGTGATTTGTTTATTGGGATGCCAGGAACGCGGGTTGATGGTGGGGAATTTTGGCAAAGTGCGATCGCATCAGGGGCTGTCGCTGCGATCGTTTCTCCCGAAGCTGCACAAAAAAATCCTCCCACAAATCAGGCTGTGGTCATTAGTGCAAGTAACATCACTCAAGCTTGTGCGCAGATAGCCAGTGCTTTTTACGGTTATCCAGGGCGAAAACTCAAGTTGGTAGGTGTGACTGGTACAAATGGCAAAACTACAACTACTCATCTAATTGAATTTCTCCTCAACAAAGCTAATTTAGCTACAGCTTTGATGGGAACTCTCTACACTCGTTGGGCAGGTTTTGAGCAAACTGCTGCCCACACTACACCCTTTGCAGTGGAACTGCAACAGCAGCTAGCAGAAGCTGTAAAGGCTGGTAGTGAGTTTGGGGTGATGGAAGTCAGTTCTCACGCTTTGGCCCAAGGTAGAGTGTTGGGTTGTGAATTTGAGGTAGGGGTATTTAGTAATCTTACTCAAGACCATCTCGATTATCACAGCGATATGGAAGATTACTTTGCTGCCAAAGCGTTATTGTTTAGTCCTAATTATCTCAAGGGACGGGCAATAATTAATGCTGATGATTCCTACGGGAAGCGGTTAATTGCCTCGTTAGATTCCGAACGCGTTTGGAGTTACAGCGTCAACGACAACAGCGCTGATTTATGGATGAGCGATTTAAGTTACCAGCCAAATGGTGTTAGTGGGACATTACATACACCAAAAGGTGATGTGGCTTTTCGATCGCCCCTAGTCGGACAATATAATTTAGAAAATCTTTTAGCAGCCGTAGGAGCAGTTTTGCACTTAGGGCTAGATTTACAGTTAGTGGCAGCTGTGATACCTGAGTTCCCTGGAGTTCCCGGACGGATGGAACGGGTACAGATTAGTACTGAGCAAGATATTAGCGTGATTGTGGATTATGCCCACACGCCCGATAGCTTAGAAAATTTATTGAAAGCTGCGCGTCCGTTTATACCTGGAAAAGTGATTTGTGTATTTGGTTGTGGAGGCGATCGCGATCGCACTAAGCGCCCAAAAATGGGTAAAATTGCTGCTGAGTTAGCTGATGTGGCAGTGGTGACATCAGATAATCCCCGCACTGAAGATCCAGAAAGGATTTTGCAAGATATTTTAGCGGGAATAGCTGATACAGTGCAGCCAAGAGTAATTTGCGATCGAGCGATCGCAATTCGTACCGCTATTTTACAAGCACAACCCGGTGATGGAGTATTGCTTGCTGGTAAAGGTCACGAAGATTACCAAATTCTCGGCACCGAAAAAATCCATTTTGACGACCGAGAACACGCCCGCGAGGCTTTACAGCAAAGACTTAACGTACAATAATTTGGGCATTGGAAGAGGCAGGGGAGCAGAGAGGCAGAGGGGCAGAGGAGAAAAACTTACTGCAATTTCTTCCCTGCTCCCCTGCTCCCCTGCTCCCCCATCCCCTCGTGGATAGAGTTTTTTATAGTTAATGTTTTTTTCCGTGGTGATTTTGTAAAAAATGCACATATAAAGGTGAAAATCGAAGACAGAATTATTTCTTGCTTCATCCAAGTTGTGCTTGACTCATGAATGTTTCTCTGGCTAAGGATCTGTCTGTTTATCAACTGGTTATGGGAGTGCAAGCGCCTCCGAAACCATTGTCCCTCAGTCCTGCTACTCTGCTATCACTGGTGAGAGCGCAAATTGACTTACTCATTGAGCAGCAAATTGCAGCCACTCTCTGGGTGAAGCTACCACCAGATAAAATTTGGCAATCAGAATTAGCGCGTTATCAATCCTCGGTAGGTGCGTCTAGTCTCATTTATAGTTGCCAGATTGACGAGAGTAGGAAAAGGGAAGCAGGGGAAGATAAGGAAGAGGGAAGATTAAATATCTCCTCATCTCCTTCATCCCCATCATCTAATTATGTCCCCGTTCATCTACCACCAGATAGCCAAATGCGGCGGGAAAACTTTCTGATGGTGTTATCGCCACAGTTTTGCAGTTTAATTTTGGCTCATCGACCACTTAAAAAACGTAAAAATCAGACATCGGGGAAGGTAAATACTAATAAAAACCAGCCATTGCTGATTATAACTACTGTTGAGGGGAGAGTAATTCAGCAAGTATTAAATGGTATCCAACAAGCGATTGCGCCAGAATCATCCTCAATACCTGCTAGTTTTATTTGTCCAACCGTGCCTCAAGCCGCACTTATGAATCAATTGTTGGCAAAACAACTCCTCCGACAAGATGAAATTAATCGTCAAATCATCACAGTACGCACTAATAAGTTGGAGCAGCAAAATCAAGAACTGCACAACAAAGAGCAACTCAAAGATGAATACCTGAAAAATGTCTGTCAGGAACTACGTATACCTTTGACGCACATGAAAACAGCACTTTCATTATTAAATTCCCCTAATCTGAAACCCCCGCAACGACAACGTTATTTACAGATGTTAAATACCCAGTGCGATCAGCAAAACTCCCTGATTACTGGTTTCTTGGAACTGGTGCAGCTAGAACAGAATTTTGACGGGACGACTTTGGAGTTGGTGCGTCTCTCAGATATAGTACCTGGAGTAGTTAGTACCTACCAACCTGTAGCCCAAGAAAAAGGAATTATGCTAGCCTACACCGTACCGACTGAACTCCCATCTGTTTGGTGCGTGACTGGTAAGCTAAGGCAAATTGTGATTAATCTGTTGCACAACAGTCTTAAGTTTACCCCTAATGGAGGTCAAGTATGGGTGCGTGCCCGTAATCAAGGCGATTATGTCCAATTAGAATTCCGCGACACAGGTATCGGTATTGCGGAAAACGAAATTCCCAAAATCTTCGATCGCTTTTATCGCGTGCGTACAGCAGCAACCGAAGATTATGGTGGTGCTGGGTTAGGGTTAACGATAGTACAGCAATTGCTGCTGCGCTGTGGTGGATCTATTTCTGTAAAAAGTAAATTATCTGAAGGTTCTACCTTTACAGTGCAACTGGCAACTGCTGGTAATATGCCAAGAGCGATCGCGACAGAAAATGAGTTATGAGTTATAAGTTATGAGTTATGAGCGATCGATTTATAATTCATAACTTATAACTCCTACGCCCTTTCCATAATACGCTGTACTAGGT
The DNA here is from genome assembly GCF_034530955.1 of Nostoc sp. DedQUE05. Lineage (NCBI taxonomy): Bacteria > Bacillati > Cyanobacteriota > Cyanophyceae > Nostocales > Nostocaceae > Nostoc > Nostoc sp. DedQUE05. The sequence goes on along the minus strand of NZ_JAVRCB010000054.1, from coordinate 770 downwards.
CTTACCTATAAGGCGCTCAACTCGGACAGATACATCAGGAAAGGCTAGGGGTGAAATAGTACCTGTAGTTAATGTCAGTTCGGTTTTGTATTCCCCATTTTCTAGGTCACGAAATACTTTTAACTGCGGAATTTTCAGGTTGACAACCCAATATTCAACAATACCAGCCTCAGCGTAGATGTCTTTTTTGTCACCTAAATCTTTGCTACTAGTGGCTTTGGAGAATTCAATAACCCAGAAGATATCTTCTGGGTAAGGATGGTGTTCTAAGTAGACCTCACCTAAAGGTTTGACAATCGCAACATCGGGAGCAGGTTCTGAATCGTTGGGTAAGGTAACGGGTTTTGCATCGCGGATTTTTACCCGTTCACCGAGCAGTGTGCGAAGATAATCAGCTGCTTCTGTGTTGTAGTAGGCGTGAGATTCTCGTTCTGGAGGCATAACAATGAGGTCGCCGCGCAATAGTTCAATGGGCTGGTCGTCAAAAATACCTGCCTCTATTGCTTGGTGATAACGTTTAATTGTCCATTTATAGGTAGTTACGGTCATAATCCTTATTTAGCCTTTTTTCTACCACTTAGACAAGAGGTTTACTTTGATTTTAGAATGAAGCACCGGCTAGCTCATCAGACATTGTTTTTAGGACTTATATCATGTCCGCTTGATTGCTTATTAAACCCGAAGAACCCCACCCCGCCAAAGCTGCGCTTTGTCTCCCCTCCCGAAGAGCGGGGAGCAGGGTGGTTTCATACAAAGAAAGAAAAAACTTT
>NZ_JAVRCB010000053.1:0-57403 GCF_034530955.1 Nostoc sp. DedQUE05 | reverse complement strand
GCTAGTTTACCAATTAAAGGTTTTACTTAGCAAAGTTAGCTTGGCAGACTACTAGTTGCATCATCTGTGCAAACACATCTAGGGGTTTGTCTGAGCCGATGCTGCTCCAGGTATCTAGCATTTGACTAATGGTTTTGGTCATGAAGGTGACTAATGCTCCAACCCGATGGCGATGAAAGGTTGGTTGCATTAAGCGGCGTTCGCGCCGCCAGGAGTCACCCTCGGCAACTGCTAGACCATTACCGATTACCTGCTTAATTGATTTAAAGTTTTCGCCTTTAATGTAGTTGCGGCTATTTTCTTGCAGGATATACTTCAGATGATCTGGATGAGAGACTAAATAAAGTTGTTGAGGCCCCATTGCCCCCAGATGGACTACTTCGCCATACTCCTGTACGGCATTCGTGAGAAACTGTAGTGGATTCCGCAACATTTGCGGGAGGTTACCTATAATCGGGTAGCCGATAGGGCCGGGAGGAGCTTTGCTGATACTTGGTGAAATGCTCTGTTTGTGCATCTTAACTGTCCTCAAGATTTAATTGAGACTTGACAAAATATCTTGAACTGCTTGCACAATCTGCCCACCAGATGCGATATCTGCACTAATTCGGGCAATATGTTCGTCAAGAGGTTGTTCGTGGTCGTTCCAGATATAAGGACGGTCAGGTGAAGCTGGTTGTCCGATGACATCGCGCACTGCCATATATAAATCTCTGGTAGCAGGAGATAAACAAGCACGAGCATCATAATGGTCTGCAACTAAATAGGTGCGTAAATCAACTGCTTGTACCCCAAATATCAAAGCGATCGCCATATACTGTTGGAAGGTATCTACTGAACGACGCGCTAAGTTTGCCGAAGCAAAACCTTGGCTATTGATATTTTGGTTAAATTGTTCGGCATGGGTAGGAAATCTGTCTGCGATCGAATTTCCATAGAAGGTTAACAATGGCATGATGGAGTTCCCAGATATTTGCAGACCTTTTAGCCCCATATTGACACTGCGCTCTCGGTTCCCTACCAAAGATGCTGGCAGGCCATTGTTAAATTCTGGCGCTACCAGATAGGCTATTTGCACATCCAAATGTTTAGCCAACAACCCGATGTAGTAGCGCAACCGATCCATTCCTACACCGATATACTGTCCCAAGAAATTACCGCCATGATAGCTAACTTGGTTCTCAACATCGATCAGTGGGTTGTCGGTGACAGAATTAATTTCTACTTCGATTTGTTTTTTAATCTGCTCGATCCCATCTACAATCGGCCCCATGTATTGTGGTAAACAGCGCAGTGAATAACGGTCTTGAATTGGATCTCCACCCCGATAGTTGTGAGAACCATCTAGTTCTTCGCGGACTAAGCGTGAACCTGCTAGTAAGTTCAGCATTTGGTTCGCAGCCCATTTTTGCCCTGAATGTGGTTTGAGTTGATGAATAAATGGGTGGAATGATTGATTGGTACCATTCAAACCTTGAATTGCTAGGGCATGTGCCCCCATTGAGAGAGCTAATAAAACTCTGGTGTCGTAAACACAATTGGCAGCAATACCTGTCATGACTGAGGTGCCATTCATCATTGCCAATCCTTCTTTAGGAAGTAATTGTAATGGCTCTAAACCCAGATGGCTCAATGCTGTCGGCGCGTCGATTTCTTCGCCGTTAAAGTCAACAGTATAACAACGGTCTAAACCAACCAATGCCCCAGTAATGTAGGATAAAGGCACTAAATCACCGCTTGCACCAATAGATCCAAATTCATATACATGGGGTGTGACACCAGCATTTAAGAAAGTTTCCATACGCTGGATAAGTTCTAGACGAATACCAGATGCACCATACAAGTGGGAGTTAGCACGCAAAAGCATGGCGGCGCGGACATCAGCTAGCGGTAATTTTTGTCCGGCTCCGGTTTTGTGATACCAAATCAGGTTGTTCTGAAGCAGTGCCGCAGATTCAGGGGAAATGACAACATTGGCCATGCCACCAAAACCACTTGTCACACCATAAATTGGTTGACCAGATTCCACAGCATTACTAATGTAATCGCACGATGCTTGAACGCCTTGCACAACATCTCGATTATCGGTTAGGCGTACTTGAACACCCTGACGGGACACACTAGCTACTTCGTCTATTGTTAGGTCTTGGTTGCCTACAACTACAGTTTTACTGGAATTTACTAGGGAGGTTACAGAAGGTTGAAAGGTCTTGTTTTTGTTGAGTGATGTTGTATTCATTGAACTTCCAATTATTATTTAGATTGCACAGATGATGGACTGATTGGATGTCCTAGTTGGTAGGGTAATGGCAGGCTTATAAAGCCCTAATGGCGGTGGTAGAAACTCGTGCAGCAAACTTGGGGGTAACGCTATGTTGTTTAGACCAACGACCAAAGAACTTAGCTAAAGAAGCCATTTCTAGCATTAATTCTTCAAATGCTTCCGGTGTTAAAGATTGAGGCCCATCTGAAAGAGCCTTAGCTGGGTTAGGGTGAACTTCAATCATTAAGGAATCTGCGCCAGCTGCCAAGGCAGCCAAAGTCATCGGTTGGACAAACTCTGATTTCCCGGTGGCGTGGCTAGGGTCAATCATAATTGGTAAGTGAGTCAAAGTCCGCAAGACAGGGATTGCAGATATATCAAGGGTATTCCGTGTATACTGTCGGTCAAAGGTGCGAATTCCCCGTTCGCACAAAATTACATTGGGATTACCTGCTGCCAAAATATATTCAGCTGACATCAACCAATCTTCAATTGTGGCTGATAGTCCCCGCTTCAATAACACTGCTTTACCAGTAGCGCCTACTTTCTTCAGTAGGGAGAAATTCTGCATATTGCGGGCACCAATTTGGATTACGTCTGCTACTTCAACAATCTTGTCTAAATCAGCTGCATCCATAACTTCTGTGATAATACCCAAACCAGTAACTTCGCGAGCTTTTGCTAACAAACCTAATGCGCTTTCGCCATGTCCTTGGAATGCATAAGGTGAAGTCCGAGGTTTGTACGCCCCACCTCGGAGAAACTGTGCCCCTGCTGCTTTTACTATCTGTGCTGTTTCAACAATCATTTGCTCGTTTTCAACAGAACATGGCCCAGCAACTACAACTAAAGGATGGGTTTGTCCAAAGGTAACAGCTCCATTAGGTGTAGGTACAACCACTTCACTATGTTCTCCATAGCGGAATTCTAAAGAAGCACGTTTAAATGGTTTTTTTACTCGGATAACCTGCTCGATAAAAAGGCTAATATTTTGAATCTGCCTAGTGTCAATTTCTGCCGTTTCGCCAACTAAGCCAATTACTGTTTTATGTTGACCTTGGCATACCTCTGGGGTGATTTGATAATGACTGATTTCTTTAACAACACGCTCGATCTCTGTTGATGGCGTACCTAATTTCATAACTATAATCATTGTCTTGAATCTCCTAATTGCAACTATTTGAGTTGTGATGTCTAAACTTAAGAATGTTGTTTGTTGTTTGTTTAACCCTTCAAATAACAATCAGTCTACTCTTTGAGTTTTATGCAAGATCCTAGAAAATTTCTATTTGGTTAAAATTGAGCGAAGTAATTATCCAAAATATCTCCGATCTTTATTGCTAGATTCCAAAGTTTTCATTGTAAAAGCCTCTCGATTCTACGGCTAATTATTGAAATTTATCTTATGTTAATTTTTGCAGCATTATCTATCAAACCAATTGCCAATACGTCTACAACTAAAAACACTAAGTTCTTTATTCGGGTGCTGCTTGGTTTTACATCTACCATTGTTTTCAAAAAAAAGCAAGTATTTTCATTTTTATTTCCGACTTTTATAATTTTCAAGAGATTGTTTTATTTACCATCCAAAAATCTATTGTTTAAATATTTTTTCTTACTTGTTTGAGCTTGTTTATTTTTTATACAAATCTAAAACTGGATAATTTTTCCAGTTTAGGAATTTACCAAAAATAGATTTTTAAAGAAAAACTAGATGTACAGAGCCTTACTCAATGCTAGTACTGGAAGAGATTGTAAAATCATGAATGGCATTGTAGAAGACATTTTAACATCAAAAAAATCAGGCTGTGTAAATTATAAACTCACTCATTTCTAGCACGTGTTTATAATCGCAAGCTTCAAACGAACATATTATAAATAACGTGAGTTCGACAGATATCTCCTTCCCAGCCTCCCTCTTTTAAAAGGCGAGAGAGGAGTAACGAGTAAGGAGAGTTTTTGCTCCCCTCTCCTACCAGGAGAGGGGCTGGGGGAGAGGTCAAAATAGCACTCGTCGATCTCACGTTAAAAATATGAATATAAATGAATGTAGAGATGTAGCAATACTATGTCTCTATAAGGTTTATGGATAATGCATATTTAATTTTTGAAGATATCTATTTATTCTACTAGATGAAAGTTAGCTCAAGAATTAGTATTTAGACAAGTATCAGAGATTCCTCTAACTACTGCTACTTTTACTAGTTTGTAATAAAGTTAGTTCTGAACGAAGTTTTGCAATATCTTGCTTAAGTTTCTGATTTTTTATCTGTAGTGCTTCTAGTTGTGCTTTATAAGTATCGCGCTCCGCTACCAATTTTTGCAGTTCATTTTGTGGAAGTGGAGAAGAAAGTGGCAGATGATTAGTGGTTGTTTGTTCAATGCTAGAAACCTCAGTCTTGGGTAAGACTAATGTTTCTACTTGATTTGTATCTATCTGCTGACTAATTGAAGAAATTTTTTGTTGTTGTTCCTTTACTGCTTTAGAAGTTTTATATTTTTTGATGAGATTTTTAGCAACCTCTGGATCGACTACTTCGCCTGTTTTCAAAATCTTTATTGCTTCATCTCTAGCCGCTTCAGACGTACTAGGCGCAGCCAGTTTATAAAGAGCAGTAGGAGTAATGCCATTAATCAAATTTCCGATAATCGGAATTTTTGACTCAAATGCTCTAGCAACGTGAATAAACTCATAGGCTGAAGTTTTTCCCATTCCAAACTCCTGTCGTAGCCAAGGTAAAAACTCACCATGTTCGATAATTTTTTGAGCTTCTAGCAAGTTGACACCAATACAATAAATGTCCATAGCGCTTCGTTTTAGCCTACGTCGTGTATCTTCTGCTAAAATAGCTAAACGTTGTTGTTTTTCCTCTTTACTCTCAAAGTCTGACTTGCTCTTAGCTACTAAAGGCTGGTCAATAATTTTCTCTGATTGGGTAGGTATTACTTTGATTTCTATAGGAAAAGCTGTTGACTCATGCTTACTAATTTTCATACAATCTATTCCTGCTAGCATTTGTATTTTTCTTAGAGATATTTTTGCAAAGCAGTTTTTTAGGCTTGTGATTTTATGTTTAAGGGAACTTGTAAGCTAACCAGCATTCAAGTTGCATAATCAGGGCGGGCTTTTCGGCCCACCCCACAAGATATTGAGAAAATTTTGATCTGCAAATTAGATGTGTTTTAGCTTATTAAGTTACTCAGGTCAAGCTAATAACTTTACGCAACTTCTTGTTATATCTTTACAAAAGTACATAATCGATTGCTATCCCAAATACTATTTTAAAAATGCTAATGTGTTGTTATTCGCCAGTTTTGTGGCTTTTTGGCGATGTCTACGACGAGTTACGCCTACGCAGAACTACTCATACCAATTCACGATGAAGATGTACTTAATATTTCTTAAATAAATTGGCAAGTACGCCTTTTCTTAGAGAGGGCGATGAATGCGAGTGATTTTCCCAATTGGCAGAGGCTTTACACCGATTTCCTTCACTGGTGTAAGCGCGATCGCTTTTTTATTCATAATTGAGCCATTTTGTAAAGTCGCCAAACTCCTACTTCAGTAGGGCGACAGCGTGATGAACAAATCAGGTAAATTAAGATAAGTAAAGAAAACGCTTTGAACTAAATGGCAGCTCTAAGCTTACAAGAAATTTCTACTCAGCTAGAAAGTCCGAATTTACGCGATCGCATGGTAGCCCTTGCTAATCTGCGTCATGTTGCGGCTGAGGATGCAGTGCCTTTAATTAAAAAGGTACTAGACGATGAATCTTTGCAACTGCGATCGATGGCAATATTTGCTCTGGGAATCAAGCCAACACCAGAATGTTATTCTATTTTGGTAAAAATTCTTGAAAATGACCCTGATTATGGTATACGCGCTGATGCCGCTGGTGCTTTAGGATATTTGGGTGATGCCAGAGCTTTTGAGGTGCTTTCACGGGCATTTTATGAAGATACTGATTGGCTAGTACGTTTTAGTGCAGCTGTTTCTCTAGGTAATATTAAAGACCCCCGTGCCCATCAAATTCTGATTCAGGCATTGGATAGCAAAGAAGTCGTGTTGCAACAAGCTGCAATCTCTGCACTGGGAGAAATTCAAGACATCGAGTCTGTAGATAAGATCCTGCGCTTCGCCCAATCAGATGATTGGTTAGTGAGGCAGCGTTTAGCAGAAGCCTTGGGAAATCTTCCCACTCCCAAGAGTATCTCAGCTTTAAAATACTTAGAAAAAGACAATCATTTCAACGTTGCTGAGGCAGCCAGAATTGGCCTCAAGAAGCTTGAGGAAATAGGCAATCAAGCTTAATATTAAAACCTCCTGCTAGCTTTTAATAATAATTAAGTGGGAATTTTAGCATTTTGATGCAGGGTAATTTCATTCATGAATATTGAAGAGTTTTTTCAGTTAAGTGCTGGTAAATGGTTTTCTCATCGCACTAGTCAACATTTGGCTTTTAACCAATCAGAACATAGCAAGTCAGATATCATCATTGAGACGCTGCCATTAGATCGTCCAGAAGTAGTTAAGCTGTGTCAAAGTTACAACATTAATCCTAGTTCTGCTTCCTGTGCTACCAAAATTATCTGGAACGGCACAATGGACAAGGATCGAGCAAAACATAGTGGTTCAACTGTGTTAGTTTCAGTACCTGATGCAGATAATCCGACCCAAGGCAGGTTACTCAGAGAAATAGTTGATGCCAATAAAACTCCAGTTGCCGGACGCTATAAATTTGACAGTGATGGTGCTTTAATCCTAATTACAGAGGATGAAAACATATTCTCAGAGGAACGGCTGTGGTTTGCTAGCCCCAATTTGCGAATGCGGGTAAATGTCCTCAAGAGTTTTGGTGGATTTAGCATCACTTCCTTCACTTCAGAGATTCGCATGGGTGGCTTTCCACCCCCTGAGAAGGTTTCCGAGGCGGCTAATTCAGTATCTAGTTAAGTTCGATCGCAAAATATTCTCCCCCTTTCTGGCTACAGTGTACACACAAGTCAAATTACCCCCCTTAATCCCCCCTTATAAAGGGGGAAAAAAGAAATCCAGTTCCCTCCCCTTTGCAAGTTGGTTTTGTAGCTTGCGTGCCAATTTTATTGGATTTACGACGGGGGGAAAAAAGAAATCCAGTTCCCTCCCCTTGGCAAGGGGAGGGTTAGGGTGGGGTAAAATCCTGGCTAATCAGCTATTTCAGACTTGTGTGTACACCGTAGATTTCTGGGGGGAATTAAGTAGAAATGGGTTAGGGTTAGAGAAAGTTTTGATTAAGCCTGTAATACCTTAAACCACTTATTCAAAACTGTGCTGATGGTTTTCTTAATCTGATGGTTGCGGCTCCATTTTTGGAATGCCATTTCATACTCATCACCTTTGATTTGAAAGGTATTCCAGACATCAAGCGCTACAGGCAATCCGCAGAATAGTAAAATGTACAGCGACCAAGAAATTCCGCCACCAGTAATTAAATCAAGCAGTATAAAAAAGCCATTGGAAATTGCATATTTGCTTAAACGCTTCTGAAATCTTCTGATGCGGTAAGCGTCAAAAGCTTTTCGTTGTTGAACTTGGCCCTGTTGTAATACCCAATCGCGCTCTGCTAATTTTAAAGACTCAGGTGAAATTTCTAACTCAGCAGCAATTTCTAATATATGCTCATAAGAAAATTCTGTGTCTTTATCATCTGCTTGACGAGCGATCGCTAAGTGCAGAATTTGTTGGACATCTTCTTGGCTATACGAGCGGATGCTTTGAGGTTCAAACGCCGTCATAATTTTTTCTCTTATATTACTTTTAATAGAAATTTGCTGCCCGATAGATTTTAAGCAGCTACGCTAGTACTATTTCCATTATTCTTAGATTAACAAATCTAGATGCTGTCCGGCATTGAATGTATGGGATTTTTAACTTTGGGCATAGGGTGAATGTCACTAAGAAAACGTGAAACCTCGTGTTTGGCAGGGTGTTGGGGGTAGGGTGTTGGGTGTAGTGTTTAAGACAATTAACCTTTAGTTGCGTCAAGGAGTTCAACATTTTCTTGATTCCCTACACCCTACACCCTACCCCCCACACCCTCTCATCCGGTTATATCAGGGGTTTGTGCTTAACAAGCGTGCCATTCGGGCATAGGGTAAAAAGGCAGAGGGGCAGGGGGCAGGGGGGAAAAATTTACTGCATCTGCCCACTCTCCACCAATATAGAGACTCTCCAAACATCCAAGATATTATCAAATGCAGCAGAGCATAATTAATAACGAAATAACAAGCATTAACAAGGATGTAACTCAATGGTTGAAGAAAATGGATCGATTCGTACCCTATCGGTTGATATTGGCGGTAGTGGTGTTAAGGCTATGGTTTTGGATATTACGGGGCATCCTGTAACAGAAAGAGCGCGTTTAGATACACCGCAACCTGCGACACCGGAGGTTGTAATTAATGCAATTGTAGTTTTAGCCGCCGCTCAAGGTGAATTTCATCGCGTTTCGGTCGGTTTTCCTGGTGTGGTGCGCTGTGGAGTCACAGAAACAGCGGTAAACTTACATCCAGATTGGATCGGATTTGATTTGGAAAAAGCATTATTAAAACACTTAAACAAGCCTGTACGGGTGATTAATGATGCAGACATGCAGGGATTTGGTGCGATCGCTGGTAAAGGTGTCGAATTGGTGATTACTCTGGGTACGGGGTTTGGTTCGGCTTTATTTGTAGATGGTAAGCTGGTACCAAATATGGAAATGGGGCATCACCCGTTTCGCAAAGGAGAGACTTTTGAGGAGCAGTTGGGGCGTGCAGAGTTAGAAAAAATTGGTGAGAAAAGATGGAATAGGCGTTTAGAAAAAGCGATCGCATCCTTGCAACATCTGTTTAATTATGACTACCTTTACATTGGCGGTGGTGAAGCGGTGAGAGTGAATTTACAGCTGCCGTTAAATGTCAAACTCATCCCCAATATCACTGGTTTATTAGGCGGTATTGCTTTGTGGCGAGATGAAAAAAGGTAAAAAGTTTTTCAATATCTACAACTTAGAGTACTAAGCGATATCTAAGGGCGGCCTACGCCTACACGCTGTTTATTCAAGTAAAATAAACTAAAATGAATGAAATTGGCCTGATGATGACGGGCGTGTTAACAATAAGACAAGCATCTGGAACCAATTTGCCACAGCAGCAATTATTTCAGATGGAAAATGACGTAAACCAGTCAAAACAGAGTCAGTTAGAGATAGCTGCTAAAGTTACGCCACCTGAATTTATGCAGACAGATGAGATTTCCCAGGCTTCTCTCTCAACGCTAAAACTAGAAAAAGAACACATACTTCAAAAAATTAGCAAAAAGAATCTGGGACTAATTTCTTCTAACTTCGGTAAACCTAAGAAATCTTTTCAGTATGGAGGTAAAATCCGTACAAAGGCTACAGGACGGTTTCAGAAGTTTAGTAGCCAACCCCTACCGACTCTTTATTTCGGTAGTTCTGGTATTGCTGTCAGAGCCTTACAACAGTTATTAGTGTCTAACGGTTATGCTGTGAGAGTAGATGGGATTTTTGGCGCACTAACAGAGACTGCTGTCAAAGCGTTTCAAAACCAGCAAAATTTAGGTGTGGATGGAGTAGTTGGTCAACGAACTTGGAGTGCGTTGACAATTTAGTCATTTGTCCTTGGTCATTTGTCTTTAGCTAATAACAAATGACAAGTGACAAATGACAAATGACAAATGACGAATTATCGGTACTGATGCTGTTCTAATAGCTGTTGCGCTCTTGGCTTGTAAATTAAATAGAACAAAGCCTCAATATAGCGCAATAAATCTTCCCGATTTTCCATAGAGGTAAAGTTCCAGAAGCCATAAATCCGTGCTAATGATAACAGCTTGCTAGTGTGAATTTTCCAAGTATAGGTGCTGTAAACTCGGTCAATTCCTCGCTGAGAAATTTCACTCCAATAGTTAGGATTTTGTTCGCATTTAGTGATGAAGTCCACAATTTTGGTGGCTGTCTCTTCTAAATTCGTTGGGTTAATCAAAAAGCCATTCACCTTATCTTGAATAATCTCTAATGGCCCGCCAAACTGTGTGGCAAGAGTTGGCAATCCTGAAACCATCGCCTCTAAAATTGTTAAACCAAAAGCTTCAAATAAAGCCGGTTGAACAAAAATTCCCTGACGATCGGCAATGACTCGGTAAATTTCACCGGAATCAGTTTTGGAGAGGCGTACACCCAACCAACGAATTTTACCGTGCAGATTATACTGGTCAATTATTTGGTAGAGTTTGATAATTTCGCTGCGTTCTTCGTTGTCATCTGATTCTTCGACGCGTAACTTACCCGCTACTAAAATTAAGTTGCAATGCTCTTGTAAATCTTTACTTTGACCATAACATTCAGCCAAACCTGTGAGGTTTTTGATGTGGTCAAGACGCGCCATTGAGAAGAGAGGGCGCTTGTTAGGATCGTCTAGTTTACCAAAGATTTGCGTGGAATCTTCCAGAGTAAAGAGCATTTCTGCAAGGCGTTGGCGATCGCTCTCTACTCGGTCTTTAATCCGCGTGTAAGGGAAGTAATTATTTTCATTTACTCCAGGCGGTACAACATTAAATTTGGGACTAAATAATTCAATGCCATTGGTAACATGATACAACTCCGGCATGGTGAAGCACTTATATGACTCGTATTGTCCCACACTATCCGGTGTTCCGACAATTTCCTGGTAGGTGCTGCTAATCACAAAATTGGCAGCATTCATGGCAATCAAGTCAGCTGTGAATTGCAATGAAAAGTGATATTTATCTTCTAATTCTTGCCAGTAGAGGTTACTGAACAAGTATTTAGATTTCTCCAAAGCATGGGCAACATTGCATTGAGTAACTTTCAGCCGTCGCGCCAGCAAGAATGCTACTAAATTTCCATCAGTATAGTTTCCAACTATTAAGTCAGGTGTGCCGTGAAATTCTGCCCGTAGTTCTCTTTCGGAATCAATGGCGAAAGTTTCTAGATAAGGCCAAAACTCAAACCGGGAAATCCAATTTTGAGTCATGTTAGGATTAAATTCCCGTAAAGGCACTCGCAAAATCCAGGCATTTTCGCTACCGTGAACTTTTTCTAGCCGTTGATTACAAAGGGTGCCATCACTATTGGGAATCAAGCGGGTGAGAATAATTACCTTTGGCTCGACATTCAATTTCTCTAAACCCGCAAGCAGGACATCTTCTTGTAACTGCTTCTCTAGGCTTTTTGCCTGGTCAAGGACGTAAACTACCTGACCGCCGGTATCGGGACGCCCTAAAACTCCCTCTTGCCCAAACCAACCGTGAGCTGACACCAAGACGATTCTAAAAATCATCGGGACACGAGAAATGAATGCTTCTAGGGTCTGAGGATCGGCAGAATCAATTAATTCATCGAGAATACTTAAAGTTTCCCGCACTCGCGCTGCGGTGTTACCCCAACCTGGCTCAAAACCCATTGACTGCAATTGGAAGCGGAATTGTTCGTAGGGTTCATCTTCGGGGCGGTTATCAACAAAACCGATCGCTTTCTTAACTTGCTCGGAAAGTTGCTGCTGTGATTGAATGCGATCGTTGAGTAGCAGTTGCACACCGTTGTAGTGGTGCAGGCGCAAGAAATTCAATAAGCTGTCGAGCAATTGTTTGGAATCTTGAAATATTTTGCTGGATAGATAGCGGTTGAGAAATTGTACTCCTTTACCAATATTTTTGGGGTCGCGGATGATTGGGGTGTAGTCATAAAACGGGCCGAAGTCCAATTCTAGCAGGTCGCCTTCATTGGGATGATATTTGTTTACCAAGCGATCGCGCAGATCCAACAAATCCTGCACCGTCATCGGCTGAATGCTTAAGTCTGATGTCAGCCAGTAAACTTCTTGGCTGGCAATCTTAGAACGGATGATGAAACAGAAGTTTGAGTCCTCTTGAATTATTTCCTGAGTATAGTAAATGAGTTTTCCCAACTCAGAAGAAGTGTAAAAAGTCTCAGGTTTCTGAGACTTGGAGCAATACTCACTATATACATTCAGTATGTCGTTCCGTAGTAAGTACTTCTTTTCTTTTTGGCGTAATTCACTAAGAAAAGAACGTAAATCACTTCTTTCTTCACTATCTAAGACTGCTTGAAGCAATTCAGACATAGCAACTCCACTAAATGACGATGTTTGCATTGTTAACTTTCTAGGCAAGACAAATAAGCCTCCACCTTTTGTTAGACATATATAAACACGAAACAACACAGATAAATTATATTTACCTGTGTACATACAAGTATCAACTTTTTAGCAGACACTTAAAGCGTGTTCTTCTTTACCTAAAGTATCTATGACTCAGTATTTTTGGATCTCACTAAAGGAATACAATTTTTATTTCTTTTGATAGAGGTTACTAAATAACTGCATAATAATATTTGGGGCACAAATTATCGCACCCTCAATTGCTTAATGTAATCTATACTATATCATTTATTTGCGTATATTTTGATTATCAGCACATCTAGAAGGAAAAGATTTAACTAAGTAAGTTGGCACAATAAAACCAAACTGTGTGAAGAAAAATAAATAAAGCTCAAACCCTTTTTCTTCTTGCTCCTTGCTCCCTGCCCTCTGCTTTATCCCAACGATAATTATTTACGCCGACCTAGTTATCAAGCTCTATAAGACTTTTAAATCAATATTTTTTAATTATTTCAGAGTGCTAATATTCATTGTTATAGTGCGTATAAATAATTTATTCTGCAACTTTCAGTATTAGCGATATTGTGCTAATTTTGAGAATAAGTAATTGTGCCGCTATTATCTCTTTGTCAAAAAAATCTAGAATAATTTAGAATAATTAGTATATTTATTCATCAAATATTCTTCTGATTTTTTAACTATTTTAAATTTTGAATTCAGAGTTCAGAATTCTATTGTAAGTCTGCATTTCGACGACGATCGCCACCAAAGTTTCTGGATCGATGGGTTTGGCGATATGACGTTGAAATCCGGCGGCGATCGCTTGCTGCCGATCGAGTTCTCCGGCATAAGCTGTTAAAGCAATAGCGGGAATTTGTCCCCCTTGCTCAAGCCCAAGGGTACGAATTTGTCGGATCAGCATATAGCCATCCATCTCTGGCATCCCAATGTCACTGATGATGATGTTGGGAATGGATTGGGCGATCGCTTGCAGCGCCTCAGTCCCAGATGCAACAGCAGTGACGATCGCCCCATCTTGTTCTAAAACAAAAGCGATGAAGTCTCGCGAGTCCGTTTCATCATCGACGACTAAAATCTGAATGCCGTTCAAATCACCCTCCTGAACGGGCGATCGCTCTAAGGTTGGTGCTTGAGTTAACTGAGGTGCAAGTGGAATTTTAACCGTAAATGTCGCTCCTAGCCCAACACCTGGACTTTCTGCTGTTACGGTTCCACCGTGCATTTCCACAATTTGGCGCACAATCGCCAATCCCAACCCTAGTCCGCCGAATTTGCGGGTGGTTGCACTATCTTCTTGCCGGAAATGCTCAAACACGTAGGGCAAAAAGTCGCCACTAATTCCTTTTCCAGTATCGGTGATTTGAATTTGGGCGCGATTTTCAGCTTGAGATAGGGCAATCGTGACTTGTCCCCCATTATGTGTAAACTTAACGGCATTCGACAGCAGATTCCACACGACTTGTTGCAATCGCCCTGCATCCCCGACTACCACGCCCAGAACGGGCGAGACGATGGTCTGAATTTGGATTGACTTGGCTTCAGCGGCTAACCGAACTGTTTCCAGCGCGGCCCAAATCACTGTATTGAGGTCAATGGGTGAGGTTGATAAGCTCATTTTGCCGCGCAAAATCCGGGAAATGTCCAGCAAGTCATCAATGAGTTGCACTTGAAGCTGGGCGTTGCGCTCAATCGTGGCGATCGCAGCATTCGTTTTTTGGGCATCTAGCTTTCCTTGCTGCAACAGTTTTGACCATCCCAGAATTGGATTCATCGGCGTTCTCAGTTCATGGGAAAGAACTGCCAAGAACTCATCTTTAATGCGATTACTTCGATCTAACGCTTCGGCTCGTGCCTGTAGCTCTGCAATTAGACGCGATCGCTCTAAGGCAACAGCTAGTTGATTGGCTACTGTTTGCATGAGGTCGAGTTCGTCGGGCGTAAAGCGATCGCGTTGACGAGTTCCCAGGCCCAGAGTGCCTAAGACGCGCTCGCCCACGATTAACGGATGACTAGCATAAGCTCTGATACCGCTTGAATGATGAACTGGAATAGGAAGTCGATCGGTGGTTGAGAGGGCATTTTCAATGATAGCTGGCTGGCGATGTTGCACCGCATAACCACATACACCCTGCCCTAACTCCAAAAATTTAGCGGATAAAGCAATGTCTTCTGAGATACCGCCATAGGTATTAAGTTCAAGGCGTTGCTGGTCTTCTTGAAACAAGTAATTAAAATAAACTTCCAGTCCCAAATAAGTCGAAATTTTTTCAAATAAACTGGCTAAAAATACCTTGGGATCTTCGTTGAGCAACAGATCGTTGGCAACTTCTGAAAGCAGCTTCAGCCGTTCGTTGCTTGCTTTCAAAGTTGCTTCAATTTGCTTGCGATCGGTAATATCGTTAAACAATATCGCTACTTTTCGGCTCTGTGGCTGCCCAATGGGAAACGCATATACGTCAAACCAACGGTGCAGCGCTTCGGCGCGATTCTCAAAGCGATGGGGTTGCCCTGTTAGGACAATTTTACCGTAAATTTCAAACCAATGCTCTTCATGATTTGGAGTTAACTCGCGCATCCTTTTGCCTTGTGCGTCGTTGAGTCCCGTTTGTTTCTCGAACGCCGGATTTATTTCCAAAAAGCGATAATCGATGGGCTTACTGTTTGGATCAAATAGCACTTCAATTACACAAAAGCCTTCGTCAATGGATTCAAACAAAGTTCGATAGCGTTCCTCAGATTGGCGCAAAGCGGATTCGGCTTGTTTGCGTTCGGTGATGTCTGCTAATGCTCCAGGAAAAGCAATCGGTCTGCCATCAGCAGCATATTCAACTCGACCGCGTGCGGCAAGCCAGCGCTCCTCGCCTCTTGCCGTATAAACGCGGTACTCACTAAAATATTCTTCCCCGGTTACAATCGCCTGGTTAATTGCAGCGACCGTTTGTGGGCGGTCTTCTTCGTGCATTGCTTGGACAAACAGTTCAATCGGCAAACCTGTTGTTGCTTCCACAGGGTCAACGCCAAACAAGTGAGCAAAGGCTGCATTCACGATTACTAGATTCTCAGAAATCTTCCACCGCCATGTGTAAATGGCTCCTGCTGCTAAAGCGGACTCCAATTGCACGTGGGTTTCCCGTAAGTCAGCTTCGGCTTGTTTGCGATCGCTAATATCGATGGAAATCCCGATCATGCGTTCCGGATTTCCCGCCTCGTCGTCAATTATATGCCCCCGAACCAGCGCCCAGTGCGTGCTGCCATCATCCCAAACAGTGCGATACTCCACCTCATAATTGCTGCTGTTGGTAATCGAATCTAGAATTGCCGCCTGCACCCAAGTCCGATCTTCTGGATGAATCCGCTCCATTAGAACTTTGTGCGAGAAATCAGCATTAATCGGCAGACCATAGTTGACTTTGCACTGGTCAGAAGTAGACAGAACATTGGTCTTAATATCAAGTTGCCAAGAGCCGAGTTTGCTCGTCTCCAGAGCAAGTTTAAGCTGCTGTTCGCTGGCTTGCAGTGTCTGAGCCGCTTGTTTGCGGATATCGATCAGTTTTAAAGTTGACTCAACACGAGCCAGTAGTTCGCGAGCCGAAAACGGTTTGATTAAATAATCATCGGCTCCCGCTGCCAGCCCTTCTACACGAGCCTCTTCACCCGCCCGCGCTGACAGCAAAATCACGGGCAATTCTCTGGTTTGGGGGTCAGCCCGCAGTTGATGTAGCAACTCATACCCACCCAGCCCCGGCATCATCACATCACTGAGAATCAAATCCGGGTGCTGTACCTGGATTGCAGCCAAAGCCGCCATTCCATCAGCGACTGCCTCAACCTCATACCGTTGACTCAATAATCGCCGCATATAATCGCGCATATCGGCGTTGTCATCTGCCAGAAGGATACGGGCAGAAGCAGTAGAGGGGAAAAACACTCTATTAAAACTACCTTCTTTCTCTGTATCTCCTCTGCCCCCCTGCCCCCCTGCCCCCCTGCTCCTCTGCCCCCCTGCTTCTTCCAAAAGCCAGCGCGAAGCTTCTTCAAGGTATGGCGTGGCGCTGAGTGTGTTTGATGCCACAGTCCCAGGGGCATTTAACCGTTCTTGTGGTAAATGCGCGCACCCAGTTGGAATCGAAACTGTAAATCGGCTACCCTGTCCTAAGACGCTGGTAACGCTGATAGAACCGCCATGCAACTTCACCAGTTCTTGCACGAGCGATAAGCCAATTCCAGAGCCTTCAAAACTTCGTCCCTGTAACCCTTTGACTTGATAAAACCGTTCAAACAGATGCGAAATTTCAGTTTCTGGAATGCCACTTCCAGTATCTTCAACGATTAAATTAACAGTATTGCGATCGCGCTGCAATCGAACGGTAATGGTTCCCGTCAACGTAAACTTAAAGGCATTCGATAATAAATTAAATACAATTTTCTCCCACATTTGGCGATCGATATAGATTGCCTCTGGCAAGGTCGGACAGTCGATCGCGAACTCCAGACCAGCCTGTTTCATGAGCGAGCAAAACATACTAGCTAGCTCTGTTGTGAATGCGGCTAAGTCAATTGGTTGATATGATGCTTGCATTCGCCCCGCTTCCAGCCGCGAAAAATCAAGCAGCGTGTTGACTAATTTCAGCAACCGGAGTCCGCTTCGCTGCACGAGTTCAAGGCGATCGCGCTGTTGGGGCACTAATGGGGTTTGAGTGTCGAATAACAAGTCTTCGAGGGGACTCAACATCAGTGTTAAAGGCGTGCGAAACTCGTGGGAGATATTGCTGAAAAAAACGGTTTTGGCGCGATCGAGTTCTGACAATGCCTCATTCGCCGCTTGCAGTTGTTCGTTGACCTCTCGTAACTCCTGCACTCTAGTATAAATTTCCATCTCCATTTGGTCGGTGCGAGTCTGGAGTGATTTATTCAACTGACGCTGTTCGTTTCGCTGCTGCTGCACCCGCATAAATTCGGTGACATCTTCGGCTCGATGAATAATGTGCGTCATTTCACCATTTTCATCAAAAACTGGCGAGTTGGTTGGTATCCAGTACCGCTCCTCAAAGCCACCGCCTTCTGATTCCGGGCGGCGAATGTCATACTTCTGCACTGCCATTGTCTGAGGCTGGCGATACTTGAGTACGTTTTCTAACGAGGCACGTAAATTCCGAACTCCAGTAGCATTTGGATCGTCGGGATTATCCGGAAAAACCTCGAATAAATGGCGACCAACGACCTCTTCTCGTTTGGTCTTGGTCGCCCGAAAGTAAGCATCACTTCCGGCGACAATCACTAAGTCGAGTGAGTAGACGATATACAATCCTGGTATTGATTCAAACAATGTTTGAAAATTCAGCATCCCTTCTTTTGAGCAGTATTAACTTCTTGGCTTAAAAAGCTATTAAAACAAACAGCAGTCCAATTAAAGGGTGCTGCAAAGCCTAAATTTATAGCTTCAACAGTCCAGAGCTTGGGTTTAAGAGGACAGAGGTTTGCAGAAGCAGAATTACGATGAAATCGAGGCACTCACTATATAGTAAAAGAATAAAATAATTAAAAGTGATATTACTTGCCTCGATCGCATCAGCCCAAAAGGATATAAGGCATTGCATACCTAATTTTAATTTAGCAAGTAA
The DNA here is from genome assembly GCF_034530955.1 of Nostoc sp. DedQUE05. Taxonomy (NCBI): domain Bacteria; kingdom Bacillati; phylum Cyanobacteriota; class Cyanophyceae; order Nostocales; family Nostocaceae; genus Nostoc; species Nostoc sp. DedQUE05. The sequence goes on along the minus strand of NZ_JAVRCB010000053.1, from coordinate 39,313 downwards.
TTTTGCTTATATACATAAACTTATTTAATAAGATAATCTAATGAATTATTATAGACTTGCAATCCTTGCAAGTCTATAAACTTATGAGATGACAATTGTTGGTAAAGTGATGCTTATGATTGTTCGCACCATACAACACACCTTTAATAGGAGTATAGCTATAAATATGAAATTATGTAGGGCGAACGATGGGACTCGAACCCACGAATGGTGGTACCACAAACCACTGCCTTAACCACTTGGCTACGCTCGCCATTCAACAATTTGAATTATAGCAACAATTTGGCAAGCGATCAAGAGTTTTTCTTCAAGGAACGGACTTAGTTGATTTAGAGTCTCCAGAATCTAACAATTACAATGAATTTTACTTGGCAAATATGAAACCATTGACCATCATCGCGTATACTGGAGCAGCAGTAGGACTTGCCGCCTTGGGTGTGACAATGGCGAAAACCAATCCCAGTCAAGTTGAATATGAAGAATATGCAGTTCAACGGCTGACAAAATACTTAAAAACCGATGTATGTAATAAAACTACGAATATTCTTGAAAATTTAATCCGTTTTAATTGCGATAAGTTAGTTGACTCGGCTAACCCACAAATCCAAGAAATTATTGCCAAGACCACAGAAAGGCAAGATTTCGTGATTTTTAGCATTTACCGTACAGATTTAAAAATAAACTCTTGGATACCTTCGTACAAATTTGAAACGGTAGGAGCTTTCGATCAATTTTATACTTACACTGCCGAAGAACAATAAGAGAAGGAGTAGGGGAGAATATAAAAGTGGTTAAGAATACTTCTATTTAATAATTAATAATAGTTTCAATAATTACCAGAGTACTTATTATCCCCGGCTTAATCTTAAATAAAAATAGTAACTAAGAATTCAATTACCGATGTCATCTGCCTATCTACTACTATCTCACGGAAGCCGCGACCCGCGCCCAGAAATTGCTATGCAACAACTAGCTAGGCTGGTGTGTCACAAATTGTCAAAAAACCATAACTCAGTAAATAGCGAACATTTAGTTGGCATCGCTGCTTTAGAAATGAATCCTCAGCCTTTACACGAGCAGATTCAAGAATTTGCTAAAAGCGCTTTTGGCGATTGCCCACTGTCTCAAAATGAAAATCGTCTCAAAATTGTACCGCTATTTCTACTGCCGGGAGTCCATGTGATGACAGATATTCCTGCCGAAGTAGCACTCGCCCAACAGGCTGCTGGTCAAGATATCATCATTGAATTGCAACCATATTTAGGCTCTCACCCTAATTTAGAGAAATTGCTGGCAAAACAAATAGCTGCTATGAAAGCAGAAGCATGGATTCTCTTAGCTCATGGTAGCCGTCGCCCAGGTTCTAAAGAAACTGTGGAAGCAATAGCGGCGAGTTTGCCAGCCGTGGCTGCTTATTGGGCTGGGCCTCCTAGTTTAGAATCACGGGTGAAAGAATTGGTGGATGCTGGTTATCGGGAAATTGCAATTTTGCCATACTTTTTATTCGCTGGTGGAATAACCGATGCGATCGCCACCTCAATAGAGGAACTAAAATTACAATTTTCTGCGGTGAATTTCCAATTGGCAGAGCCACTGGGAGCAAGTGCAGAATTAGCCGAGCTAATTTGGGATTTAATAGATAGATGAACCGCACAATGACACAAAGAAACAAGTATTTAGGAAAGGTTTATTTAGTCGGTGCAGGGCCAGGAGATCCAGGACTAATTACCTTGAAGGCAAAAGGTTTGTTGGAATGTGCAGATGTAGTCATCTACGATGCCTTGGTGAGTCCGGCAATTTTGGCAATGATTAATCCCCAAGCCGAGCAAATTAATGCTGGTAAACGTGCTGGGAGACATTCGTTGTTGCAGTCAGAAACAACTCAATTGCTGATTGATAAAGCGCAGGATAGTGCAATTGTAGTGCGGCTCAAGGGTGGCGATCCCTTTATCTTTGGTCGCGGTGGCGAAGAGATGGAAGAATTAGTCAAAGCTGGAATATCAACGGAAGTTGTGCCAGGTATCACTTCGGGAATTGCAGCAGCAGCTTATGCAGGTATTCCTTTGACGCATCGGCTATATAGTTCATCGGTGACATTTGTAACTGGTCATGAAGCAGCGGGTAAGTATAGACCGCAAGTAAATTGGAGTGCGATCGCTCACGGTTCCGAAACCATTGTAATTTATATGGGAATTCACAATCTGCCTTATATTGTGGAAGAATTAATTACGGCTGGGTTGAATTTAGAAACACCGATTGCTTTGGTGCGCTGGGGTACGCGCCCAGAACAAGAAGAATTAATTGGGACATTAGAAACAATAGTCACACAGGTAGAGCAAACTGGATTTGGTGCGCCTGCGATCGCAGTTATTGGACAAGTAGTAAAGATGCACAGTATTTTATCTGGCTGTCGTCCAGTTTGATAGTTGGCGCAAAGCTTATTGTTTCGTATTCTCCGATAACTTTAGTGTACGATCGATAAGGTTGTTCGGTTCTGGTGGGAGTCAGCTACCAGAGGTAACGGGGAAAGTTCGGTGCAAATCCGGCACTGTCCCGCAACTGTGAACCAATTTGAGATTAAAGAAAATCTCAAGTTGAGTGAGTCAGGATGCCCGCCGAAATCGATTTATTAGTTTCACATATCTGCGAGGTACAGATGACTACTACTGTAAATATTTCCCCAACTAATCCTTTGGATGTTGCTGAACATAATTTATTTGTTTGCAAAACCTGTGCCAGTGTTTGGCAAAATGGAAAACGCTTAGGTGAAAGTGGTGGAGAAAAACTTTTACACCAACTTCAGCAGCTGGCACAAGATTGGGAGTTACGAGATCGATTCCCAATTCAAGAAGTTGAATGTATGAGTGCTTGTAATCGTTCTTGTGTAGTCGCCTTTAGTGCCAAAGGCAAATTAACATATTTATTTGGTGATTTAGCTGTTGATGGTAGTGCCTCTGCGGTACTGGAATGTGCTAGCCAATACTATGCTAAAGCAGATGGTTTACTGCCTTGGTCAGAGCGTCCAGAAGCAATGAAAAAGGGGATTTTAGCAAAGATTCCACCGTTATCTATCTAAATGATGCGCGTTTTGATTTTGGGTGGGACGAGTGATGCAGCAGAACTAGCTGCCAAAGTTACGGCTATCCAAGGATTAGAAGTAATCACCTCTCTAGCTGGACGCACCCGTGAACCGTCAGTACCGTTGGGCGATTTACGGGTTGGAGGCTTCGGAGGTGTGGCTGGATTGGCTAGCTATCTGCGAGTCATGCAAATCGACTTATTAATTGATGCAACCCATCCTTTTGCGACTCAAATTTCTTTCAATGCGGCAGATGCGGCAACAGAAGTTGGAGTACCCCGTCTGATGTTAATCCGTCCGCCTTGGGAAAAAGAAAGTGGCGATCGCTGGATTGAAGTTGATAGTGTTGCAGCCGCAGCAACAACCCTGCAAAATCAGGCACAGCGAGTATTTTTGACAGTTGGTAGGCAAGAACTGGCCGCTTTTGCTCATTTGGAGAAAATTTGGTTTTTGATGCGGATGATTGACCCTCCTGGCGAAGATGCTTTAGTACCGCCGGGGATGGTATTGTGCGATCGCGGCCCTTTTACCCTCAATAATGAGAGACAAATTCTAATTGAGAATAACATTGATACCATCGTCAGTAAAAATAGCGGTGGCGATGCCACAAAGCCCAAGATTATTGCCGCGCGAGAACTAGGGGTGAAGGTTGTAATGGTAAATCGTCCAGCGATACCGCCAGGGGAGCAGGTTAGTAATGTTGATGCTGCTTTGGTATGGTTATTAGATCGCTGCTAAGTAAATAGCCAAGATTGATAATACGATCTTTCCTAATTTCCGTATAATACACGGGAACGATCGCAGTAACGACTTCCATGAAAAATCTAGCTCTATCTGCCATAGCCCTCGCCACCACATCTGGATTAGTTTTCGGGACAATGCCAGCAGCTTCTGCTTTAAGTTGGAATTGGAATTATTCTGGTACTGGCATTGTGGCAAATGGTACTTTCACTACTAATGACACCCCTAACGATTTGGGTTCTTACTTGATTACTGGAATTACTGGTACGCGAAATGGTGAAACAATTACTGGTTTGCAACCCGCCGGGACTCCAATACCAGGAAACGAACCTTTTAATGTTGATAATTTAATTAGTCTTAATACTCAGCAGTTAACAGGTGATGGTTTTGGGTATTCCACTTCGGGAGGAAACTATTCTAGTCCATTCTTCGCGAGTTTTTTGCCGACACCAGGTTATTTAGAGGTATTTTCTGCGCCGCCACTCATACCAGGTTTTGAAAATTTAGGATTAGAAGATAGTGAGTTACCTATTAGTTTTTCTGCAACCATAGTCACTGTTTCTGAACCTACTTCTATCCTTAGCCTGCTCATTCTAGGTACTCTTGTTGGCGCACTTTCATTACTCAAAGGCCACAATCTATCCAAAATTACTCAGAAGAAGCTCGAAAAAGTTTCCTAAAACCATTAATAACAATTCAAAATTGTACCTTTACAGGGATCTTGCTACGCGTTTAGATGGCGGGCAAGATGCCCACCCCACAATATTGGATAATTTTTTCTTGGAGTTCCCTTAACAATACAAGCCGACGCATTAACAATACAAGCCGATGTATTAACAATGCAAGGTATAGTCAAATTTAATTCGCGATGAATTAATGAAATGCTCTACTAAGTGTTGACGTTCGGTCTTAAACCCTTTATTTTGCAATAAAACTTGCGATCGCTCTATAGGCTCTTGGAGACATACAGATTAAAGTAATATAGCAACGGTGGTATCATTGCATCCAAATGATACCGTAATTTTGTCTAGATATAGAATTCTATCGCCCTGTTGACGATAGATTATTTCTAAAAGGAGTTTGCTGCAATGTCCACAACACCAACTACTCGATTAATTTTAGAGACTTTACTTCCCCATCTCAAGGTAGCAGCAGCCTATGCCCATTTTCTACAACCAAAAATTGCTGCACTTCCCGCTAAAGAAGAAGCAAATAACTTTTTTAGTGCTGCACTTACTGATGCAGATGTGGCTATTCAAAATCTAGTAGAAGTAGTATTACTAGGAACTTTTCCAGATATTCGCTTTTATGGTGAAGAATATGAAAGTTCTAATAATACCAAATATTTTCGCGCTATCGAACTCGGTTCAGAAGGTGATTACTTAGTAACACTTGACCCGATTGATGGTACGAAGTTTTATATGGATGGACATTCTAATTACCAAATTATTCTCAGTATTCTAAATGCGGATGACTTTGAAGCAGTAATTGCCATTTCTCCTGCCCAAAACGTTTATTTTTACGCCCTTCGAGGTGAAGGTGCTTTTAAAGGCACGCTAGACATGAACTTAGAAGCCTGTGCCCCATTAGATATAAGATCCGCCAAACCTGCTATTTTATTGGGATGGGGTATGAATGCGATCGCACCCTTACTAAAAAATCGATATCAAGTAATCGATATAGCGACTGATTACTCTAGTGATATTCAAATTCCCAATCTTAATGGTATTCTCAGTGGTGACTTGAGTGGAGCAATCATCAAGTCGGGCAAATTTCTTGATAGTGCTGCACTTGCTTTTATTGCAAAAGAGGCTGGCTGGATTGTAACTACTGTGGACGGTTCAACTTTACCGCCATTGCATACTTGTCAAAACTATAGTATGCCTGGATTGATCGTAGCTGCCTCAAAATCTGTTCATCAAGATTTATTAGAAGCAATGCAAAGCGTAACTGCTTGAGGGTTAATCAATATCGATTTGGAGATGATTTTTCGTGGTTGTTTATTTCAAGTCTTATAGAGCCGTAACATTTACAGCAGCCGGCCCTTTTGAACCATCTTAAATCTCAATTTCAACATTTTGACCCTCAGCTAGTAGCGGTGTAATGAAGCCAAATCCTTTGGACTCATTAAACCTTTTTACTTTTCCTTTAATGAGAGCGCCGCCTACAATTGCCGCTACTTCCAAATCATCAAGTTCCTCAATTTCTGATGCTTGCAAATTTTTAATTTCTATTGTTTTCATATTTACTAATCTTAATATCAGTTCAATAATAGGCTAACAACAAGCAATAAGAAAATCAACAAAAACAGTAAAATATCCTACCTTTCCCACTTTTCCTACATTGTATGGCCTATCCCCACACACAATTATCATTATCACAAAAACTATTTTGAGTATTTTAATTGATTGACAAAAGGTGCTTTATCTTAACCTTTCACTGATGGGTACTGTTATATTCACAGGTTAATGTTGAAGGTAAGCTAGTCCAAGGTATTCGTTCGGTCTAGATCGCAAACGACTGGATACCGTCTTCCACAACTTAATATTTCTTTTGACAAAATGAAAATCTGTATTGTTGGCGCAGGTGCGATTGGTGGATATTTAGGGGCGAAATTGGCACTGGCAGGTGAAGAGGTGACATTAATCGCGCGTGGTTCTCATTTGGAGGCAATTCAAAAAAATGGGCTGAAGTTGTTTATGGCAGATGGTTCTAGCCAAATTGCTACTCCATTTCTGGCAACTAGCGATATTCAGTCAGCTGGGCCACAGGATGTAGTAATTTTAACTGTGAAGGCTCACAGTGTTCCGGCGATCGCACCTTTTCTCCCGGCACTCTACGATGCTCACACGATGGTGGTGACAGCCCAAAATGGCGTTCCTTGGTGGTACTTTCGTCAGCATGGCGGTGAATATGAAGGTACGCGAATTCAATCTGTCGATCCAGATGGGATTATTGAAACTAGTATCGGTGCTGAACGCGCTATTGGTTGTGTGGTTTACCCGGCAACTGAGATAATTGAACCAGGTGTAATTAAACATATTGAAGGCGATCGCTTTACTCTGGGTGAAATCGACGGCACTAAAACCGAACGCATCCAATTATTAGCACAAACTTTAAAACAAGCAGGATTTAAAGCCCCAATCCGCAATCAAATTCGCACGGAAATTTGGATCAAGTTGTGGGGAAATGTGGCATTTAATCCGATCAGTGCCTTAACTGGTGCGACTCTAGAGGATATTTGCCGCTATCCCCTCACCCGCGAACTAGCGCGGCAAATGATGAGTGAAACTCAAGCGATCGCCGAAAACTTAGGTATAAAGTTTGGTATCACTTTAGAACAGCGAATTAATGGCGCAGAAAACGTTGGTGCCCATAAAACCTCAATGCTACAAGATATTGAAGCCGGACGCGCTACGGAGATAGATGCGATCGTTGGCGCAGTTGCAGAATTGGGAAAACTTACTCAAATTCCCACACCTCATATTGATGCAATTTATGCCAGCGTTAAGTTGCTGGAGGCGACTAAAGTCAGAATTTGACAGTCCCAAAGTTTTCATGGGATTAAGGGACTTCCAAGTAATAAAATATCACAATATTTCTTGTGGGATGGGCATCTTGCCCGTCCTGTGAATTGGGCGCTCATGTTGCCCACCCTACAAGATTGAATAATTTATTTATTAGAGTTCCCTAAGCAGAGACTTTACTATGCATTAATTAAGGCTTGCAAGTCGATGCAATGGCATAACAAGCCGATGCAATGGCATAACAAGTCGATGTAATGGCATAACAAGCCGATGCAATGGCATAACAAGTCGATGCAATGGCATAACAAGCCGATGTAATGGCATAACAAGCCGATGCAATGGCATAACAAGTCGATGTAATGGCATAACAAGCCGATGCAATGGCATAACAAGCCGATGCATTGGCATAACAAGTCGATGTAATGGCATAACAAGTCGATGCAATGGCATAATATCATGTTTGCCAAATTACCCATAATAAAAGAACCCCACCCCCAACCCCTCCCCGCTCTTCGGGAGGGGAGACAAAGCACAGCTTTGGCGGGGTGGGGTTCTTCGGGTTTAATAAGCAATCAAGCGGACATGATATCACAGGTATTATTTGCTCGATTGATGTAGCAGTTTAAGTACGGAATATTTTATGAAGAAAAAAAAAGGATGGCTATTGACGATACTGGTTGTAGCAGCAGTAGGAATCAGCATCATCATCGGACATAGTAATTCTCTAAAAGCTGCTTCACCTTTAGGGAAAGACACGCTAACGATGATTACTTCCCCAGATTATCCTCCTTATGAGTTTTATGATACGAAAGGAGGCGATCGCCAAATTGTTGGCTTTGATATAGATATTGCCAAAACCCTGGCTGAAAAACTAGGGTTTAAACTTCAAATAATGGAATCTGATTTTAATGGATTAATCCCTGCAATCCAAGCAAATCGCGCTGATTTTGTCATGGCTGGCATGACTCCGACTCCAGAACGTCAAAAAAACATTGATTTTTCAATTATTTATTACGAAGCCAAAGATACGATTGTCGCTCCTAAAGGTAGCAATCTCAAGCAACCCCAAGACTTATCACAGAAAAAAGTTGGGGTGCAACTAGGAACGATACAAGAACAAAATGCCCAAAAAATTGCGAAAAAAGTTGCGGGTATTCAGCTAAAGCAACTCAATAAAGTGCCGGAAGTAGTTCAAGAAATCAAATCTGGGCGAATTGATGCCGCAATTGTTGAAGATACCGTCGCTAAAGGATTTGCCCAAGCTAACCCAGATTTAGAATTTAATACTATTCCCTCAGAGGAAGCAAGTGGATCGGCGATCGCTTTTCCCAAAAGTTCTTCTTTTGTAGAACCGTTTAACAAAGTCCTGCAACAAATGAAGGACGATGGCACATTGGCTAAACTTGTCACCAAATGGTTTTCACAGAATACCGCCGCCAATTCTGCATCTTCAACTCCTGCCAAAGGCGGATTGAATCTCGACTTCACCAGAATTCTTCCTGACATTCCCTTTATTCTGCGGGGAATCCCGTTAACTTTGTTGTTTACCCTATTATCTGTAACCTTGGGGTTAATCTGGGGAACAATCCTGTCTCTGTTAAAAATTCTCGGCATCAAGCCGCTTACCTGGGTTGCTAACGCCTACACCTCTGTTTTTCGAGGTACACCTTTGTTATTACAGTTGGCGTTGGTTTACTACGCAACACCACAGCTTACAGGCTATGACATTTCTGCATTAGAGGCTGGGGTGCTAACTTTTACTTTGAATTCTGGCGCTTATATGTCGGAAACCATCAGAGGTGGGATTCAAGCGGTGGATAAAGGACAAAGTGAAGCGGCGATGTCTATGGGTGTTCCCTATTGGTTGATGATGTGGGATGTGATTTTGCCGCAAGCTTTGAAGAACATTCTCCCAGCATTGGTAAATGAAACTATCGGATTGCTCAAAGATTCCGCGCTGGTGTCAACGATTGGGGTAGTGGAAATATTACGCAGCGCCCAAATCGTTGGTGCAAACAAATATATTTATTTTGAACCACTGTTATTTGCAGGGTTAATCTACTATGTTTTGGTAATGGGTATGACCTTGGGTGCATCCGCTTTAGAAAGGAGGTTACGAGAAAGTGAGTAATGTAATCATTCGCACGGAATTCTTATCTAAATCCTTTGGCAAACTCGACGTACTCAAAGATATTTCCACTGAGTTTTACCAAGGGGAAGTGGTTGCCATATTAGGCCCTTCTGGTTCGGGTAAGTCTACCTTTCTGCGATGCATAAACTTGCTAGAACAACCCACCAGAGGGAGAATCTACTTTCACGACCAAGAAATTACCAAGCCTAAAGCAAACATTGCGAAAGTACGCCAGCATTTGGTAATGGTATTTCAACATTTTAATTTGTTTCCCCACATGAATGTGCTGGAAAATGTCACCTACGCGCCGATAAAGGTGAAAGGTGTTAACAAGCAAAAAGCAGCAGAACATGGCTTAGAATTGCTGAAAAAGGTAGGTTTAGAATCAAAAGTGTCTGTGTATCCATCCAAACTATCTGGGGGACAGAAACAGCGAGTAGCGATCGCCCGTGCATTAGCAATGGAACCAGAGATGATTTTGTTTGATGAACCCACCTCTGCTTTAGATCCCGAAATGGTCAAAGATGTGCTGGAAGTGATGAAAGGTTTAGCACTATCTGGAATGACAATGGCGATCGTTACTCATGAAATGGGCTTTGCCAAAGAAGTTGCCAATCGGATTATGTTCCTCGATCGGGGAAGTTTAGCAGAAGATACTACTCCTAGCGAGTTTTTTCAAAATCCTCAGTGCGATCGCGCCAAGCAGTTTTTGGAAAAAATGCTTTAGAACATCAGGAATTTGCCGCTTTCTTTATATTCTTGAAACTTTTCTAAAACAGGGCGATCGTTTGGCATTAACGTAGGTAAGTCAGCTAAATCAAAAAATTCCAGCGCCAGCGATTCTCCATCTAAGCAAGCGAGACTGCCTGACCATTCAACGGCTCGCAAAATTAAAATGAAATTTTGGACGCGATCGCCATTGGGATAAGTTACAGTTTCAAAGGCTGGATTGGAAGAAAACCCCACAGCTTCAAAACGCTTAACTGTTAAACCAGTTTCTTCAAAAACTTCTCGTGCTGAACATTCTTCGGCAGAGTCACCTACTTCTGGACAGCCACCAGGTAGCCCCCAAAGTTTGAAATCACTCCGCTTTTGCAACAAAACCCGCCCCAAATTATCCTCTATAATCACACGTGCGCCAAATAATAGAAGTAAGCGATCGCCTACAATTTGTCGTAACTTGCCGAGATAAGAATCTGACCAATTCGCCATAATCTGAGAGAAAGTTTGTAAAGAAACTCTAAAAGTAGCAAACAGCGATCTAAATCTACTTCAGTGTTTTCACGCCAGGGTAGTTAAGAATTTTGGCATCTGAAGTTAACAAAGGACAATCATAAAATCTGGCTGTAGCCACAATAAGTTGGTCAAATATGAGTATCAAGTACAATCATTGCAAAACTTCCCAGTCCTCCAAGGCTACGGGTTCTGTGGGGTCGTCATAACGGTATGGCTGTGTGTTGTGTAATAGATTTGGATTTGTCTCAAATTTGGGTTTTGGCGCTGCTTGGTGGTGTGAAGTTTTCGTTTCCAGAATAATCACTTCCACAGCATCTCCGGCATGAAAGGGTAAACCGCGTAGTGTCAAAGTTCCATCTTCAGTTAAAACGACTTCTATCTTGTGAGCGTTCATATTTCGACTCCAAAGGCAAATTTTCAGTCTTCACTAGAATTAGTGTAATTTTGTAACTTAGAGATAGTTTGTAAAGAAACTCTAAAAGTAGCAAATAGCGATCGCCTGAAAACAGGATAATGCAGCTGAACAGGTTAATCCTTCCCATTCAACCTAGAATTATGGCATCTCCACCGAAAATCCTCGCCTTTGCAGGCAGCACCCGGATAGATTCTTACAACAAAAAACTGGTAAAAATCGCCGCAGCTGGCGCTAAGGCAGCAGGCGCAGAAGTGACTTATATAGACCTCCGCGATTTGCCCTTACCTTTGTATGATGAAGACTTGGAAGCTCAAGAAGGACTACCAGCCAATGCCCGCACGTTTAAGGACTTGATGATTTCTCATCAAGGATTGCTGATTGCTTCGCCAGAATATAACAGTTCACTCACAGCAGTTTTGAAGAACGCCATTGACTGGGCATCCCGTCCATATCAAAATGAAGCACCTTTGGCTTTGACTGCTTTTGCAGGGAAGGTTGCTAGTATTATGAGCGCTTCCCCAGGCGCTCTTGGTGGTTTGCGGGGATTGGTTCACCTGCGATCTATTTTGGGAAACATCAAAGTTTTGGTACTTCCCGATCAAATAGCAGTACCCAAAGCTTATGAAGCCTTTGATGCTGATGGCACGTTAAAAGATCCGAAACAGCAACAATCTATTGAGCAGTTAGGCGATGGCTTAACAAAGATATTGCTGAAGCTTAACTAAATTCTTCAGGTGTTCAGTAAATAACGAACACCTATAGCAATCCGATTTGATTTCTGAATTAATCGTAGGGACTGGGGACTGGGAAGAAGGAATAAAGGTGTACTGAGTTTTTTTCACGCAATCAAATATGAGTCCTATATACAGTAGAATTCAGAATTCAGGAGTCAGAATTTAGAAGTAAAACAGGCTTTATACCTGGTTTTGATACTTAGTTTGTGTAGGTCACTAACTTGAAATTCGCTGTAAGTAAACAAATATGCCATACAGCTTGTTCATAAACGACTCGCACTGTTTCAATCCCTAATAGGGATTTTGATAAATTGCAATTCGATGATTTAGATAAAAGCTTTTCTTTGGTTTCTGTTTCAATCCCTAATAGGGATTTTGATAAATTGCAATATGTTTCTTTGAGAATAGATATTCTAAGTTTGGTTGTTTCAATCCCTAATAGGGATTTTGATAAATTGCAATTGGTCAGTCGATGGATGAGTTTAACAATCTTCTCCGTTTCAATCCCTAATAGGGATTTTGATAAATTGCAATTCCCATTCACTAATTATCTACCAGAGAAAAATATGTTTCAATCCCTAATAGGGATTTTGATAAATTGCAATTCTTTGAATGCAAAAACCTTTGAAGGTAGTTTTGATGTTTCAATCCCTAATAGGGATTTTGATAAATTGCAATTTTGCAAGGAGACTTGGGCATATTTTCAAGTCCGATTGTTTCAATCCCTAATAGGGATTTTGATAAATTGCAATGTACTAGGTAGCTCCACGAAGTCAGGCGCACCTGTTGTTTCAATCCCTAATAGGGATTTTGATAAATTGCAATTATTCAATTCATAAATCATAGGAATTCTATTTAGAGTTTCAATCCCTAATAGGGATTTTGATAAATTGCAATAGCGGGAGCCTGAAAGCCAAGCTGTATTTAGTTTTCAAGGTGCGGTTGCGCGATTATCGAGCAATCATAGCATTAGAGAATTCGTTTGGAAAGAGCGCCAGGAAAATTTAAAGGCTGAAATCGTATTTTGATAAGCATTTTGGGGATTGCGCGGATGAGGATTAGGCGACTAATGGCTTCAAAGCCTTGCTGGAGTTGGGATAGAAGCATTTTTTTTGGCTGTGAAATTTTTACACCTACCCTTCCGCGCATTTGAGATGCAGAAACCTAGCTAGAAGGAGACTCAGCAAAGAAAATTGTTTCGTCTCGTGGCTGTTCTCCACCAATGCGTTCGACTTTTCGCTGACAACAGCCACAGAGAAAATAAAAACGAACGCTGTCAGTGTCGGGTTTAATCAATTTGGCTAAACGCGATCGCAGTTTAGCATACTGAGTCAGAGTGATATCGCACTCAAACACACTCAGTTGCATCCATTGTCCATAGGACTTAAGAATCGAATGGATTTTAGTACGACGCTTATCTTCTGGAATGTCGTAGCTGACAACAATATACATAGAAGTGGAGGAGTTATTTGAGAATTAAAGGGGGATATTTATCGATTTCGTTCATGAGGTACTTACTTAATAACCTCGCTTGAATTTCAAAGGATTCTTGGTAGGTGCATTTGTTTCCCAAAACTGGATGTTTAAAACTCGATAGTTTCTTTTGTTGATAAGCGCGAAGAAATGTATGCAATCCTTCTTTGGTTAAAGACACAGCACCACTGAGCGGTTCGGTGGTAAAGTCAGTTAGGGTGAGCGATCGCTTGTTAATCAGCGACAACACTACAGCATCCACTATTAAAGGACGAAATTCTTCCATTAAATCCAAGGCTAGGGAAGGTCTACCATAACGTTCAACGTGTAAGTATCCTAGATAAGGATCGAAGCCGACAATATTTAAAGCACTTTGCACGTCATGACGTAGCAATGAATACCCAAAACTCAGTAGGGCGTTAACCGGATCGGTTGGTGGGCGGCGGCGTCTGGCTTCAAAGCGGAATTCTGAGGTTTTGATTAGCTGTTGAAAACAACCGAAATAGGCTGCACTACCAGCACCTTCTAAGCCTCTGAGGGAATCAATATTGTTAGTGTTTTCGATTGGTGCGATCGCGTTTTCCAATCGAGTAATATTATTATTCAGGTCAAGATCGGGATGTTCTCGCTGAGTGCGAAGTAAGCTATGGCGGTAATTTTTTAATTTACCTCGCACAAATCCTCTAACTAAATGTATTGCTGGTTCTGATTCTCCCACAGCTTGCCATTGGGCTTTACGAACAAAAATATTTTTAGTCGCTTCTGGTTCTAAACGCCCTAAATATCGTCCGTTTTGTGTAAGAAATGTTAAACAAATGTGACGTTCTAAAAGTTCACTAACGACGGCGGGAGAAATAGTAGCTCGTCCTAGTACTACAATTCCCTCTAGTTTAATTAAAGGAATATCCATGATAGTTTTTTGTTCGGCTTTGACGGTGAGACGTTCGTCAACTTTACCGATAAAAGCATCGGCTTGTGTTACGTAAAGTGTTCCCATGATTTCATCCTTAATTAATTGAAAATTGTCAAACTCAAGTCGATGCTTCAATAGTTGCGATCGCACTTTGCCGCAACTCTGCATTAATCTCTACTAATTGCCGTTGATGGGAGTGGGCATAATAGATATATCCAGTAGTCACAGGTTGTCCTGTCATCTCTTCTAAACATAAGGCTTGGGCACAAACTTGCAATTCATCGTTATCCCATTCGCCTTTGCGTCCTCGTTTGTATTCCACTGGATAAACTTGACCAGATTCGGCTTCAATTAAGTCAGATTTACCGATGAGTTTGTATTGCTCTGACTTCAGCCAAATTGCTCTAATTTGCCAAGTTTCTCCTCGCTGTATATCGCTTGTGGTGTGGACGCGATCGTGTAAAGTTGTGCCTTCAATTGTGTATTGATTATCAGTAAATTCTCCTGCACAAAACATCCGCCAACAGCGATGCGGACAATAAGCATATTGATTCAATGCCGCAATGGAAATATATTCGGTTTGGTTCATAACTTAGGTGGTTTTTAAATGATTATTAGAATTATGGAGAATACAGCCGCCGTGTCATCCCCATACCCATTGTTGTTTTGCGACCAATTCCTGCATACAAAGCAAAATCAGCTAAAGCGTTAATTTGCTTAATTTGTATGGGTTCAACTGCTCCCAAAATCTTGTAGTTAACTTCGCCAAGGATGCCAATAAATTTACTGCGAGAATCAGCTAATATTTCTGTGTGAATATTGACAAATGAGGGAAATATTGATTCAATTGCAATCTGAGTAAATTCTATGCCACTGTATTTATTCCACCGCGAAAGTAGGGAATTGAAAACAGATTCTCTGGTAGGAAGGGTAGTATCATACTGTCCTTGACGGAAGGCGGTAGGCGTGGAGAAAGAAAGGTTAATGGAAGAATTGCGATCGCTAGCTTCTTCGTATAATTGAGCATAAGTATTGGCATTCGCCCAAGGTTGGATAGATTGGGATGTGCCTTGAATACTAGTAATATACAAGTCAGCCGGGCCAAGATGCCAAGGGCGATTGGGATTAAGATTTAGCCAGAGTTGGGTAAGTTTGCCAAATAAAGTGTCATCTAATAAAGAGATGCGCCACCAACAAGGAGTTCCGGCGGGAATGGGTTGTTGATGTGAATATTGCAATTTAGATCCCCCCTTACCCCCCTTCAAAAGGGGGGAATTAATTTGTAGAGGGGAGAGGGTGAAAGCTTTGTCAGCAGTGGAATCGTGCAAGCGATCGCCTAATGTGCTATCTACAGAACTAACAAGAGTTAAAAACAAGGCGTGGAGATGTCTACCTGTAAGATACTGTGGTGGAATAGGCGATTGAGGTAGCAAATTCAACACTAAACTATGAGGCATACTTTCTCTTTTTGGTTGTAGACTGAGTGATTCTTGACTCTACAGTAAACTCAGGGATTTCCTGGAGTTCAGCATCACTCAAACTATACTGTTCGCAAACGAGACTTAGGCGATTTCCTGGGGTTTTGACAGCGTTAACCGAATGGGTTAAATCACCTTGAAAGTAAACTAAAGTATTGAATTGGGGCTTAATTTGCCCAAGTTGGCGTTTGTGCGATCGCAATACCAGTTCTCCCCCTTCCATATCCGCAGGTACGCGCACATAGAGAACGCTCACAACCGCAGGCGGTTCAATGGTTTTGGAGTAGGAACGCAAGGAGCGATCGATATGCGGATCGACGCGGGAGCCTTCTTTGAGTTGTAAAGGATTGAGGTAAAAAGCATTACAACTCGGCTGAAGAGCCAAATCGAGGTAAGGCTTGAAGTAGGGAAACTGCTGTTCTACTTTTGCTAATCCAGAACGCTGAAATACTACAGAAAATCCTTTAGTGGCGACAAAATCGCGGTTAAGGTTGTTGATAGCAAAGTAACGACAAGCTTGGATTTCTCCCCACAAGTTGTTTAAGTAATCGCTGGGGAAGGCGTTGGTTTGTTGTTGATAATGTTTCACGGTGGATGTGAGAGAAATATACTTATAAATCGATGTTCTACAAATTCTCGCACCATTGGTGCGAGAATTTAACTACTTATCACACAATCAAAACCTCATCATCTGGGAGACGTAGCTGTTTAAACTTCATTGCCATTGTTAAGATTCCTGACAATCCTGCTAAAAACTCATATTCTTTTTCACCATTATCGCAAACAATATTTATAGGATACGAAATAATTCCTTGTTTACGTAATTGAAAAAGAGCAGCAGCATTAGTTCGTGGACAAATAATTACTCCTGGCAATAGATATCTCGATAATGCCTGTAGTTCAAGTGTGGGTCGTACTGCTTCTCCAATACTGCGGATAACCGTACAATTTTTAAAAGCTGTTAACTTATTTAAGTCTGTATTAACAAACTCCTGTCTAGTTTTATAACAACGCATTCTAAAGCTCAATTTATAAGCTGCGGTAGCACGACTTTTAATTTCGATGAAATCTCCATTTTGAACAAATTCGTAATAACGTAATAGGTGAAAAGGATCTATTTGAGTTTCTTCCGATTCATCTAGCAGTAAACCATGAGGATCGCGGATGGGAAGACTTTCAAATAGACTATAGCGAAAACTGAATAATGGCGTATAACTTGTACTAAAAACCTCAGCAAATTCTTTTAATTCAGCTAATATTTCATGTTCTTTAAACACATCCTCGTATGCTTCTAAGGTTATGCGTCCAGCTTGTAAATCATCCGACTCTTCAGGCGACTTTACCTTGATATAGGTTCTGACGAAAGCCTGACCGCCTTTGATATATTTCCAATCTTTTTTTAATTTTTCTAAAGACTCTTTAGCAATGTTTTCAGCACCTCGTAAAACTTTGATTCTATAACGATAGTCTTCCCAAGTGCGATTTCCTCCCAATACAGATTGTAGAGTCTCAAATAATTTAGGTATTAATTCAGCACCTGAAAGATTTTGCAAAGCTTCTTCAAATTCTGACAAGGGACGTACGATTTCTAGAGATGCTTCTGAACGCCAGTAAGCTGTTAAAAAAGGCTTATCCAAACAAGAAAGTGTATCAAGTACCTCTTTTAGCGCTGTACGTCCTCCAGTCGTATCTAGAAATGTTAAGCCTTCATTCCAGGCGTTAGCAGGTAAGTAAGCAATGGCTTCTGAATCAATATTAGTTTCAGATTTACCCAAAACACGACCTACTCTACCAATTCTCTGCCAAAATGCGGCGCGATCGCGTGCTGAAAAAATCAACCAATCTAAATTTTGCCGTTTCGGTTCAGGATGTCTTTCAAAGTTAAATCCTACATCTACCGTGCTAGTAGCCAAAATGATTTTACATTGCATAGCCCTTTGTCTATCTTTTTTGGGTGCAGGGCCTGTAATGCGTCCGATGTCATCACCAAGTCCTTGCTGTCTTAACAAAGTTGATAGACAATTAATATTATCAAGAGAGTCAAGAATTACAGCGCCATTTTCATCAGGTCTTTCTCGAAAACGTTGGACAACTTCTGCTGCTAACTCTGCTAACCACTCTTCCTTACTATCTGGTTTTGGTCTTAATTCTAAATTAACTGCTGTTTGTGAGGGTAAAAGATTAGTATTACCTGCTTCTCCATCAATTATTGCTATTTTCACACCAGCTTGTTTTAAATTCTGCAATGCTAATTCACAAGCTGGTTCTGGTGTTGCTGTGAGTAAAACTACCTTGCGTCCATTTTCAAAAAACCGAAAAACATGAGAATAAGCAAGATAAAACAGCATTCCTACTAGCTGTTTAGCATCATAGAGGTGAAATTCATCAAAAATGACTGTAGAAAATTTGGTGTAAAAACCAGCAGCAATATTGCCTCTATCCAGATTGTTATATGCAAAGAAAGTTGCATAGTAAAAAATATCAGGATTTGTTACCAAAAAAATTGGTGTATTTGCCCCAACATCATTGAAAATTGTAGCGGGATTTCGCAAAACATTATACAGCTTTTCTCCTGAACGACGGCCAACTTTATCGTCAGACCAGCTTTTAATATCTTTAGCTGAGGCTGATTTCACAACATGAGGTAAATTAGCATCACGAACAAACTGTTTTGCTGCTTCTGTTTGCTGTTCAATTAAAGCATTCGTGGAAGCAATGTAAACAGCACTATTATTCGGTTGATGTTTTAATACTGCTAATCCTGCTTTAGTTTTACCTGTGCCAGTTGGTGCTAAATCAAGGGTAATGTCTGCATCTTGCGATTGTTCAAATACATCTAGTTGGTGTTGAAGTGCATTCTTTATGAAAGATATTTTATCTGGTGATGCACAAGCTGAAATACTGCGGGGTTCTAATCTGATAACTAAGTTTTGATTACTCATTGCTACTTTCTCTACCGCAAAAATGCAAATCTGCTGGTACAATCATTTCTCCAATTTGCCAAGCAGCACCCCGAAAACGAAGATTTTTAATAATGGGTGCAGGAGGAATAGAAATTAAATCGAACGCTAAAGTCTCTATTTGCTGTGGTAAATCAGCAGCATTTAGATAGTGTTGACTTTGATATTCACCTTCTGGTAGTAAAGTCACAGGAAATTCATTCAGCACATTCACCTTTACTTTACTCATGAATTTACCAAGGCGAATATAATTTGGTAATTGGTAATTTCCAAATACCAAAGTCTGAAATTTGTTTCTGCGTTCAATCATCCGCAGTCTTCCGGTTTGCGGAAAATTACTTGGTCTAAATGAACTTGGTTTTTTGCCTTGGCGTTGTAATGGTAAATCTTCCCGCGCCGTAGCAACACGGTTATTAGTCATTGCATACCAATAAGAATCAGAAAGAGCGTTAAAACGTTCAAATCTGAATATAACTCTACCTACTGGTGAAGCTGGTAAAATATAAAAATCCTGTGCAATTGGTTGTAAATCTTCTTTGTAGGTTGGTCGTCCTGTAGCCTGACCTTGGAGGCGATAGGGGGAATTTACCTTACCTAAAGCATAAGTAAGAGCATAATTCCCAATTACCCCCTCGGTGTAATAGGTATCAGACAACTCCCTAGAGGCAAAAAAGACTGGTTCAAGACAATATAATTCAACAAGTTTTGCCTGCTGAAAAGGAATTGTTGACATAACCTAAATCTCTACTTCAACTGGTATATTCTTGCCTTTCGCCTTAGCCTTTTTCTTCTCAGGTGTAACCTGACGGAAGGATTCATAGGATTGCGTTAAACGCTTGAGAAAATTATCACGTTCATCTGGTGACCAATGAGTTTCTACATCAGCCAGTAAATTTGATAATTCGTCTTCAGATAGCTGCACAGAAACCCCTCTTTTATTTTTCCAATTAGCAATTACTTGTTTGCTTGCTGTAATTAATTGATTAATATTCAAAGGGTGTTCTAAAGGCTTACCTAATACATCATAAGTAGCTTGTACAAGTTCCAGAGAACTAGGAAGTTCGGTAATACTGCCAAATACACCTAATATTTGGTTTTCCATGCGTCCAACACGACTGGAAACCGCACCATAACGACTTGTAAAAAGAATATTACCGATGATATAGCGCAGTTCATCCGCAGTTACATCTTTTAGGGTGACGACATCCAGAAAATGCACACCTGGTTTAATGTATTCACTGGTATTCAAAGCTGTTGAGGCGTTACCTTTTTCATCGCGCATTGTACCAGTTTCGTAGATGGCGTTTATGGTGCGATCGCCTACAACATCACTAGCAGGTAAAATACTAAAAGCATCTTCAGTCCAAATGCGACTTTTTTGAGCGCCACCCCCACCAGCCGCGAAGCCGTAGAGGAAACAATCTACACACATTTCACAAGGTGCATTAGTATTTAAAGAACAAAGAGAGCCATCTTTAGGGTTAGTGTATAAAAGCTCATGCGCTCTTAAATGTTCTCGTCCGTAGCGTCTTTCTGGCGCTACTTGTTTACGCTTAGTCATTACCAAGCGTTGAATTATAGTTTTTTGATTTTCACCCTCTAAACCAGCTTGGACAAATTCGCTACACATTGGTTCGCCTGAACCTTCTGTACGAAAGATAGTTTCAGAATGGGTTGTTCTTAAAACAACTAAAGTAATAAAACGTCCTTTGGGGAAATTCTCATAACTTGTTGCTAGAACTGAAGAAAGTTTTGAAATGGACATGATAAACTCCTAATTATTTAAACAGTTGTAGTTGTTTCGACAGAATCATCTTTAGATTCACTTTTAAATTGTTTACGTGCCTCTTCAAGGAAGAATAAATAAGCAGCTTCTAAAGTTTTTTGGTCAGACAAAAACTTCTCAGGACGTGCTGAATAAACCTCCTCATATAGTTTTCGTAATAGCTCGTAATAACGCTTGACCTGTTCATACTTTGTTGCACCTACGCCATGCTCACGGATACGGTCTAAGCGAGTATGATATTGCTGTACTAAAGCGGCAAAAATTACATCCAACCCCAAATAAGGCTTTTGAGAACGAATAGCAGCAATAAAAGCTGTAAACGGTTCTGCTTGAGCAGTTCGTTTAAAAGAACTTCCCCAAATTTTTCCCTCTGCTGCAACTTGAGCAGCTTCTCTAAGATATTTAGTTAAGAGTAAGTTTTCATCCGGCATAAAGCTCTCCAGTAAAGTATTTAACGGCTCACAAATGCGGCTCCAAATAACACTCAAGTTTGGTTCATCTTGTTCTCGCAGAGTCCAACGTAGCAAGACATAATAAAGTTCAATTGGTCTGACACAAGCACGAGCCAAATCATACAAACAATCATCAGCTTTCTGAATACTTGCAACAGATGTTGCTAGTTTGCCAATGCAACGTAGTCGCTCAAGAATTTTTTCTGCATCTTGGCGTTGCTGATATTGTCCATTTCCCAATAAAGTTTGCAGTGCAGAAGGAATTCCCTCTATTCGTCCGTAAACATCACTAGATAACTCCACTTCTAGATTGCTACTCAAAGTAAAAGGAAAGCCAATATCTAAAGACAAGGAAATTTCTAAAGCAAGTCTCAGTGATTTTAGTAAAGCTAAATAATTAGTAACATCTCCCCAAACTAAAGGAATAATGACAGATGTATGAACAAAATCAGGACGTTTTGGTAATGCTAAACCAACTACTTTGTTAGCTTTAAATTCAAGCTGGTTATCTTTATATAATTTCAATTCATCAATAGTGACAGTACCACCTTCAGCATTTGTCGATGCAAGTTGTTTTAAAAGTCCACGCCAAATTCTCAACAGTTCTGGAGCAGAACCTTTAGGTAATGCTAAGTGCAAATAAAGCGGGTCTTGTTTTTTAACAGCAGGAAAGTTTGCCCCAACTGCCATTAATTGGTAAGCTAAAGCTGCAATTGAATCTGCTTGTCTTTTTGGTTCAGTACTGATACCACCCGGTAAGCGATTAGAAAAAGCCTGTACTTTTGTACCAGGGGGCATATTATCTGAAATTAGCTCATCTATATCAGTAGAAGTAGAACCTAAAGAGCATCTTTGTCTGGGATTTGCTTCTACATAAGCATTTAAATCATCGGCTCCATTTAACCGAATAGCAAAAGGTAAATTTACCATTCGGCTAACGGCTGCAATCATTTCTTCAGATACTTCTGTTTCTTCAGATATTTGTGTACTTTCCTTTCTTAGTTGGAAAGATTCTTGTAGAGCTTCTTTAATACCCTGAATTCCCTTAACAGCAGCTTTAGCAGCAAATAAAGGTCGTCCATATTGACCATTAAACGGCTCAATTGCAGTACGCTGAAGTTTAGATATACCCGTATGATGAGCGATTTTATCCCAAACTTCTTTAGGACTTAATCCGGCTTCTCTATAACTGAGGTAAGCTGCTTTTAAACCTTCAGATATGGCAAATTCTTCTGCATTACTTACAGGTAATAACTGAAGTTCAGCCGTTTTTATTAGTGCATCTGCACCAGCCGCTTCACCCCATTTAGTTACATCTTTAGCAATCTTATCTGATTTATATCCAGCTTTTTTACTTTCTAAAAGAGCCTCAACATTTACCAAAACTTCCTCAATATTTTGTTGGATAGCTTGATGAGTAACTTTAATACCATCTTTAGTAGCTCTGACAAGTCTTTCGATATTATTCCCAAAAACTTGGTCAATTTTACTTTGCCAAACAGCAGCTATTTCTTTTGTAAAATCTACATTTGCTAAAGCTTCACCTTCAAAAAGTTCACCATCAGGGAAAATTGCTAAAGGATTTAACCCATACTTTTGTAAAACCTCTTCGCAAGCACCCAGCAACAGGGCTGTAATATAGCCTTTATCTTCAGAGAGGCTTATTCTAAATAGGTTACATCTTCTATCAAAAGCAACGGTTAATTCTGTTTCCAGTTTGCGAAAACGTTGTGCATCTGGAATTCCTAAATCAAACAAGTCAGCAGCAGTCAGCATCGCCGCCCAACATTTAATATTTGGATCTTCTGGTAAAAATCTTGCTCCATCGCTGACGTTATGACCTGAATGGCGCTCAATTAGCTTTCTGACTAACTCCAAATCATCTTCTGAGACAACAAAGCTAAGTACACAAGCTTTTTCAAGTTGTTCTCGTAAAAATTCCTGATTTCTAGCCAGGGTTTTAACATTGCGTCCTTGGGTATCTAATTTATTCAGGTCATGAACAGCAGTTGCAGCTAGTAGCAAAGGTCTTTTATCTTCTGGGACTTCTGCGATTCGGCTGACTGTCAAAATGAACTGACACGCAGAATCGAGGTGTTCTGCAAGGGTTGTACCCTTTCTTACGCCGTACTGATGATGATGTGCATGATTTTCGTAAAGCTGGGGGCGAATTTCACTGAAATAAATCTCCTCCAAAGTTTTGGGAGGAGCATTTAAAAGCCGACTGCGCTTAATCATATTGAAAGATATAGATTTAATACCAAACTCAGTCTCACAAAGTGGTCAACAAACACCATAGTCTGTCTTAATTTATTGCGCCACTAGTACGAGTTTTTACTGAATGAATTTTCAAGCCCTATTTTCAGGTGGGCGAATTCTGACTCTATCTAATTCAGCAGTTACAATTGCACCAGAGAATAATTCGTCTCCGTAAAGCTGAAGTACTTGCAAACAAACTTTTGATTGTTCTTTGGTTGAGAGATTAACTAAGCGCAAGATACCACAGTGAGGATTTCCCCGCAGAATTGCTAACTCTCCAAAATCTTTATCAAGGGTGACTAAAATCCTACTTTCACGATAGGCGGTTGCTAAAATTTACTTGTCACCTGGATCTTTTGGCCAATCACCAGACCAAACTACATCATACCCAACCGTTTGTAAATCAATACGCACCCTAGCATTAATGCAAGTATCTAGTAGTATTTTCACCTTGGGGACTCTATGAATAAAGGTTCAACTCGTTCATGACCAACTAACCTTCGTGCATAGACTAAACAGGCTTGTACATCTTCCCGTTCTAACCAGGGATAAGCTTCTAGCAAAGTTTCAATAGTATCTCCTACTGCTAACATTCCTAAAATATGTTCAACAGCTAGGCGACGACCTCGAATGATCGGTTTACCGCCAAAGATTTGGGGGTTAAATGTGATTCTTTCTAGTAATGTTTGTTCGTTCATGGTTTATACGATAACCTCTAATACAAGGTTTATCGAAACAAATATTGGAGTCAAGGGAAATTCTGGACAGCAAATGGTCATTGGTCATGATCGAAGCTTATTGCGCTTAATCATAATAATGCTAAATTCTATCTAGATTTAGCTCTCAAAGTCGTTATAACTTATGATTTCACCTTCCTCATTAGTTACTGGTTGACATTTCAAATCTGCGATTACCCTCCTCAACTGGAGGATTTCGCGTTGATACTTGTCAATCAGAACCATATATTCAGCAATCTTGTGAGCGATATATTCCACTGAGTAGTTCATGACCTATGACCTCTTGCAGGTTGAACGAAATCTACCTGCTCCTAGTATAGGCATATTATTTGTCTAGTGTCATATAAACATTGATGTCATTTTCTCTAGCCTCTAGTTTGAGATCATATTGGGTTATATTTATTTGTGACCCCAAACATTCCTAGAATCCCTATCAGGGATTGAAAATAGTGACATGTATACATAGGGGTCAGTTTATTTTCGTCCATAAATCCCTATCAGGGGTTGCAAGCCAGGGTATAGCTCTGGCTTTTTTCGTATCTGCCTAGCGAGTAACATTGTGTTTTTTGGTATTGAAATTATTGATTAACTTGGTATACATATAAAATAGCTATAAATACCATTTATGTCAATAGTGCAATTACAATTTATAGATGTCCAGAAAAAAAGAAACGATTACACTGTCAATTCCACCAGGAACCAAGGAACAACTAGAAGCGATCGCCCTTCGTCTCAACATATATTGGGGCAAAGACCCCAGTATATCGGGCTTAATAGTGGCGATCGCACAACAATCTGTAGAGGTCGGAAAGCCTTTCACCCTTGACTCAAACCAAGTTAACGCTTTACACAAAGCTATCAAAGCTCTGAGTGATGCAGGTCAGATAGGGGAAGCTCAAACTATACTTACACTTTTGTTAGAGCGTAGTAATATTGAAGCTCCCTTGCGTCAATCGCTGATGAAACAACTAAGTCAACCTGCTCCTGCATGGCGAATTCAAATTGAAGAGTTAATCAAGAGACAACAGCCTTTCTACCTTGTTTATCAAAACTCTCAAGGTGATGAACTAGCATATACAGTTCGCTATGCTGAAGTTCGTTTCTTTGAGAGACGTTTTTACTTAATGATTTGGTGTGAAGAAACTCAAGACGTAGAAAACGATATTCCTGATTTACCAGAACTATGGCACAATCGGTGCTTGCGTCTAGACCGCATCGAATCAATGGCAACTATACCCGCCAGTGGAAATTGGCGTGGAGAACTAGATTATCTAGAAGTGTACTTGCATTTTCGCCAAGGCTTAGTTAAAGCTTATCAACCTAAAGAAGATGACATTAAAGATGAAGTAATTGGAGATGTTCGCCAAGTCGTGCGAAGAGTAGTTAATGATTTTTGGTTGATACGAGAAGTTTCGCGCTATTGGGAAGATTGCGTGATTGTATCACCTGAGAGTCTGCGCGATCGCCTTAAACAAAAACTCCTCACCTTATGCCAGTTATACGATATCGAAACCAGGAGTTAAGTCTTGTGGGATAGGCATCTTACCAAAGATACGCTAGAACCTATGAAAATAAATCGGTTCGGCAGGGCATAAATCCTCATACCCGATCAAATTAATCTCCTATTTACTGAAGGCTTTGTCAACCTACGCGATCGCTAGCCGGGCGAAGCAGCGCCTTCCAGTTAAAAAAATAATCCAATTGTAGGGGTGCAAGGCCTTGCGCCCCTACAAATCTAGAAATAATTTGGGATAATTTATTTTTTGCAAGTCCCTAAGAGACTATTATGTTCCCGGACGAGAGCGAATATGATCGGGTATATGATGGCGATCGCCTAAGATTTCTAACAAGGGGCCATTAACGTCAAATTTAACCATACTTACCGACGCGACCAAAATATTCACCCGATAGCGATAGCGTCCCAAATCAATTCCCAGTAAACTGCAAAGCATAATCCGAATCGTAGCTTTATGAGAAACTACTAAAACATTACCTTGGGGATGTTTTTCTTGAATTTCAGCAATTACAGGCATAGAACGGTTAGCAATATCTACCGCAGTTTCTCCACCTAGTGGTGCATTCCAAGCGGGTTCTGTCACCCATTTTAGATAGTTTTCTGCGTAATTCTCTTGGGCAAACGATTTACTCTTAGTTTCCCATTCGCCGTAACTACCTTCTCTAAGTCCGTCACGCAACTGCATATCTATACCGATAGCATCACAAAATGGCTTGGCAGTTGCAATTGTGCGTTTCATTGGGCTAACATAAACCCCTTCCCACTTCAATTGTTGATAAACATCGGCAAAAGCGGATGCCATCTGCATCCCCTCTGTTGTCAACTCCGCATCAGTTTCACCGCAGAAATTACCACTTTGACTAAAGGTAGTTTCTCCATGTCGCAGTAAATATAAATTGAGTGTCATAGCTTGTATGCGATTGGGATAAAGGAGTTTGTGCAAAAATAAAATACCATCAATCTCGCAATCGAGTCTGTGACACCAGGACAAATTCAGAAGGCAGGTGGTCACTGAGCGTAGTCGAAGTGAGGCAGAAGGGAACCCACATTTAAAAACGTGGGATTATTGAAGTAAGGACGCCGCTAGATGCTCCACTTGGGGCAAAGCCCGAAGACCGCACTGATTCCCTTGTGTCTCGTGGCACTTTCCGCGACGCCGTGTCACTAGTTTTGCACTTTAATTTAATCCGCATCCCTTATCGTAAAATCTGGTCAATCATCCTATTGGCTTGCGAATCGTAACTACCCCCAAATAAATTGAAGTGATTCAAAATGTGATACAGGTTATAAAGCGTTTTTCTCTGCTCATAGCCTGCATCTAACGGAAACACCTCGTTGTAACCCTTATAAAACGTTGCAGGGAAACCACCAAATAATTCGGTCATGGCGATATCAACTTCTCTATCCGCAAAATAAGTTGCTGGATCAAATATCACTGGTTCTCCCGATGCAGTACACCCAGCATTTCCGCCCCATAAATCGCCATGTACTAAAGAAGGTTGCACCTGATGATCCGCCAATAGTTCCGGGATAGTTGCTAGTAACTTGTCTTGTTGGGGAAAATTACCTCCCCGTCGCCTTGCCAACTGAAATTGATAACCCAGGCGATGTTTAATATAAAATTCCGTCCAGTCTGCTGTCCAAGTATTAATTTGAGGTGTAGAACCAATAGTATTGTTAATTTTCCATCCAAAAACTTGACTATTGCTAGTTTTATGCATCGCCGCTAACTTGCGTCCCATTTCTAGCCACGAATTGCTATTACCGCTACCAAGTTCCAACCATTCCAGGACGATGTAGCTAGAATTATCAGCAGTACCCCAGCAAATTGGTTTGGGGATGCGAATACTAGCTGTTGCTAGCATTTCCTTTAAACCCAACGCCTCAGCTTCAAACATTGCAACTTGGGATGCAAGGTTTTGTTTGACGAAGTAGGTTATCTCACCATTAGAGACAGCATAACCTTGGTTGATGCACCCGCCACCAACCGATCGCCGTTGCTGACTCTGAAATTTTTCGCCAGTCATCTGACTAATATGGGTGTCGATTTGAGTCCACATGATTCAATTGGGGAGTGGGGGATGAGGGAGCAGGGGGAGCAGGGGAGCAAGGGAGCAAGGGAGAAGTTGCAGTAAGTCTTTCCCCTCTGCCTCTTGTGCCCAATGCCCCATGCCCTATTCCCAATTTTTAATTTTTAATTTACGGCTTGACAAAAACTACACCATAAGCATCTGGAGATAGATACTTTTTGGCTGCTTGCATCAAGTCTGTTGCATCTTGGCTCTGAATTATCGCCGGGTAGTTAAAGGCGGGTTCCAAATTTCCCACCAAAGACTGATAATAACCATACAACCCAGAGCGATCGCTTGGTGTTTCGTTGCCAAATATAAATCTGTTAGCTACTCGCTGCCGTATACGGGCAATCTCTGATTCTGTTATCAACTCTGTTTGTAGTTTGCTAATGTGTTGAGCGATCGCATCCTCTACAACTGCTAAATTTTCCACTGCACATTTAGCTGAAATATAAAATACCCCTTGTAGCTCGTTGCTCATGTTGCTCACAGAAATTGAAGAAACTAATCCCCGTTCTTCCCGTAAATCCCTTACCAGTCTTGATGTCCGTCCGTGTCCTAAAATTCCGGCTAAAACATCTAATCCATAGGTACAATCTAACTGAGTCATTCCGGGAACCCGCCAAACCATTACTAGTCTTGCTTGTTGCAGACTTTCATCAATAAATTCTCGACGAACAATTTCTGTAAATGGTGATTCAGGATTCAGGGGGGAGTGGGGAGTAGGGAGTGGGGAGTGGGGAGTTTTAGTGGCTTTTGTAAATCCTTCCGCAACAGTTGCGATTAATTCTTCTACGGGCAAATTGCCCACAGCCACAGCCGTAATTGACTGGGGTTGATACCAATCAGCATGAAAATCTCGCATCTGCTGGGGTTTAAGTCCGGCAATCACCGATTCTGGCCCCAATACCGCACGGCGATAGGGTAGATAATCAAAAGCTGTCTCCATCGCCCGCCGATATGTACGCCGCTGGGGATTATCCTCTGAACGCCTAATTTCTTCTAAAACTACCAATCGCTCACGTTCAAAAGCATCATCAGGAATACTCGCATTCGATACTACATCTATTTGTAGTGGCGCAAGCTCGGCAAAATCTTTGGGGGCAGTAGTTATATAGTAATGAGTATAGTCTTGGCTAGTAGCGGCATTAGTAACAGCACCCCGTTCTTCAATTCGACGTTCAAACTCGCCGCTTGCCAGTCGCTCTGTTCCTTTAAAAATCATATGTTCTAAAAAGTGAGCCATGCCGTTAATAGCATCAGGTTCGACAGCAGAGCCAACTTTTATCCATAAGTTAAGGTTTACGGCTTCAACTGGCATTTGCTCGGCAATGATTGTCAAACCATTGGGCAATTGGTGCAGCGTCGGAGCATTGAGACGGGGAAGTTTCCGCAGGGTTGAGGTCATTGCTACTTGTGTGTGAGGAGCATGTTACTCTCTTATCTTATCTGCGACTATAAAATAAACACTGCGATCGCTTCTCTACAAAAAAAGAAGCGATCGCATTAGCAAGATACGCAAAGAAGACTTGACAGCTTGTGTACTTCATCAACTTGAAATTAGCTGTATATACCCGAAACATCTATCCAAAGTTTTGAAACGCTAGATAAATGCCAACTAGACACGCACTCGAAAGCAATGTTTGATTAACATACATAGAAATCAATACCCTCTTAGAGTTGATAAGGGCTTTACTTATAAAAGTTAGCAGAAGTAAGTTTCTTAATTTCTGCTTAACTATCTATATTGATGCAATACCCAGTCTCCTATCTGTCATATCTATCGTTTCGATCGTATCTGTCATATCTATCGTTTCTGCGATCGTATCTGTCATATCTATCATTTCGATCGTATCTGTCATATCTGTCGTTTCTGCGATCGCCAACTGAAAACTCAGCTCGGCAACCATTTTTCACCCAAATACGATTTCTCCGATAGCCCCAATTTCCTCTACAACTGGTGTTAGACAATTGCCTAACAAGCCTCACTCTGCCTCTTGTATTTACCGAACAAGTATTCCTTCGATTATTTTGGCTTGCACAAGTTATTATCTCGTCAGCTGAAGCTGGGGCAGCAATACTCAAAAGTGTACCGATACCAAGACTAGCAACCAGAAAGGTCGCAGCAATTGTGGGAAGGCGCATAATCATAATAATAAAATGCTAGATTTCTTCCAAATCTCAGAAACAAAAACTATAGTAATTCTAGCAAATTGCATTCATAGCCAATGCATAAATCAGATTAAATGCAAAAAATATTTGCACTTTTAACTTCATCAAAGACAACAGCTTCTATCAAGCACTTAAGCATTGCAAGGGTTTGAACTATACTTATGCTACAATATCTATTTCAAACGTTATACAAAAATGGATACTATTAATTTTTATAAAGCTTTAAGAGGTGAAAAACTATCTAGTTCAATTGGAGATATTACATTTACAACCCATTATGTTGGGGAATTAATTTTAACTTCAGGAAGATTAGTAGCTTGTGACCCACTTGCTTTTCCTGATAGTGAAGCTTTTCAAAAGTCTTTACCAATTGGTAAATATCCTGTTTTCTTAATTGTTGCTCATTATCCAAGAAATAATGACCAAAGAGTGGCTTATGCCATAATTCGTATTAGCGAAGAAAGTCCCATAAATTGGAAATTAGGTATTTGCTCTGATGAAGAACTAGCTTCGCTTACAGAAAATGACACCTTGGGTTATCCAGTTGATTCTGGAGTTGGCTGCTTTATGGATTTTGATGCAGTAAAGATTCTTGATGATTCAATATACTATGCACACAGTGCTAATCCCCAAGAAGAAAGCTTGATAGACCTGATTCAAGATGAATTAAGAAAAAATTACAGACCTACATGGGATTGGGCAAATGTTTGTATAGATAAATCTACTCAATTAAATATAATTGCTTTTTCATCAGGGTATGGAGATGGTTGTTATCCAACCTACTTTGGATACGACACCGAAGATAAAATTGTTAACGTTGTCACTGAGTTTTGAATATTAAAATAATCAAAATTGCCGTTGGATTATACAAGTAGTACTCCAACCCAAAGAGCGCAAAGGGTTTGTTTTGTTTCCAAAACAACGGGTGATAGGGCGCACCTTGGGTTGGCTTGTTTGGTATTGGCAATGAAACAAACGATATTGCTGTTTATGCCGCCTAATTGGATAAAGTCGAGTTAAGACTTTGGTTTATAAGTCGAAGCAACGTGTAATTCTTTCAACTGTTTAGCATCTACACTCGAAGGCGCATCTGTTAACAAACAACGTGCTTGTTGTGTCTTTGGAAAAGCAATGACATCCCGAATGGATTCTTCTCCAGCTAGCAACATTACCAAACGATCTAAACCGTAGGCGATGCCACCATGCGGCGGCGTACCATATTCAAATGCTTCTAAAAGAAAGCCAAATTTACTTTGTGCTTCTTCAGGAGATAACCCAATCGCTTCAAACACTTGCTGTTGAATTTCTCGTTGATAAATCCGCAGACTCCCGCCGCCAATTTCTACGCCGTTGAGTATTAAGTCGTAAGCTTGGGCGCGTGCAGTCTTTAAGTCGCTCAAATCATCAGGATGTGGTGCTGTAAACGGGTGGTGTAATGCTTCTAGACGTTTTTCGTCAGCATTCCACTCGAACATCGGGAAATCTGTAATCCACAGTAAGTTAATTTTTTCTGGATCGATTAGGTTAAATTCTCTTGCGATCGCTTGCCGTAATCTATCTAATGTTTTATTAACTGTAGCAGCTTCCCCTGCCCCAAACAACAGCAAATGTCCAGCTTTTGCACCTGTACGGCGCAAAATTTCTTGTTTTTGTTCTTCGCTTAAGTTGTCTTTAATCGCGCCAATAGTATCAATTTCGCCATCATCCCTGACGCGGATATAAGCTAAACCTTTCGCACCGGCTTCGCTGGCTTCTTTAAATAAATCGCCGCCTGGTTTAATGCGGACATTAGAAATTACATCGTTACCGTTGGGAATGGGCAGAATTTTGACGATACCACCATTGGTAACAGTATCCCGAAAGACTTTGAAACCAGAGTCTTTGACGATATCTGAGACATCCACTAATTCCAAACCATAGCGTGTATCTGGTTTATCACTACCGTAACGTTCCATCCCCTCAGCATAAGTGAGACGAGGGAAAGGGCGCTGTAACTCAATGCCTTTAACTGTTTTGTAAATATGGCAAACTAAATTCTCATTTAGTTCGATAATTTCTTCTTGGGACATGAAGCTCATTTCCATGTCCAACTGCGTGAATTCTGGTTGTCTGTCGGCGCGTAAGTCTTCGTCACGAAAGCAACGGGCAATCTGATAATATCTATCTAAGCCGGATACCATCAGCAATTGTTTAAATAGCTGGGGTGATTGCGGCAAAGCATACCATTCACCAGGATTGACGCGACTAGGTAGAACATAATCCCGCGCTCCTTCTGGGGTAGAACGGGTAAGAATTGGGGTTTCGACTTCGATAAAACCTTCCAAATCTTCTAGATAACGACGCATGGCTTTGACAATTTGATGACGCAGTTGCAAATTTTGCGCCATACGTTCGCGTCGCAAATCCAAATAACGATATTTCAGCCGTAAGTCTTCTCGCACTGTTTCAGTGTCAGCTACAGAAACTTGGAAAGGTAACTGTTTGCGAACAGCATTGAGTAGTTCAATTTTATCGGCGTAGATTTCTACCTCGCCTGTGGGGATGCGGGTATTCAACGATTCTTCGGGACGTTGTGTTACCCTACCAGTGATTTCGACAACATATTCATTTCGCAGGGCGTTCGCATATTCGTAAGAATCTGGGGTGCGTTGCGGATCGCTGACGATTTGGACAGTTCCAGAGCGATCGCGTAAATCTAAAAATATCACACCACCATGATCGCGGCGACGGTCTACCCATCCGTAAAAGGTAACAGTTTCTCCAATATGTTCTTTTCGGAGTTCGCCGCAATAGTGAGTTCGCATAAGTCTTAGTTATTGTTTCCGGGCTAGATTGGCAAGAAAATGTCAAAGCCTTCCCATTATCTAGCATCAATAGTAATTGTAGTAGTTCTGGTGAAAGAAAAAATCAAATAATCTCACACTATATATACAGCATCTTTCATCTATTTGAACTACACCCAATACTTGTCGGGTTTTGGGGGAAAGGGACTCATGTTAACGTGAGTTCGACAAGCCCTTTTTTGACCTCTCCCCCAACCCCTCTCCGACACGGAGAGGGGAGCCAAAACCCTAATTTCTCGTTGCTCCTCCCTTTCCCCGTGGGAGAGGGAGGTTGTCCGGGAGAGGTTCATCGAACTCACGTCATGTTAAAGGGGAAAAAACCTTACCTGTTGTAGGGGCACAAGACCTTACGCCCCTACTGCGTGTTCTATGGTTGATTAGGACGATTTTCTTGGGGAGAGGCTCCGCCATCGCCAGGAGGATGAGGTGGAACACCTAGTGCGTCGATTAACTGTTGTTCAGTGACACCCAGCTTTGCTGCTGCGGCTTTAAAATCAGGTCTGGGTGGGCGTTGATTGCGATCGCCTGGATTTGGCTCCTTGGCTGGAACTCCTAGCGCCGCCTTTAACTGGGCTTCTGTAACTCCTAATTTGGTTGCTGCGGCTTTAAAATCAGGTCTGGGTGGGCGTTGATTGCGATCGCCTGGATTTGGCTCCTTGGCTGGAACTCCTAACGCCGCCTTTAACTGGGCTTCTGTAACTCCTAATTTGGTCGCTGCAGCTTTAAAATCAGGTCTGGGTGGGCGTTGATTGCGATCGCCTGGATTTGGTGGATTGGCTGGAACTCCTAACGCCGCCTTTAATTGGGCTTCTGTAACTCCTAATTTGGTCGCTGCGGCTGCAAAATCAGGTCTGGGTGGACGCGGCTGTTCGTTTGATGGTTCGTTGGGCGGTTGTTGCGCCTGTGCAATTCGCTCGAATTGATTAGCAGCATTTGCTTGATTGAGTGAAATCAAACCAAATGTGCCAATCAGAACAGGAATCGCTGTTACTACTAATACTCTACGAATATTCATCATTAAATCTCCAAAGGTTTATATTTCTAATTAAGTCTTCTCAAAATAACAGTTTGCCCTGTTTCTAAATTACAAAACTGTAATTTAGAAACAACAATACTCTGATGAGATCGCCGCTGAGGGCGAGGCAAAATGCAAGGGTGCATAAATTAACGGTTATTGCGTTCTACCCGGTTTTGAACTGCTTCTTGATTATGAGGTTGGGGACGTTGGGGAGTACGCTTTTTCTGATGTGGACGAAGTTTAGAATGTCTAATTTGTGGTTTTTCATCAGATATTTGCCGTTTGTTGGGCTGTTGTGAAATCTCGGCGTTCCAATGAGGTGGATTAGCGGCATTTGCCTGATTGGGTGCAACAAAACCGAATGTACCAATCAAAAAAGGAATTGCGGCTACAGCTAAGACTCGACGAATATTCATAAAAATCAACCTTTAAAAGCTACGGTGTTCATATTTATAATTGAGCCACCTCAAAATTACAGCTTTCCTATTTTCTAAATTACAGTTTTGTAATTTGAATAAAAAATAATGAATTTAGAATAGAAGAATATATGAATTAATAAATGCTGTGAATGTTCTGTTTGTTGAAGATGAAGCGAAAATTGCTAACTTTGTCCGGGCTGGATTAAAGGAGCAGGGATTTGTTGTAGACTACTGCGATAACGGTGATGACGGATATCTGCGGGCATTAGACAACGAATATGATGCGATCGTACTCGACATTATGATGCCGGGAAAAGATGGACTATCAATTCTAAAACTATTACGGCGGCAAGGTCGGAACGCTCCGGTAATTTTGTTGACGGCTCGGAATGAACTAGACGATCGCTTGCAAGGGCTAAATTTGGGAGCGGATGACTATATCGCTAAACCGTTTTTTGTGGAAGAATTAGCAGCTAGAATTCATGCCGTTGTGCGTCGGAGTGTAAGCGATCGCCAAAATCTACTTTGCGTTGGGCCGATCAAACTCGATCGCATCACTAGAGAAGTCACTTGCGATCGCCAAGCGATAGAACTCACCAGCCGCGAGTTTAATCTTCTAGAATATCTCATGCGTTCTCCCGGACGGGTTTTCACTCGTACTCAAATTTTAGAACACGTTTGGGGCTACGATTTTAACCCCAACACCAACGTTGTGGATGTTTGTATCCAGCGAATTCGTAAAAAGATTGACCCCATCGATCAAGTAGTCTGGATTGAAAGCATTCGAGGGGTTGGATATCGATTTCGCAAGCCAGATTCTTCATCATGAAACTTCCTTCGTTTCGACTCCGCATTGCTCTGTTGTCTGCGGCTCTAGCTGGCAGCACATTAGTCGGATTTGGCGCGGTTTCCTGGTTTCAGATTTACAATGCTAAGATTAGCCGCCTGGATGCAGAACTATTAAATCACTTGATGCGGGCAACTCCGAACTTTCCTCCACCAGAGGAACCTCCCACTGGCGCAGCCTTTTCCAAAAAAGAAAATTCACGCGAGCGATCGCGATGGCAGTTTTACGAAGATTCCTTATCTTATGCTTTCGGAACCAATACAAAAACCCCCGTCGCCCTGGTGGTGCTGGACACAAATAACAATATACTTTATCAATCCAACTCCCTACCTACCGATCTTGAGGTGAATCGTCTGTTGCTGAAGCGTCTTGAGTTGGCAACTCTACCACCGTCGCCGAAGAGAGAACCACCACCTTTACCCTCCACTACCAATCCATCCTTCGAGCGACCACCACTGATTCGTCCACGCCCACCTCAATTTGTCACAGAGCGGACAACAACCGCAGTCTGGCGGATTGGGGCAACTAAATTACCTAATGCTCAGATTGCCATTGCCGTTAGCTTGCAAGCCGTAGATCGAGATATGGCTATCATTCGCAATATCTTCCTAGTTTCAATTCCGGGAGCGCTGCTGCTGGTTGCGGTGGGAGCATGGTTAGTTTCTGGCGGTGCTTTGCGTCCCATCAGGCAATTAACGGGCGTAATTCAACAGGTAACTGTCAAAGGGCTAGATCAGCGGATTCCCATTGGGACAACTGATGTTGAATTTGTCGAACTGATTCAGGTGTTTAACCTGATGTTGTCACGCTTGGAACGTAGTTTTACCCAAGCTTCCCGCTTTAGTGGTGATGCGGCTCATGAACTAAAAACCCCACTGACTATTTTGCAAGGCGAACTAGAACGAACACTCCAACAAGTCGATCCCGGTAGTGAAGTACAACAGCGCCTAAGCAATTTGTTAGATGAGGTGCGCCGCCTGAGTGGAATTATGCGAAAACTCTTGTTGCTATCTCTGGCAGATGCCGGAAAAATGAGCTTGTATCTGGTTGAAGTGGATATGTCTGAGTTGCTGATGGAGATGCTAGAAGATGTGGAAATGCTAGCTCCCCATTTGACAGTGCAAACTGACTTTACTAATGGGTTGTGGATAAAAGGCGATCGCGATCTTTTAATTCAAGTTTTGCAAAACCTATTTAGTAATGCAATTAAATACAATCTCACCAACGGCTGGATACAAATTCGCGCTCATCAAACTCCAAGAACTCTTCACGTCACCATTGTCAATACATCAAAAGATATTCCCCTAAGCGATCGCGATCGCATTTTTGACCGATTTTATCGCGGCGATCCCTCACGTAACCGCAAGGTAGAAGGAATCGGACTAGGACTGAGCCTAGCCCGAGAAATTGCCAGGGCACATCGTGGCGACCTTACTCTTGATTTAACACTTTCTGGTCAAACAGCATTCACCCTCACCTTACCGATGAAGTAATTCTTCTTTTGTTACTACAGGAAGCCGGAAAAAGTAATACCAATTTGAAAAAAGAATGCAACAAATAGACCATTTGTAGAGACGCGATGAATCGCGTCTTTACCCAAGAATGTGTTGCAATCATTAATTGAATTGGTATAAGTACAATACCGCCATCGAAAGAGCGATCGCGCAAGCTCATTGCATTGATTAATTCAAAGCATCAGCGATCTTAAGACCAAGGTGCTGCAATGCTTTTTCTTTGACAAATTCAGCTGCACTACGAGCCGATTCCGCCAAAATAGTATCAGTGTTTGGAGTCAACTTCAGCGCTCCTCCCAGATATCCCAAAGCTTTGCAATAATCATCAGTCAAGTTAGTAGAT
This sequence comes from Nostoc sp. DedQUE05, assembly GCF_034530955.1. Lineage (NCBI taxonomy): Bacteria > Bacillati > Cyanobacteriota > Cyanophyceae > Nostocales > Nostocaceae > Nostoc > Nostoc sp. DedQUE05. The sequence goes on along the minus strand of NZ_JAVRCB010000053.1, from coordinate 2,648 downwards.
GCCAGTCTCTTTACAGTTTGATAATCGCCACTCTGAAAAGCTGTTAACGCTTTGTGGTGTAAATCATTTTCTGGCTTTCCTAGTACTTCAAGAATTGCGCTCACAGCTTTATCGACTTTTTCTTGTGTTAGTGTGGATACTGTTGCTTGCATATTTATCTCCTTTTGTTCATGAATTTGCAAGTTGTCGGTAGCGTTCTTGAACTTCCTGAATCGAAAACAAAGTTTCAAACTTCAACCCTGCTGACTGGTACAACTCACCTCCCCCTTGTTGTCGATCTACCAGTGAAATTACTTGATTTACGGTATAACCTGCATCTTTAAGACGCTCAACCGCTTTTAGAGCAGATTGCCCAGTTGTGACTACATCTTCCAAAACTACTACTTTTGCGCCCTCTGGTAAACTGGGGCCTTCTATATAAGCTTTTGTTCCATAACCCTTGGCTTCCTTGCGAATAATCAGCGCTGGTATTGGGCGGTTTTCATAAACAGAAACTATACTCACTGCTGTCACAATTGGATCGGCTCCCATTGTTAAACCACCTACAGCCTGTGTATCTACAGGTAATAAAGGAAATAGTAATCGTCCGACTGCTAAAGCACCTTGAGGATGGAGTGTTACCTGTGTCTTATTGACGTAATAAGAACTACGTAGCCCAGAAGATAAGAGAAAATCACCCTCTTGATAAGCAAGTTGGCAAAATAAATCTAGTAACTTGTGGCGTAAAGTGGTCAAATCAGAAGTGGTTGCCCAAATATCTGAGTGGGTAAGAGTTTCAGTAGGATACGTCATTACAAAACATTAAAAGTTGTGCTACACCAAAGGTTGAACTCATCAGAGTTCTGAACTTCAGCATAAATTAAGATTCGCCCAAAGCAAAAGTTGAGGAGTCAAAAACGTGCGTATAAAATTTAAAACCTTTGGTGGTTTATTGGTGCTGCTTGCTGCTGGTATTGCTTTTCCCTCTATTGCATCTGCCCAAACGGCAACACCCAATTCTGAAACTATGAATGATGTATTTGAACGAGCTTATTTTCGTCACGATCGCAATTTCTACGAAAATAGTAGCAGCCTCAAGCGTCAGCTAGACTCATTTTTCGGATCTGGTTCTGGTTTCGGTGGTTCCTTCCCAGAAAATGAAATTGCCCGCGACGCCAATTTGGTTAATACTTTATATCATGATGCCCTGACTCAGCAAGTTGGCAACGATCCTTATATTCGTACTCCTGATTTACCAAATCCTTATGACACATCGTTGCTCGTGTCTCCTCGCTATAGCAACAAACTCAAAGTAGGAACAGAATTCAGGTTTGAAACATTACCATCTCGGTAAGATTGGGGAGTGGGGAGTGGGAAAATGCAGGTACAAGGAGAATAAACCATGCCCAATGCCCCATGCCCCATGCCCCATGCCCATTTTTTATGATTCAGTGCGCCCTGCTGGAATCGAACCAGCCTGAAGACGAATTATGAGTTCGTTGCCTCCCCAATCGGCCAAAGGCGCTTGTTTTTTGGTGTGTGGGTTGCTACGAGAAAATTACTTCAACTCTTAGGTCAACCTTATTTACTAATTTTAGAGCGAGCAAAATACTTCACGCACTGAGTTTAGCCAATTCAATGAATATAGCACAAATTTACCACGTGTGAATACTGGACAATAGTTTATTAGATTTTTATACTACATAATTTGATCATAGATATAGTGCAAACTAATATTGATTAAGTTCCTTTAAGGATTGAGGTCAAAAGCTTCACTATTCTTAAATAGACCAGCATTCTATTGTGATAGCTTGTCAGCGATGAAAATAAATTCTACTGTACTTCTTACTTTGATTTTGTTAATTCTGATGATGGGAGCAGGTTCTGTGAGCGCGTTATTGGGCTTTGAACTGGGGAGTTCAGCACTTAAAGGCGTGACTACACCAGATGGGCGTCCTACAACTAAATTTGCCAGCAATAAGGCAAATAGCTCTCAACAGGGAGGGCTAGTGCTATTAAAAGAGGAAGAAATTCTGAAAATAGTCAAGGCGCGAATTGAGGGTAAAACTAAAGCCGCTAAATCGGAAAAGCCCGAAGAAGATGATGAAGAAACCAACAGCAGCAAGCAGAAGCCAGAGGAAAAACCCCCAGAAGTAGTTGAAGAAAAGCCTCTACCAGGTTTTCCGGTTACTGCCCAAAGTCAGGGTGTAACAATGACTGTACAATCTGCTCGCTACTCTGGTGGTGATTTACTACTGAAAGTGAAAATGCAGAACAAAGGTAAGGATTCTGTGCGCTTCTTGTATAGTTTTTTAGATGTTACTGATGACAAAGGACGAACCCTGAGTGCAAGTACAGAGGGTTTACCAACAGAATTGCCTGTAAATGGGCCAGCATTTTCAGGTACAGTAAGCATTCCTACAGCTTTACTTGATGATGTCAAGAAAATATCACTTGCTCTCACTGATTATCCCGCTCAACAATTGAAGCTAGAGGCATCGAATATTCCTGTAGAAAGGTAGAAGAGGACTGGGGACTGGGGACTGGGGATTGGGGACTGGGGACTGGGGACTGGGGACTGGGGACTGGGGACTGGGGATTGGGGACTGGGGACTGGGGATTGGGGACTGGGGACTGGGGACTGGGGACTGGGGACTGGGGACTGGGGA